>JBEKJW010000024.1:0-27823 GCA_050011035.1 Candidatus Acidiferrales bacterium
TCCAGCTTCGAATTCTTGAAGTATTCAGCGTTTACGCCCGCCTTCTTTCCGTCCGCCGTGGTCGTGAGTTGCGTCGCGCCAAACGTCTCGTAGGGCGTCGCCGCGCCGCGCTCGTACACCACATTGACATTCGAGCCCATCAAGTACGCGCCGATGCCTTCCAGAAAGCTGCCCTTCACGATCGGTTCCACGTGTGCGCTGCCGCCGCCTTCCGGCACCACGGGAAATGCCTCAGGCCCAATCACAGCGATCGTCTTCAGCTTCGTTTTATCCAGCGGCAGCACGCTATTGTTCTTCAGCAGCACCATGCCGCCTTCCGCCGCCTCCAGCGCCACGCGCCGCCCTTCCTGGTTGTACACCGACGCGTTTGGATCGAGTCCCGGCCGATCGAGATATCCGTACGCGATCATCAGCCGCAGCACGCGCCGCACTTTGTCGTCGATCGTCGCAACCGTGACGCGTCCATCCTTGATCGCCGGCAGCAGCGTCTCCTTGTTCATGAACTTGCCAGACGGCATTTCGAGGTCCATGCCGCCATTCGCCGCCGCCACTCCATCGTGCGTCGCGTCCCAGTCGGACATGATCACGCCCGGAAAACCCCAATCCTTCTTCGCCACATCAATGTTGATGAATTTGTTCTGCGTGGCGTGTTCGCCGTTGATCAGGTTGTACGAATCCATGATTGCGCCCACGTGCGCTTCGGTCACCGAGTACTCGAACGCCGGCAAATAAATCTCGCGCATCGTGCGTTCGTCGATGTCTGAGCTCACGCCGTAGCGGTCGTATTCCTGGTTGTTGCCCATGTAGTGCTTCGCCGTTGCGATCACGCCTTCGCTCTGGATGCCTTCGATCACCGCCACAGCCATGCGCGAAGCAAGGAACGGATCCTCTCCGAAATATTCGAAGTTGCGGCCGCACATCGGCGCGCGATAAATGTTCATGCCAGGTCCGAGCATCGTCGAAACGCCTCGTGCCTTCGCATCGCGTCCCACCGAAACGCCGACTTGATACTCCAGCCCCGGATTCCAGTTCGCCGCTTCCATGATTCCGGCGGGATACGCCGTCGATTCCCCTGTGCCACGCACGCCGAGCGGCCCATCCGACATTTTGAACTCCGGCAACCCCAGCCGCGGAATCGCGCGCACAAACATGTTGTCCACGCCGCCGAGGTAGTCGATCTTTTCCTCAAGCGTCATCTGGCTCAGAATTTTCTCGGCGCGCGCGTCTGCATCGGCCACCAACTCGAACTTTTTCTCGCCTCCGGATTGCGCATGGACCTTCGGGGCGTGCGCCACCAGCGCGAACACCCCCAGCGCAGCCATCGCGCAAGCAGCGGCCGAGATTGTCGTCAAGGTTTTCGTCGGTTTGTGCATTCGAGCCTCAGTTGGACGCAGCGCGGCGCAAAACACATTCGAAAGTCGCGCGGGGACCGGGAATTTTTGCACTCAGTTGCGACGGCAAATGGTAAAAATAATGGGCGCTATGAATCGAACCACAGGATCCTGCGGGCTTTGAAAAAGCTGGCATATGCGGCGAAGTTAGCGTTAACTACGCGCGAAACTTTGGCACCGCGATTTCAGGATGTCAACGGGTTTCTGCCGCGCGCTTTCTCTCGTCTCGCGCGCTCCAAAGTTTATCGGCCAAAAGGGTGATCGCCATGAAGCGTCTCGTTTTGTTTCTCTGCTGGATCGTCTTTGCGTCGAGTTTCGTTTCCGCTTCGCCCCGGCCGCAGCTAACCTCGCCCCCTCCATCAAAGCCGTCACAAGATCTCATCGGCAACGTCCCTAACCGCACCACCGTCAGCCTCGACGGCACGTGGCGCGCCATCGTCGATCCCTACGAAGGTGGCTTGCATTCCCGGTTCTGGGAAAATCGCAAACCGAAGAATAAACAGGAGCTCATCGAATACGATTTCGATCTCTCGCCGGGACTCAAAGTCCCCGGCGACTGGAACATGCAGCGCGACAGCCTTTATTTTTACGAAGGCCCTCTCTGGTACAAATATTCGTTCAACTACAAAAAAAAAGACAACGTCCGCCCCTTCCTATACTTCGGCGCCGCCAACTATTTCACTCGCGTCTATCTCAACGGCCACTTCCTCGGCGAACACACCGGCGGCTACACTCCCTTCAATTTCGACGTGAGCGACACGCTCGTCGACGGCGACAACTTCGTGGTCGTCGAAGTCAACAACACGCGCCACGCCGAAGGCGTTCCTACGCTTAACACCGACTGGTGGAACTACGGCGGTATCACTCGCGACGTCGAAATCGTCGAGGTTCCGAAGACCTATATTCAGGACTACTTCATTCAACTCGCGAAGGGTTCGCTCGACCAGATCGCCGGTTGGGTGAAAGTCGCGGGCGCCTCCGGCCCGCAAACCGTTACGTTCGAAATCCCCGAAGCGAACATCAAGCAGACCGTCACGACCGACGCGGACGGCAAGGGCACGTTTCAATTTCCTGCCAAACTCGATCTCTGGTCTCCTGAAAATCCGAAGCTCTATCGGGTCGTCGTCTCCGGCGCCGGCGATTCCGTCACCGATCAGATCGGCTTCCGTTCCATTCAAACTCAGGGCGACAGAATTCTGCTCAACGGAAGGCCCATCTTCCTTCGCGGCATCTCCATCCACGAAGAGGCGCCTTTCCGCGGCGGCCGCGCTTTCTCACCCGAAGACGACGCCACACTTCTCGGTTGGGCCAAGGAACTCGGCTGCAACTTCGTTCGCCTCGCGCACTACCCCCATCACGAATCGATGGTCCGCACCGCTGACCGTCTCGGGCTGCTCGTCTGGTCCGAAATTCCCGTCTACTGGAGCATCGATTGGAAAAATCCCGGCACGCTCGACAACGCCAAGAACCAGCTTCGTGAAGAAATCTCGCGCGACCACAACCGCGCCGCCGTGATTCTCTGGTCGCTCGGCAACGAAACGCCGATCAATGCCGACCGCACCGCCTTCTTCAAGCAAACCGCCGCCGAAGCGCGCGAGATGGATCCCACGCGCCTGCTCACCGCCGCGATGAACGTCACTTCGAACCAGGGTGAAAACATGCGCGTGATCGACGATCCGCTCGGCCAAATCGTCGACGTGCTCGGCGTGAACGAGTACATCGGCTGGTATGAACACACGATCGGCACAACCGATCACATGCAGTGGAAGACGCCCTACAACAAGCCGCTCATCGTCAGCGAATTCGGCGCCGACGCGCCGTACGGGCGCCACGGCGACGCGAGCGAGCGCTGGACCGAGGAGTACCAAGCCGATCTTTTCAAGCACCAGCTCGCCATGTGGAAACAGGTCCCGTTCCTCGCCGGCATGTCCCCCTGGGTTCTGATGGATTTTCAATCGCCCACCCGCCAGCTTCCGCAGGTGCAAGACTTCCACAATCGCAAAGGATTGATTTCCGACCGCGGCCAGCGCAAAGAGGCCTTCTACGTGCTTCAAAATTTCTATAAGGAAAAAGCGGCCACACCGGTGCCGTGACCGGCGAAACTTCAACGAAACTTCCGGAAAACGCTTTCTGAAAATTCCCAAGTCACGGGCGGAATCGCTGCGTCGGATCGGTGCGTCTATGTTTACGAATCGATTCAACGAGCGTATTGTTAGGGCCTTTGTAGTTTCTCGCGTCTCGTTTCAGGGGATTTTTCCATGAAACCCGTTCGGATGAAGGACATTGCACGCGACCTGGGCGTGTCCGTCATCACAGTCTCGAAAGCACTCCGCGATCATTCGGACATCAGCACCGCCACGCGCGCTCGCGTCCTTAAGCGCGTCAAGGAACTCAACTACAAGCCCAACTACGCCGCCCGCGCCCTCGTCACCGGCCGTTCCAACATGATCGGCCTCGTCGTTCCCGACCTCGTCCACTCGTTCTACTCGGAAATTGGCAACGGCCTCGGCGGCGTCCTCCGCAAAGCCGGCTACAACCTGGTGATTTCTTCATCCGAAGAAGATCAGGAAGTCGAAAATCAGGTGATCGACCAGCTCATCGCGCGCCGCGTCGACTGCCTCGTCATCGCTTCCTCAAACTGGACCGCCTCGGCTCTCAAGCGCGTCGTCGAAGCGAACATTCCCTTCGTGCTGATCGACCGCCGCGTCCCCGGTATCGATGCGAATTTCGTCGGCGGCGATGACGAGCTGATCGGCGTGATCGCCACCGAACACCTCATCGAAGTCGGCTGTAAAGTAGTCGCCCACATCGGCGGCTCGAAGGTCAGCCCGGCGCGCGGCCGCCTCGAAGGCTACAAAAAAACTCTCGCCAAGCACCGCCTCACGCTCGGCCCCGAATACATCGTCACGCACGACACGCTCGACGAAATGGCTCACGAAGTCGGCTACGAATCCGCGATGACGTTGCTGAAACTCAGGCCGCGCCCCGACGGAATTTTTTGCTTCAGCGATCCACTCGCCATCGGCACAATGCGCGCGATCCTCGACGCTGGCCTTCGCGTACCCGAAGACGTCGCTCTCGTCGGCTGCGGTAACTTGCACTACGACGTCTTTCTGCGCATCCCACTCACCAGCGTCGATCAGCAAAGTTTTGCCATCGGCGAGCGCGCCGCTACACTCGCCATCGCCATGATCGACGCCGAATCGCAGGGCGGCCCGAAGCCCAAAGGGAAAAGTATTCTGCTGCAACCCAAGCTCATCATCCGCGAATCTACCTACCGCAAAATCCGCGTCTGAGCCCAAATCGGCCCGTTTTTATTGAGGTTTCGTCGCCGTCGCTGGCTTTGAAGCGGTCCGCATCAACGTCGGCTTCTCCACGGTCAGCTCCGCCGTTTGCGTCTGCGCGGAACTCGGCCCGACCATCACGTCGAACACGCCCGGCTCGACCACCGCCTTCATATCGCCGCCAATCATCGCGAGCGAATCGTGGCTCAACGGCAGATCTATCGTCTTCTTCTCGCCCGGCGCGAGCGTTACGCGTTTATACCCACGCAGCGCCATCACCGGCTGCGTCACCGTCGCCAGTTTTTGGTGAATGTACATCTCGACGACTTCCGTTCCCTCGCGGCTCCCCGTATTCGTCACGTCGACATGCATTGTCGTCGCTCCCGTCGCACCGATCGACGCCGGCTCCAGCCGCAAGTGGTCGAACTTGAACGTCGTGTAGCTCAGCCCATACCCGAACGGAAACAATGGCGAGTTGTCCACGAACGCGTAGCTCCGGTTCCGCGACGGCTTGTGGTTGTAGTAGTCGGGCAGCTGCCCCACCGAACGCGGAAACGTCACCGCGATCTTCCCACTCGGATTCACGTCGCCAAACAGCACCGCCGCCGCAGCCGTCCCGCCCTCCTGCCCCAGATACCAGCCTTCCACAATCGCCGGTACGTTCTTCGCCGCGTAGTTGATCGAAAGCGGGCGGCCATTCAGCAGGAAAACGATCGTCGGCTTCCCGGTGGCCACTACTTCCTTGATCAATTCATCCTGCGCTCCAAGCAAGTCGAGCGAGTCGCGATCTCCAAGATGGTTTTCAGCCCACGCCTCGCGATTCGTCGTCTCGTTTTCCCCGACCACTACAATCGCCACATCCGCCTGCTTCGCCACTTCCACGGCGGCGTGCACATCGTCGAGCTGCTTCTGCGGATCAGCCAGTTTCACGTCGTTTTGATACCAGCCCGCCCAGCCCGGCTTCGCGTCCGTAATCTTCCCGCCCTCCGCGTAAAGCACCGTCCCACTTGTTCCAACGCGCGCGCGAATCCCGTCCAGCACGCTCACTTTGTGGCCCGCCTCGCGGCTGTATCCGCCCTGGTGAATGTCTGCCGCGTTCGGCCCAATCACCGCGATTGTTTTGTATTTCGTGGTGTCGAGTGGCAGCAGATTGCCTTCGTTCTTGAGCAGCACAATCGTCTCTTCCGCGGCCTTTTCCGCTAGTTTTTGGTGGTCGGCGCTGTCCGTCGTTTTTACGGCGTAGTCCACATCCACGTACGGATTCTCGAAGAGGCCCAGCCTGAACTTCAGCGTCAAGATCCGCGCCGCCGCGCGATCCACTTCCGCCACCGGAACTTTCCCGGCCTTTACCTGCTCGATCAGCGTGCGATACACCGAGCCGTCGGAAAGGTCGTAGTCCACGCCCGCCGCCAGCGCCAGCCGCGCAGCATCGGCCTTGTCCGCCGCTACGTGGTGCGTTTGGTGGAGCATCTGCAGCCCTTCACCGTCGGACATCACGTAGCCTTTGAATCCCCACTCCTTCCGCAGCACCGTGTCCAGAATCCAGTGGTTGATGTGTACCGGAATTCCGTCGATCTCGTTGTAAGACGCCATCACGCTTCCCGTTTTCGCCTCCTGCACTGCCGCCTTGAACGGCACCAGGTACGACTCGCGTAGCTCGCGCTCGGAAATGTTCGACGGGCCCGTGTTCCGACCGCCCTCCATGTATCCGTGAACGAAATGCTTCGCGGTCGCAACCACGTGATGCCGGTCGATCAGATAGCTCGTCCCCTGAAATCCCTCGATCGCCGCCACTCCCATTCGCGCCACCAGATACGGGTCCTCGCCGTACGTTTCCTCCGTCCGTCCCCATCGCGGATCGCGTGCCAGATCCAGCACCGGAGATAGTGCCTCGTTCACCCCAGCCGCGGACATCTCATCGCTCACCGCCGTGAACACCTGGTTTACCAATTCGGGATCCCACGTGCTGGCCAGTCCTAGCGCCTGCGGAAAGCTCGTGCTGCCGTTCTCCATGAACCCGTGCAGCCCCTCGCCAAGAAACATCGCCGGGATCCCAAGACGGGACTTTTCCATTTCGTGGCGCTGCGCCGCATTGCGCAGCACGGCCGCGTCGTGGGGCGTGATTGTAGAATCCACGTTGTAGAGCGAACGGAACACCGTCGCCGCATCCTCTGACTTGAACTGACCGGTCGTATCGACGATCCCGTACTTATGCCCGCCGCACAGTTGATCCACCTTCTCCTCGAGCGTCATCCGCTTTAGAAGGTCGCTGACCCTCTCCTCGATCGGCAGCCTCGGATTCTTGTAAGGGGGTACCGGAACCGCCGCTCCCGCCGCCGTCATCACCAAAATCGCGATCGCCGCCAAACCCAGGGTCCGTCTCATCGCCGCTCCCTCCACCAGATTCCCGCTCGGGCGCGGCATGTTACACCCGGATGCCAATGCACGTCATGCGCTCGTAAACGGATACGGTAATGACGCGAGTGAACGCTGTTTTGGGTTGACCGATGCGCTACAATCGCCCGGAATTCGCTCCCCGCCCCACCCGCATTCGAAATATTCTTGGTATGCCTACGACGGCTAAGCCCGCCGTACCATTAGTTTTCCAGATACATTCCATAGAAAAACCTTGACACCCTATGGGTCGGGGCGTAAAACGTTCGCAGTCATGTACGCGGTTACGGTAACGCTACAGTTCTGCCGAAACCGTTAGTGTTTTAAGGGGTGGGTCAAAGTCGATCGCTGCTCGTCGCGCCTTTTCGCGCCCGAGTCACCTTCCTTGTCCCAATCGTACGATTCGACTCTGTTTTGCAGGCCCTGCTACGGCCTGGGAGGCAACACTAAAATGAACAGTTCGTCACACAATGTTGTAAATCCCAGCATTTTCGTGACGACGAGGCTCACTCGGTGCGCGGCATTTCTTCTGCTCGCACTGTTAGTTTTCTTGCCCGTCGCTCACGCGCAGACCACGGCCACGATTACGGGAACGGTGCTCGATACGTCCGGCGCCGTAATTCCGAACGCCCAGGTCACCCTCACGAACGAAGCTTCTGGCGACGTTCGCGTGGTTGCTTCAAACGGCGACGGTAACTTCGTGTTTCCGTCCTTGATTCCCGGCAGCTATACGATCACCGTCGAGCTAAAGGGTTTCAAGACCAGCAAACAGATCGGCGTCGTCGTTCACGCCGGTGACAACGTCAAGGTTCCTAATTTCGCTCTCGAAGTCGGCGATTCCACAACCAGCGTCACCGTCGTTGAGAACACCCAGATTATTCCGGTGGACAACGGCGAACGTGCTGCGGTTTTGGACTCTCAGGACATCGATAACCTGGCTCTGGAAACCCGCAACGTTTCCGAGCTTTTGAAGGTTCTTCCCGGCGTCACCGTTATGCCCAGCGCCACCAGCAACTCTGGCGTCGGAGCGGCGCTTCTTGCTGTTTCCACCGGTCAGAGTGCGGTCGGCAATAACCTCTCGTTCAACGGCGTTCCGAACCGCGGAGGCGTCAGCCAGCTGGCCGACGGAGTCGACATCAACGATCCCGGTTGCAACTGCAACGCGATCGCTACGATCAACCCGGACATGACGCAGGAAGTCACTGTTCAGACCTCGAACTTCGGCGCGGACGTTTCGCACGGTCCCGTAATCGTCAACACCATCAGCAAGTCGGGCGGCGCGGACTATCACGGCGAAGGCTACTTCTTTGCCCGAAACGACGCATTGAACGCGAACGATTGGCAAAGCGACCACGAAGGCCTTCCGAAGGGTGATGCTTCGTATTACTACCCCGGCGGCAATGCTGGTGGTCCGATCCCGTTCACGCACAAGAAAGTTCTCGGCTGGTTCGGTTATGAGCATTACCTTCAGAACCAGGGCAATGCCAACGTTCTCGACTCTTTCATCCCGACACCTGCGATGGCGGCGGGTAACTTCACTGCTGCTGGAGCGGGCAACTCAGCTCTTTGCCCGAGCGGCTTCAGTCAAACGCAGACGAACTATTGCAACAACCTGCAGAATTTTTATCTCCCGAACGGTGCGGAGATCGGTGTGACTCCGGGCTATCCGCTGGGCATCATCCCGACGCAATTCCTGGATCCCGGCGCTGCCGCACTGGCGTCGATCTGGCCTGCAGCGAACGCGAACCCAGCTACCACCCCGGGCGGTTACAACTACTACGAACCGATCGACAACATCCACAACGGCTACACGTACCGCGCCCGCGTGGACTACAACTACAGCGACAAGACCAAGTTCTACTTTTCGTTCCAGTACGGAAATGACAGCTCGCTCGTTCAGGGCAACGGCGCTCACATTTACTGGACGCCGGGCAACTCAATTCCCTTCCCGGGCGGCGGTCTTTCCACGGCCTCGACCACGAAGAGTGTCGCGGGTCACTTCGTCCACATCTTCAACTCGACGACGACCAACGAACTCATCGCCACGTGGGGTTACGGCAATTTCCCCGTCGGTCCGTCGGATATTTCAACAATCTACAAAACCACGCTGGGCTATCCCTACGGCTCGATCTACAACGGCTCAAAACTGATCCCGTCGTACAACAGCGCCGGAAACCAGACGTTCCCCGACTTCTCGCAACAGGACATCTTCGAACCCACCGGCAAGTACACGGTGCGCAAGGAAGTGCCGCAGTTCGAAGACGACTTCACGAAAGTGTGGGGCACGCACACGATCAAAATTGGAGCCTTCACGGAAAACGTGAGCAATCTTCAGGGCTCATTCTCCAACATTAACGGCAACCTGAGCTTCAACGGTGGTTCAAATCCGGACGTACTCACCGGGACCACGATTGGCGGTCAGAACCCAACGGCCAACTTCTTCACGGGTATCGCCACTGGTTACTCCGAACAGAACGGCGCCCCGGTGGAAAGTCTCGCCTTCCAGACGATCTCCTTCTATCTAAACGATTCGTGGAAGGCGACTCGTCGACTCACAGTTGAAGTTGGCGTGCGCTTTGAGCACATCAGTCACTGGTACGATCGTGATGGCGTCGGTAACGCCGTTTGGCTCCCAGGCTTGGTCGCTTCGGACTTCGCGGCTGGCCTGCCGAACCCCGGCATCCGTTACCATGCGATTGATCCCGGCATTCCGACATCAGGCTCTCCGAACCGGCTCGCCTTTGTTTCGCCGCGCTTCGGTATGGCGTACGACATCTTCGGAACCGGCAAAACGGTCGTCCGCGGCGGTATCGGTACTTACCGCTTTAATGATCAGACCAACGACTACGACGCGGCTCTCACCACCTCGCTCGGCGTACAGCAGTACGGCCTGCCGGGTGGCAAAAACGTGCTGCTGTCGGAAATCAGCTCGTTGAAGCCTCCCGCTCCTGGCGGCATCAGTGGTACGGTGAACGCCGTTCCTTACAATGACTATGACGTTCCCGTCACCTACGCCTGGAACATGACCGTGTCTCAACAACTGCCATGGCACTCGCTCCTCGAAGTCGCCTACGTCGGCAACAACGCGGACCAGCTGTTCATGGGCGGTGAAACCATCTCTGGTAGCGGGTTCTCCAGCTTCACGGACCAGAATAAGACTCCTCTCGGAGCCTTCTTCTTGCCCGACCCCGTCACCGGCATCGTGGCACCCTCAGTCGAGAACATCAGCGCTTCCACGGGCGGTGTCAACCAAGTCGCCGACTACCACCCATACGGCAAGTACTACGGCACGAACCAGATCCTGGTGAACTCGCACGTTGGTTACTCGAACTACAACGCGGGTCAAGTCAGCTGGGTCAAGCGTTCCGACCGTCTTACCTTTAACGCCAACTTTACCTGGTCCAAGACTCTCGGCACCGGCCAGCAGATCAATCCGTTCTCGGTCCACGGCAACTACGGCGTACTCGCAATCGACCGTCCGTACGTCGTGAACACCTCGTTCGACTACAACTTCCTCAAGCTCTACCACGGTGATAGCAAGCTCGTCGGCGCGGCAGCGAACGGCTGGACGGTCTCGAATATCACGTCGTGGCAGGCTGGCGGAAACTTGCAGGCGATCAACAGCCCGAACTTCGGTCTGAGCCTGAACTATAACCCGGCCAGTTTGCCTCCGGCGACAACACCCAGCCCCGGATTCCCGGATGGCTACGGCACGAACACCGGCATCGGCTCGGCTACGTACTTCGGTACGGACGCCGCGATGCTAATCATGCCAGTCACGACCTGCAATCCGGGTGCGAACTTGGCCGCGAATCAACGGGTCAACGGCTCGTGCTTTACCGCGCCGGCGATCGGTTCCAACGGACCTCGCACCTACGGCTATTTGAGCGGTGCGTCGTTCTTTGATAGCGACCTGGCACTGTACAAGACGTTCCACATCAACGACCGCAACAGCATTCAGTTCCGCGTGTCGGCCTTCAACTGGCTGAACCACCCGCTGCCGGAATTCTCCAGCGGCAACCAGCTCACGTTGAAAGAGACCGCGAACTACGGCCAGCCGGGCTTCACAGTCAGCCCGAGCCAGTCGCCGACCTTTGGTTTCCTGGACACCAAGGCCGGTGCACCGAACCAGCGAATCTGGGAACTTTCGCTGAAGTACATGTTCTAAATTCCCAAGAAAGGGCGTCCCGATTCGTCGGGACGCCCTTTTTTTTTGCCCCGGCGATACACGCATCCGACGGCCGAATCGCCGCTCGCCGCGAATCCACTTCGTTATACTGGGTATCCATGGTGGTCCGTTTTCTTCAACCCGCAATCGCGTTTCGCAAGCCCGTGCTGGTCGCCGCTTTGGGCGCTTCTCTGTTTGTCGCCGCGCCCGGTGCGCGCGCGCAATTTTCCGGTAGCGATTCTGCCTCCCTCCTCCAGCAGCATTACGACTCCGCCCAGAATTTCCAGACTTCCGGCGACCTCCCCGAAGCCGCGAACCAGTACAGACTTTTCCTTTCCACCGCCCTCCTCCAGCTCGCCTACAACCGCTCGAAAGCCGGCGATTTCACAAAGGCATCCCGGTTTTTCGACTCTGCCGTCGCGCTTTTCCCTTCCGACCTCGCGCTTCAGCTCGAATACGCCGAAGCCGCTCTCGCCGCGCACGATATCGGCAAAGCACAATCGCTCGCGAAAGCCGTCGTCGACGCCGATCCTAAAAACGCCAAGGCCCATCGCATCCTCGGCCGCGCTCTGATCGAATCGAAGGATCTCTCCGCCGCGCGCATTCAACTCGAAAACGCCGTGGCCCTCGATCCGGATTTCGACAACGGCTACGCTCTCGCCTGCGCCTACCTCGCTTCGAGAGATGAAAAGAACGCCGTGAAAGTTTTTGGCGAGATGCTCGCCGCGTTTGGCGACTCCGCCGCCATCCGCATGAACCTCGGCCGCGCCTACGCGCAGTACGGTTATCCGGAACAGGCCATCCTCGAGTTCAAAAAAGCCATCGCCAAAGATCCAAAAACTCCCGGCGCGCACTATTCGCTCGGAGCTTCTTACGTTCTCAGCATGGGCGAGATCAATTTCCCGCTCGCCGTCGCCGAATTTCACAAAGAACTCGAAATCAATCCCGACGATTACTACAGCCACTCGCAGCTCGGCTATATCGATTTGAGCCAGCACAAACTCGATGACGCTGTCACGGAACTCACGAAAGCGACCGCGCTCAATCCCAATGATCCCGATGCATTTCTTTCGCTCGGCCAGGCCTACTTTGAACTCAACAAATATCCCGAGGCTGAAGCTGCGCTGCGCAAATCCATAACGCTCACTACAGATCCTTCGCGCAATCATTATCAAGTTCAGCGTGCGCACTACTTGCTGGGCCGCGTCCTGCTCCAGTCCGGCCGCGCCGACGACGCGAAAAATGAAATGGCGATCTCGCAGGAACTTTCGCGCCAGAGCGTTCAGGAAAATCAAGGCAAGTCCGCCACCCCTGCGAAGGATCCTTCAAGCAGCCAGGCCGCCGCGTCCGCCTCTTTCAAATCCGCGGGAGAGGCCGCCGCGACGCCCGACGCCGTCAAGCACGCCGCCGATTACGAAGCTCAGATCGCTCCCGCCATCGCCGACAGTTACAACAATCTCGGCGCCATCGCCGCCGGGGACAAGGACTACACCACCGCGCTCGCCTGTTTCGAGCAAGCGCATGCTTGGAATCCCAAGCTCGACACTCTCGACTACAACTGGGGCCGCGCCGCCTTCTCCGCGCGCCGTTTCGACGACGCGATCCCTCCTCTTACGCGTTACATCGCCTCGCATCCCGATGATGCCGGCGCCCGCATCACGCTCGGCCTCAGTTATTTCCTGCTTAAAAATTACAAAGACGCGCTCGACGCTTTCCGCCCCGTCGAATCGAAGCTCGATTCCTCGCCCGCGCTCACCTTTGCTTACGCCGTTTGCCAGACCAAAGCCGGCGATTACGATAAAGGTCTCGCAACGCTCAAGCAGCTCGCCGCCGCACATCCCGAAATTCCCGATAATCACAAAGCGCTCGCCGAGGCTTACGCGAGCCACAACGACTACGCAGGCGCCGCCGCCGAACTCCGGGAAGCTCTGCGCCTGAATTCGTCAGACACCGAAGCCGCCGCCGAGTTACAACAGTTTGAAGCGAAGTCGGCCGCCCAGGCGCCCGCGCCATCGGCTCCGAATTCAAATTGAGCCGCGCATGAAAACGAAACTCGCTCGAACGCTCTCAGCATTGTAATGACTTCAAACGCGAACGCGCGGCAGCAGCACTCGAACGTCACTCGCGCTCGCTCTGGCCGGGTCCGCGCCGCATCGCTTCTTCTCGCCACATCGCTTCTGGCCTTCGCGCAATCGCCAGAAAAATCCGCCGCGCCACTTCTCCATTTTCGTGACATCGCATCACAAGCCGGTCTCACCACCGTCCCTCATTTCGACGCGGACAAACGCTACCTCATCGAAATGATGGGCGGCGGCGTTGCGCTCTTCGATTGCGATGGCGACGGCAAGCTCGACATCGTCACCGTCACCGACTCCACGGTCGGCGGCTACTTGAACGGTGGCGACCCGATGGTCACGCTCTACCATCAGGACGGAGATCTGCATTTTACGGACGTCACAAAATCCGCCGGCCTCACCACTCTCGGCTGGGGCATGGGCGTCGCCGTCGGCGACTACGACAACGACGGCCTACCTGACATTTACGTCACCGGCTACGGCCACAACGTCCTGTACCACAATCTCGGAGGCTGCAAATTCGAGGACGTCACCGAAAAATATCATCTCGGCGGCGGCGGCTTCAGCGTGGGTGCCGCCTGGGCTGACTACGATCGCGACGGCCGCCTCGATCTCTTCGTCTCTCGCTACGTGAATTCCGACATCCGCAATCTCCCGCAGCCCGGCAACGCCGCGTTCAACTATCAAGGTCTCCCGATGGAGGTCCCCGTCTCAGCGGGCGAAACTGATTTTCTATTTCATGCGAAAGCGGGTGGTGGCTTTGAAGACGTCTCCGAAAAGGCCGGCGTCAGCAATCCCGATAAGCGCCTCGGCATGGGCGTCGTCTGGGCGGATTATGACAACGACGGCTGGCCCGACCTCTTCGTCACAAACGACATGGGTCCGAATTTTCTCTATCACAACAAACACGACGGCACGTTCGAGGATCTCGGCCTCGTCACCGGCACCGCACTCAGCGCCGAAGGCCGCTCGATGGGAAATATGGCGGGCGATTTCGCGGACTACGATCACTCCGGCTGGCTTTCGCTCGTCGTCACCCGCTACGGTTACCAGCCGATGACGCTGTACGCCAACCAGGCCGGCAAAGATTTTGCGGATGCTACCTGGACTTCCCAGATTGGTAAGACGGCATACTCGCCCGTTCGCTGGGGCGCGGGGTGGGCCGATTTCGACAACGACGGCTGGCCCGATATTTTCGTGGCCAACGGCAACGTCACGCCCATCGTCGACACTCTCCCCAACGATCTGAAGTATCGCGAGCCTATCCAGTTCTTCCGTAATCAGGGCGATAAGACTTTCGCCGAGATGGCCGACGCCGTCGGTCTCAACGATGGCCCTCTACAATCCCGCCGCGGCACCGCTTTCGGCGACATCAACAACGATGGCAACGTCGACGTCGTCGTATACAACGTCGGCGGCCCTCCTTCGCTCTTCCTCAACGAAACGAAAAACGCGAATCATCGCGTCCTCTTCCGCCTCGTCGGCACCAAAAGCAACAAAGAGGCAATCGGAGCGCGCGTCACCGTCGTCACTTCGAAGGTTTCTCTCATCGACGAAGTGCGCGCCGGCGGTAGCTACCTCTCCACCAACGACGTCCGCGTGCACTTCGGCCTGGATTCCGAAGCCACAATGAAAAAAGTGCAGATTCAGTGGCCGAGTGGCCTGAAGGAAGAACTGAAGAACGTCCCCGCCGATGCGATCTATACAATCGTCGAAGGCCAAGGCATCCAAAACACAATCAAGCTCCCGCCACCCGGCACCGCACCCGCTATCCCAACTTTCCGGTAGTAGCATAGGCAATCTTGCCTGTGTGCCTTTCCGCTGAATAAGTGCCTACTTCTCCGCCGCGTTCTTCGTAACGGTGAACGCCACCTTCGCCGTTACGCCCTTGCCCTCCGTAATCGTATAAATCGTATCCGCCGCGAGCCCCGTAAACTCTTCCGTCTTCCCCCCAAGCCACGTCACTTCCACGCGATCCATCACGCCGTGCGATCCCAATCCAAAATGTAATCGCGGATCGTTCTGCGAAAGATAACTTCCGCCGCCGCGCACCTCATCGAACTGCACCAGTTCCCCAGCCGTCACGCGCACGCGCGCCCCGATCGCGGACTTATTGCTCTTCGTCCCCACCAATTGAAACAGCACTGCGTGATCCGAACTCTCCGTCCGGTTCATGAGCAGCGTCGGCGGCCCATCCATATTCAAAATCAGAATGTCAATCTTCCCATCGTTGTTCACGTCGCCAAACGCCGCGCCTCGCCTCGAAAGCACTGGCAACTTGTCCAGTCCGCTGAGCTTCGTCACGTCTTCAAAAGTCCTATCGCGGTTGTTGCGAAACAAAAACACCGGCTCTCGATACGGCGCGAGCCCCTTCACATTGTCCGCCTGCGGGAACACGTGCCCGTTTGCGATGAAAATGTCCGGCCATCCGTCGTTGTCCATGTCGAAAAACGCCGTGCCCCATCCCACGTACGGGTAGGTCGGCTGCGCGATTCCCGTTTTGCCCGTGATGTCCGTAAATTCCTTTGGCCCCTCGTTCAGAAAAAGCGTGTCCGATTGGAAGTTGTACTCCGTCACAAACAGGCTCAGCCACCCGGTGTGCAGAAAATCCGCGAAGTCCACACCCATCGAGCCTTTCGCTTTTCCGTTCGCATCCACCGCCGTACCGGAGAGAAGGCTCACGTCCTCGAACGTGCCGTCGTGCTTGTTGTGGTAGAGGTAGTTCGGCCCCGCGTCGTTCGCCACAAATAAATCCGGCCAGCCGTCGTTGTCGTAGTCCAGCCAGATCGGCTGCATACCGTACGATCCGCCCGGATTGTCCACGCCCGCCTTCTTCGAAATCTCCTCAAACGTGCCGTCGCCCTTGTTGCGATAAAAAAGATTCGTCTCGCCCGGGAGTCCCAGCGGCCCGCACTGCACTTTCATTCCAAGAATCATGCACGAGCCCTCCTTGCTCCCGAATTCCGGCAGGTGATGAATGTCGAGCTTCACGTAACGCGCCACAAAAAGGTCCACGTTTCCGTCGCGATCGAAATCGCCCCACGCCGCTCCCGCGTTGAAGCCCCTCGCCGTGAGTCCGGCTTTCTCCGTCACGTCTTCGAATTTGCAGCCGCCGAGATTTCGATACAGCACGTTGCCGTCGAATCCCGTCACGAACAAATCCGGCAGGCCGTCGTTGTCGAAATCCGCCACCGCAACACCCATTCCCCAGCCCTTCTTCGTCAGGCCGGCTTGTTTGGTGATGTCGGTAAATTTCAGATTCGCGTCCTGGTGATAGAGCGTCACCAGCGGATCGCCGCCCGCGAGAAATCTCTCAACGTTCGATCCGTTCACCGTCACGATGTCTAGCTTCCCGTCGCCATCGCAATCGATGAACCCCACTCCGCCGCTCATCGACTCCACGATGTACTTTTTTTCGGGCGAAGAAATGTGCGGCACCACGAGTCCGGCTTGCTTTGCGATGTCTTCAAATCGGGGAACGGGCTTGGCGGGATGCGTCTGCGGTGCGCCTTGAATCGTGCAAAACGCCGCTAACGCGAGGGCTGCAACGATTTTGCGCATCGGAATTTTACGATGATAGCACGCGGAAAAAACGGCTCAGTTCCTGTCCTTCTCGCCAAACGCACCCGCCGAATGGGCGTAGTCCGCCTGCGCGTCATCCGGATCGGCGGCCTCTTCGTTCACAGCGCGCCCGTTCGCGGCCTTCGAGTCGCGATCCGCCGCCACAGGAAGCCCCTTCAGAAAATGTTCCAGGCTTCCTCGCGTGATCAGGTGGGGTGAAAGCGTCAGTTGTTGCGACGAGCATTTACCTTCGATCAGAAATTCGTGCAGCAGCCGGAACGCCATCCGTCCCTGCGCCCTAGGCCGCTGAAAGATCGTCGCTGCCACCGTTCCCGCTCGAATTTCGTCGATCAGTTCGGGAAATAAATCGGTCGCGATGATCGTCAGCTTGCCGAGCATTTTCAGTTCGCGCGCCGCGCGAATCACTGGCATCGACGCTTCGGTCGTTACGTAAACTCCGGCCAGATCCGGATGCGCCTTGAAAAGCGCGATGCTCTTGCCGTACGCCTCCACCTCCAGGTCGTGATCCTCGATCGGACTCTCTAGCATCATTTCCGGGTAAAGCCGTTCGAGCGTCGACTTGAACGCCACATACTTCTCGGCGTGCTCCGTGATTTCGGCGTCGCTCATCGTCACTGCGACGCGTCCCTTCCCGCCGAGAAATCTTCCCATTAAATCCGCCGCCAGCGATCCGCTCACCTGCGTGTCGATCGAAACCACCGCTACGCGTCCCGACTCGGGAGCGTCCGTCACCACGCATACCGTCGGCACCTTCGCGCGTGCACCGCGGCGAATCCATCTCCGCAAACTTTTTGGCCGGCTCGGAAACGTGATCACGCCGTCCACGCCGTTCTCCGTCGCTTCCAAAAACGCTTCGTCGTCGCCCTCGCCCAGATTCGGAAATGTCCGAAACTCCAGCTCGATATTTTCGATGCCCTGCGCGCGTGCCTCTTCCATCACGCCCGTTCGCACTTCGTCCCAAAACGAAGTCGTGCCCTGCAACGTGTTTACCGAAATTTTCGGTTTGCGTTTCTGCGAGAGAGTCCGCGCCGCGAGGTTCGGCTTGTACCCCAGCCGCTTCGCCATGCGCAGTACTTTTTTCTTTGTGGCGGGGCTGATTCCCGTCCCGTCGTGCAGCGCCCGGTGCACCGTCCCGGTGGAAATATCGAGAGCGTTAGCGATGTCGTAGACCGTAGTGCGTTTTGACATCTAAACCCTTACGTTGCAAGCGGTTGGCTGTTTACAATTATACTCCTGTCAAGCCCTTTGGGGCGTCATTTTCGAGCGTGAAACGTCCCAAAAGGGGCTCGATTTTTTGGGTGATTTTCGCGGCCGAACTTTCGCTTGTTTGACCCGCATTTCGGAGAAATTCCGGGCGGCTTTTCGTCACCTGTAGCGCACTGCACGTGCCGAAATTCCTCGTCGCCGCTTTGGACGCGGTGCTAGCATGGAGATTCGCTCGACCGCGCGAATCGTATTTGTACGGAGTGTTACAACCATGAATCGCAAATCGTTCTCGGCTGTATGTCTTTCCTTCTCAGCCGCCGCAGTTTTCTTCGTGGCCGCGTCGCCCGCTCACGCGCAAGGCGCGCCATCGTCCGATGCGGCGCAGTCCGCCGCCCCGACAAAACCACCGCTTCCGCCCTATCACGATTCCGCGCCAAAAACGGGCCTTCCCGCCACACAAGATCCCAAGCAGTTCCCAGAAATCGAAACTCAAAATCTCTACGCGCTCGCCGCAAAAGAAAAAGCAGTCCTGTATCAGGAACCCTGCTTCTGCCACTGCAATCGCGAAGTCGGCCACGAAAGCCTCCTAGATTGCTTCGTTGACACGCACGCCGCCGGTTGCCTGCTCTGCAAAAAGGAAGCCGTCCTCGCCTACGACGAATCCAAGCAAGGCAAGACCGCCGCACAAATTCGTCAGGACATCATCGACGGCAAATGGAAAGCCGTCGATCTCTCCAAGTACGACAACGAAATCGTCGTCACCCCGGACGCACCAGAAAAACCCGCCGCAAAGTAATCGCGCCTCTCAGCAGGCAAACTCACAGCGGCATGACCCGCGGTCATTAGACGTACTTCGTCCCTCTCCCCTTGCCTTTTTGTCCTATCAGTGGATACTTCGCTCGGTGTTACAACTATCCCTGCGTTGGGTTTTCGATCTGCAATATCGTTCTTCGAGGCCCCGCTAGCTTCGGTGGGTTTTTAGTGCGTGGGACTGGAGCTGGACGGCGCAGGCCAATCCTGCGGCGCGAAATCGACACCCCAGAAATGCGGACTCGGCGACAAAAATTCGATACCCACGCGCGTGCCCTTATCGGAAAGCTCTCCGAGGTACACCACGCGGCACTCCTGCTCTTCCTCCGTCACCGGGTTGATCAGCACCAGTTGATTGCCCATCCCGATTTCTTCGTTCAGGTAGAGCAGTGCCCCGTGCGCGTTAATCACGATCGTCTGGCTGTTTTCGCGGAATTTCTTCCCCTGCGTGTTCTTGCCGGACGCCCGCACCGGGATCCGCGTGAAGATGCGCGAACTGCGGCGCTCTTTGCTGGTTGTGGTTTCGGTCGTCATCGTATCCATCGTCGCTCCCGCCGCAATCTCAGTCAACGAGCCGTCCACGCCATGTGTCCAAAAGCTCAGTTCGCGTTACCCTTTGCGGAATCACGCACTTTTTCATTAAAATTACAGATTGTGCCCTCTCGGTTTATCGGGCATGGTAGCAGTCCCGTACGCAGTAAATTCAAAACTCGGCCAAATTAACGACCCGGATAAGGATCTGAATGACTCTGATTGACCAGATTGAAGCCAGCCGCGACGCCCATCTCGAGGAGCTGAAGGAATTCCTCAGAATCCCTAGCGTCAGCACCAAAAGTGAACACAAGTCAGATATCGAAAAGGCCGCCCGCTGGGTAGCCGATAAGTTGCGTGCCGCCGGTCTGGAAAACGTCGAAATCCATCCCACCAAGATGCACCCGCTCGTGTACGGTGAATCGCTTCACGCGCCGGGCAAACCGACGATTCTGATTTACGGTCATTACGACGTTCAGCCCGCTGAGCCTCTCGATCTCTGGACCACGGGCGCTTTCGATCCCACGGTGCGTAACGGAAATCTTTATGGCCGCGGCACCGCCGACGACAAGGGTCAAGTTCACATCCACATCAAAGCGCTCGAAGCGCTCAAGAAATTGCACGGCACGCTTCCGATCAACGTAAAAGTCATGATCGAAGGCGAGGAAGAAGTCGGCAGCGTCAGCCTTTGGGATTTCGTGAACAAAAATCGCGAACGTTTGAAAGCCGATGCTCTCGTCGTTTCGGACACTTCCATGCTTGCGAAGGGCGTTCCCTCCATCACGTACGGCTTGCGTGGTCTCAACTACTACCAAGTTGAAATTTCGGGGCCCGCGCAGGATCTTCACTCCGGCGTGTTCGGCGGCGCGGTTCCCAATCCGATTACCGTCCTCGCGGAAATGATCGCGAAACTTCACGACAAGAATTTCCGCGTCACCGTTCCCGGCTTCTACGACAACGTCGCGAAACTTTCCAACGCCGAGCGAAAAGCAATTCGGTCGCTCCCGTGGAAAGAAAAGGACTTCCGCAAAACCGTCGGCGCGCCCGGCTACGACGGCGAGAAGGGCTTCACCATTGGCGAACGCCTCTGGACGCGTCCGACTCTCGAACTCAACGGCATCTGGGGCGGCTACACCGGCGAAGGCGCAAAAACCGTGATTCCCGCGAAGGCTTACGCGAAATTCTCCACGCGCCTCGTGCCCAATCAGGATCCGGCAAAAATCGCCAAGCTCGTCGAACGCCACGTCCGCGCGCTGCTTCCCAAAACGGTAACTTGCAAATTCGATGTACTCAGCATGGGCAAGCCCTGGATCGCTTCCTACTCGCATCCGATTTTCCAGAAAGCGCTTCACGCGCTCGAGAAAGGCTTCGGCAAGAAGGCCGTATTCATTCGCGAAGGTGGCTCGATTCCTTTCGTCACGCAGATGCACGACACATTCAAGGTTCCCTGCGTCCTTCTGGGCTTCGGCCTTCCCGATGAGAACGCCCATGCCCCCGACGAGCACATTTCACTCGAAAATTATTTCGGCGGAATTCGCGCCGTTGCTCTTTTCTACGAGCAACTCGCTTCCAAATAATTTCCACAACACATTTCTCGAACTTCACAAAACCCCCGTTTTTTCGGGGGTTTTTTCACATTATCACTTGCGTTCGTACCCTTGTGCCGCTATAGTCCCAAAGGCATCCGCGCTAGCGCCTGCCGAAATCGCTTTTAATTTTCAGGAGGAAAACGTAACTCGATGGCCAATCCGCTTAGCAAGTCGAAGATCATCGCCCACCTCACGGACAAGGTGAGCACCGACGAGAAGCCGGTCTCCAAAAAGCAGATCGCTTCTTTCTTCGAAGAACTCTTCAAGCTCGCCGTGAAGGAAACCAAAGGCTCCGGCAAGTTCGTGATCCCCGGAATCGGCCGCGCCGTCAAGGCTCACCGCAAGGCGCGCCTCGGTCGCAACCCGGCCACCGGCGAAACCATCAAGATCAAGGCTAAGACCGTTGTGCGCCTGCGCGCAGCGAAAGCGTTCAAAGACGCCGTTCTGAAGTAGGCCCATTCGGCGCAGAGATTCGCTAGGAGACCCCCAGGCACGCTCGACCCGTTCGGCGGGTACGCGGCTTGGGGGTTTTGTCTTTCCATACATCCCGTTTTGAATCATCCGTTCTCCCGTTTTCGCATCCAATTCTTCAGTCGTTTTCGAGGGAACATGATCCGTCCTTCTACGAGCGCCCGGAGCTAGTCGATGCAGCCCAGACTCGTCGCCGAGCATTCCGGCCTTCTCACCGACCTGTATGAATTGACCATGGCTGCGGGCTATTTGCAGACCCGCTTTGACGCCAACGCCACTTTCGAGTTATTCGTCCGCCACCTGCCGCCCCATCGCAATTACCTCGTCACCGCCGGTCTCGAACAGGCCCTCGAATTCCTCGAAAACGTCCATTTCACGTCGAAAGAGATCGATTACCTCCGCCGCCATCCCGTCTTCCGCAACATTCGCGACGAATTCTTCGACTACCTTTCGACCTTCCGTTTCACCGGCAGCGTCTGGGCCATGCCTGAAGGCTCGCTCGTATTCCCCGGCGAACCGATGCTCCGCGTCGTCGCCCCGATCATCGAAGGCCAGATCATGGAGACCTACGTCCTCGCCACCATGAGCTACCAAACCATGATCGCCAGCAAAGCCGCCCGCATCTATACCGCCGCGCAAGGCCGCCAAGTGGTCGACTTCGGCGCTCGCCGCGCTCACGGCAGCCAAGCTAGCCTGCTTGCCGCTCGCGCCGCCGCCATCGGCGGGTGTCTCGGCACTTCCAACGTCCTCGCCGGCCAGCAATTCGGCATGGAGACTTACGGCACGCAGGCGCACTCCTGGGTCATGGCGCACGAGGACGAAAGCGAGGCCTTCGCGCATTTCCTCGATGCGTTCCCCGAACACGCCGTCCTTCTCCTCGACACCTACGACGTCCGCGATGCCGTGAAGAAAATCATCACCATGGGCCGCAAGCCCGCCGGCGTTCGCCTCGATAGCGGCGACCTCGCGAAAGACAGCCGCTGGGTCCGCGCCCAGCTCGATAAAGCCGGCTGGCAGGACGTGAAAATTTTCGCCTCCGGCGATCTCGACGAAACTCGCATTGCCGCTCTCATCGAAAAGCACGCCTCAATCGACGCGTTCGGCGTCGGCACCGCACTCGCCACCCCGGGCGACGCGCCGCACCTGAATCTCGTCTATAAACTCGTCGAAGTCGAACGGGATGGCCAGGTACGCGAAGCCGCGAAACTCAGCGCCGCAAAAGTCACCTATCCCGGCCGCAAGCAGGTTTTCCGCCACTCCAAACCCACCGGCGAATACACAGGTGACACCATCGCTCTCGACGGCGAGCCGGCCGACGGTGGCGAGCCCATGCTCGTCGAAGTCATGCGCGGCGGTCGTCGTACCACTCCCGCCGAAGAAGTCGCCGAAATTCGCGGCCGATGCATCGCCAGCCTCTCGCGCCTGCCGGCTCGCTTCCAGCGCATCGATCGAACCGCCGAGTATCCCGTTCACTACTCGAAGCGTCTAAAACAACATCTGGAGAAGTTGCGCCGCCGCATTCGCAAGTCGGCGCCGAAATAGCTGTCAACGGGCGGGGAGTTTCAGCCGTGAGTTCGCACAAGAAGGTCCTCTGGCAGGTCGATGCACAGGTTGATTTCATGCTGCCCGGCGGCGCGCTTTACGTTCCCGGCGCTGAAAATATAATTCCAAACATCAAGCGCCTCGTCGACGCCGCGCAGCGTACCCATACGCCGCTGATTTCCAGCGCCGACGCGCATCCGCCGAACGATCCCGAGTTCAAGCAATTCCCGCCGCACTGCCTGAAAGGAACGCGCGGCGCCGACCTCGTCGCCCAGGCCCGCGCCGCGAAAGTTCTCACCATCCCCAACGAGAATTCCTTCGCCGTTCCCGCGGACATCGCGCAGTACGATCAGGTCCTTCTCGAAAAGCAGACCTTCGACGTCTTCGACAACGTCCACACCGCCGAAATCCTCGACAAACTCGATCCGCACGCCGACTTTTATCTCTTCGGCGTCGTCACCGAATATTGCGTCCGCGCCGCGGCCAAAGGCCTCGCGAAACGCGGCCGAAAAGTTCATCTCGTTAGTGACGCAATTGAAACGCTGAAGGAAGAAGATTCGAAGCGCGCGATGGAAGAACTCGGCGGTCTCGGCGCCAAAACCATCACCACCGCCGCAGTCGTCGCCGCGTTACACTGAATTCTGCTCGCCGCGAGAACGAAAATGTCTGAACGCCAAAAACAAGCCTTGTCGCTTTTTCAGGAAGCCTATCGCGTCCAGATGTCCGGCGATTATGCCCGCGCCGTCCAGCTCTACAAGGACTCACTCGACCTTTTTCCCACGGCCGAAGCCCACACCTTCCTCGGCTGGACCTACCGCTTTCAGGGAAAGCTCGATCAGGCCATCTCCGAGTGCAAGCGCGCGATCGAAGTCGATCCCGACTTCGGCAATCCTTACAACGACATTGGCTCGTATCTAATCGAACAGGGCAAGTACGACGAGGCGATCCCGTGGCTCGAACGCGCTCTCGCCGCCACGCGTTACGAGCCGCGCCACTTCCCGCACTTCAATCTCGGCCGCGCCTACATCGCCAAAGCCAACTTCTCCCGCGCCCGCCACCACTTTGACGAAGCCCTACGCATCGAACCCAACTACACCCTGGCCCGCCAAGCCATCGAAAATCTCCGCCGCCTGGTCAATTAGCCGGACAGCCTACCGCGCAGGCTCATCTCTATCGACCACCTTCTCCCGTCAACGCCTTCCACGCCGCAAGAGAGTCCATGTAGTCTCGCCAGTGAACGATCTTGCGTTTCTCGACCTCGATGATCGAACAGAACCGATTGACGTATTTTACGCCCGTCGCCAAGATCGTCCCTTCCACGTCGTACTCGATGACAACAACCCGGCCGTCATCTGTCTTATGCGTGACGAGCTGGTTCGCCGATTGCAGTCGGATGCTCCGGCAATAACCTTTGAATTCATCCATTAATTCGGTGCGTCCTTCGATGACGCGGGGCCAACCGAGTTCGTACCGGACTTCATAAACGACATCGTCGGCCACGACGTCGAAAAAATGTTCGCCGTCCACCAGATCGCCCAGCGCCCCTCGGACCAGATCGAAGTACGGCTTCGCCCTCAGGTAGTCGGGATATTTGGGCCCAACCATCGTGCGTTCTCGACTCACGCCCCGCTTTGCTCTAGCCACTCGTCACCCACCATCGGCCACTTCCCTCGGCCTCAACGTCGCATCATAAATCCACAGCAGCGCCGCCGTCCCCACCCCCACGGCCGCCACACACCACCACACCTTCGTCGGATCACCCGTCACCTCGGCAAAGTGATGAAAAATCTTCCCGCCAAACCACCCGCCAATCAGCGACCCGATCCCAATCGGCATGAATGCAAATCCCATATACGTCCCCTGCTGCCCTGGCGGAGCCAGCCTGGAAATATATTCGTAGTACCGCGGCGATTGCGTGATCTCCCCGATCGACACCGTGAACAAAGTCGCGATCACCATGAATGGCGTCGGATGCAAAATCAAAAGTATCCACGCAAGCCCGCTGATCAGCGTCCCGATCGTAATCGCGCGGAACGCCGGAATCTTCTGCGTCAAAAAGCTCGCTACCAACTGCAAACAGATAACCGTCAGCGGCCCGGTCACCAACATCAATTCCGTATCCATCGTCTTGCTGATGAATTTCGGCACGTACAGCGGCAAAATAATAAATTCCTGCCAGTACACCACCCAGTAGCCCGAAAAAATCACCAGAAACAACATGAACTTCGGATTCGTCACCACCGTCAGAAAATTCCGCGCCGACTCCGCCAGCGACGGCGCTCTCTCACCCTCTCGCTTCGGCTCGCGGAATAGCGCAAGTACAAAGAAGAACATCAGAAATACGCTGAGCGCCGCCACGCGAAACACGTTTTCGACGCGCATGTGGTGATGCACGTACGAAGCAAGATAGGGCCCGGCCGCCCCGCCGATATTCACCAGCGTGTAGTAAATCGAATATCCGATCGACCGCACATTCTCTTTCGACGCGCGCGCCGTCGTCCCCACCACGCTCGGCTTCACCAGCGCCACGCCCAACGCGGGCAACGCGAGCACGCAACCCACCAGCACAGGGAGCGGCACCGCTCCACGAATTGGCGCGAGCCACGACGCTCCGATTGATCCCAGCAGAAAATACGCGCACGTGAGGATGAAGTACGCGAGGGAAAGCGCGCGCCGGAATCCCAACTTGTCCGCTAGTGCTCCGCCAAAGGCCGCCAAAAACCACACGAGCCCGCCGAACAATCCGGTCAGCGTCCCTACTTGCTCCGCGGGAAATTGCAGCGTCTCGCTCAAGTATCGCGCCAGCGAAGCAAACGCCGCGTAGTACGACAGCCGCTCAAACAGCTCGCTGAAGTTCGCTACCCAGAACGACCGCTCGAATCCCGTCCGAATCTCGCTCAGTCGCGATGTAGCTGTAACGCTCACCCGGCCTCCCCACCTCAGCAATCGCGCGATTGTATCGGAACCCCGGCCGCATTGGCCTGTTTATTGCGGTCGTGTTGGGCGCGAACTCCCCCGCGAGAATTTCAGCACTGTTTCGCCTTGTGCTAACATCGCAGTTTCGGTCAGTCGATAACGCTGCCGTTAGTGAAACCATGCCTGCTGCCCACAGTAATGCGAAGATGAAGGCGCTGCGGAAAATGCGTTCCCAGCCCGGCGCCGAGCTCGAATCGGTGCCCGTTCCAACGCCCGCCCCGATCGAAGTCTTAGTCCGCGTGAAAGCCGCCTCGATCTGCGGCACCGACCTTCACATCTACGGCTGGGACCGTTGGTCCGCCAGCCGCATCAAGCCGCCGATGACTTTCGGCCACGAGTTCTGCGGCGTCATCGAAGCCGTCGGCTCCGAAGTTACCTCGCTCAAACCTGGCGATTTTGTGAGCGCCGAGATGCACGTCAATTGCGGACACTGTCGTCCCTGTCGGATGGGCCAGCCTCACGTTTGCCAGAACGTGAAAATCATTGGCATCGACGCCGACGGTTGCTTCGCCGAATTCGTCACCATCCCCATCCGCAACATCTGGAAGATCGATCCCGCGATTCCCGAGCACTATGCTGCCATTCTCGACCCGCTCGGCAACGCCGTGCACACCGTCCTCGCGGGCGAAATTTCCGCCCAGAACGTCGTCGTCACCGGCGCCGGCCCTATCGGCCTGATGTCCATCAACGTCGCGCGTGCATGCGGCGCAGCCAAAATATTCGCCACCGAAGTGAACCCGCACCGCCGCGAACTCGCCTTGAAGATGGGCGCGGATGTCGCCATCGATCCCAGCAAGGGCAATGCAATCCAGCAAGTTCTCGACGAGACCGACGGCGCCGGCGCTGACGTCCTGCTCGAAATGAGCGGCCATCCCGATGCCATCCACCAAGGCTTCCAAATGCTTCGCAACGGTGGCCGCGCTTCGCTGCTCGGCATCCCGAAAGATCCCGTGACCTTCGATCTCGTGAATGACGTCATCTTCAAAGGCGCCACCGTACAGGGCATCTACGGCCGCAAAATGTTCGAGACCTGGGTCCAGATGACCGACCTGCTCAAGGAAAATCGCCTCAACCTCGAGCCGCTCTTCCGCGAACGCGTCCCCATCGAAGACTTCGCGTCCGCGTTCAAGCTGCTCGAATCCGGCCAGGCCGGAAAAGTTCTCTTGTATCCGAACGGCAAACCCAGCTGATCAAGCCGTTCTCACGATAAAATCGCCCTGCAGTCCGCGTTCGCGGCGCCCCAGCGCGCTCGCAGGAAAATCGTCGGAGGCCGTATGACCGTCTCATCGCAGCGCCCGCAGCTTCAATTCCTTCACAACGCGCTCGAAGACATGAAAGCTGCGAACCTCTACTATCACCTCAAGGTCCTCGAAGGCGAGCAGAAACCCGTCGCGAATTTCGACGGCAAGGAAGTCATCAATCTCAGCTCCAATAATTACCTCGGCCTCACCACGCATCCCAAGCTCCGCCGCGCCGCCATCGACGCCACTCGCAAATTCGGCGTCGGCTCCGGCGCCGTTCGCACCATTGCCGGCACCATGACGATGCACCTCGATCTCGAAAAGCAGATCGCCGCCTTCAAGAAAGTCGAAGCCTGCGTAGTCTTCCAGTCCGGCTTCACCGCCAACGCCGGAACCGTCTCTGCCGTCCTCGGCAAGGAAGACCTCGTCATTTCTGACGAACTCAATCACGCCTCCATCATCGACGGCTGCCGCTTGTCCCGCGCCACCATCAAAGTCTTCAAGCACAAGGACGCCGCCGATTGCGAGCGCGTCTTGCAAGAAACCAAAGACTGGCCCGGCAA
>JBEKJW010000025.1:0-27534 GCA_050011035.1 Candidatus Acidiferrales bacterium
AGCTTCCCGACCTGCTCGACCAAGTCGAAGCAGGGGACCGCCGCGTCACCGGCCTGTCGCTCGACATCGACGAAACGTTCGAAACCGAACTCACCCGTCGCGACAATCGCTACCGCGCCTACGTCACCATCATCGAAGGCTGCGACTACTCCTGCGCCTACTGCGTCGTCCCGAAAACGCGTGGACCAGAACGCAGCCGCCGCAGCGATGCCGTCCTTGACGAAGCACGACGTCTCGCCGATTCCGGCTTCACCGAAATTCAGCTTCTCGGTCAGACCGTGAATTCCTATCGCGACCCTTCGTCACGTGGGATGAATTTCGTTGAGCTGCTTCGCGCCATCGCCGCCGTTCCTGGCATCCAGCGTGTGCGATTCACCACGTCCCACCCCAACGATTTCCATCAGGGCATCGTCGACGCGATCGACGAGATTCCCGCGCTCTGCGATCACATTCATCTGCCGGTCCAGTCGGGCTCCACGCGCATCCTAAAAGCAATGCGGCGCACGTACACGCGCGACGAGTACCTCGAGAAGATCGCATCCATTCGCGCCGCGCGCCGTCCCATCAGCATTACGTCCGACATCATTGTTGGCTTTCCGGGTGAGACCGAGGATGACTTCCAGGACACGTTGAGCCTTCTCACCGCGTCGCAATACGACGGCGTCTACTCCTTCAAATATTCGCCGCGGCCAAACACGCCCGCGCTTTCGATGAATGACACGATTCCCGAGGACGAAAAGTCGCGCCGTCTCGCCGCGCTTATGGAGCACCAACGCCAGATTCAAATCGCGCGCAACGAAGCGCTGATCGGCGCAAGCTTCGAAGTACATGTGGACGGCCACAACCCCCAGAAAAAAGTCTGGGGCGGCCGGACCAGCTGCAATCGGCTATTGAATTTCACTTCGCCGCTCGATACTCTGCTCGGTAAATACGTTTCTGTGCGTGTTACGCGCGCGGGCCCGAACGGTTTGTTCGGCGAGCATGCGGTCTGATGTCGCAGGTTCGGTATATCGGAGGCCACCATGGAACTCGAAGTTAAGATTCGAGGTTTGATGATGGATCCGGTGACCAACATGCCCGTCGTGGTTCTCAAGGAAACGGCCGGCACCGGCGTTCTCCCCATCTGGGTCGGCATCTACGAAGCCAACGCGATCGCGCTCGAAATCGAAAAGGTGCAAACTCTTCCGCGCCCGATGACGCACGACCTGCTCCGCAACGTTCTCACCGGACTCAACGTGCACGTAAGCCGTGTGGTTGTCTCCGACTTGAAAGACGATACGTTCTACGCGCTGATCTGGATGGAGCGCGACGGCCAGGTGCTGGCGATGGATTCGCGGCCTAGCGATGCGCTCGCACTTGCATTGCGCGTCGACTGCCCAATTTACGTGGAAGATGAAGTGATGAAGCGTTCGCGCACAGCCGCAGCCGTAAATGAAAAAACGTCGAGCGAGGAACTGCGCAGCTGGCTCGAGAATTTGAACGACGAGGATTTGGGCCGTTACAAGATGTAGTTCGTGGCGGAAGCGGCCGCGGGCGGGCGGCCGAAATTAAAATCCACAGAACAAACGAGTTAAACGCATTTTTTGCTTGCAGTAGGGCAGGTAGGCTCGTAAAGTGGGCCTACTCATTGTAGTACCAGGGGAATTGGCCTCCATATATGGGCCCGCGGTTGCCACACGGGGGAAACGAGGGGCACATCGAGTGACCTGCGTAATTGCCATAGCGAATCAGAAGGGCGGAGTCGGCAAAACCACCACCTCCATTAACCTCGCCGCAGCACTAGCTCTCAAGAAAAAGAAAACTCTCCTCGTCGATCTAGACCCGCAGTCCAACGCCACCATGGCGTTCTTCGATCCGCGTGAAATTCAAGCCACCATGTACGATGTCTTCGCCGAGCACCCGGCGACATTGGACAAGGTCATTCGGCCGACGAAGGATCCTTGCCTTTACGTTGCCCCAGGCAAACTCGCGCTGGCGCGGCTCGAGCAACAACTCGCGGGCCAGTTCGACGCTCCCTACAAACTGAAGGACGCACTCACCCCATTCCTGAAAGACTACGAGTACATTGTGTTCGATACGCCGCCGGCGCTCGGCATTCTCACAGTGAACGCGCTGGTCGCCTCGACGCACTTGATGGTGCCGATTCAAGCTGCGTACTTCGCGATCGAAGGCACCGACGATTTGCTCGAGACATACGGTCGAATTCGTTCCCGTCCCAACCCCGCGCTCAAGATGCTCGGCGTTGTGATCACGCTATTTGACAAGCGCACCAACATCTCGCGCGATACCCACGAACAGATTCGTTCCGTGTTTGGCGATGCGCTCTTCAAGACGCGCATCAGCAAGAATGTCCGCCTGGAAGAAAGCCCCGCCTACAAAGAAACCGTCTTCGAATTTGCGCCGAAATCTTCGGGCGCCGAAGACTACAGAAAACTCGCTCAGGAGGTAGTGCAACGTGTCGAAGCGGATCGGGTTACCCGTCACTCTCAAGATGCGGCATGACGCGCACTACGTTGAGACCCTAACCAGTTTCAGCGGCGCCGCCGTCGGTCGGATGATCCCGACGGACAAGATTCGTCCGAACCCCGACCAGCCGCGCAAAGCGATCGGCGATTTGCGCGAACTCACCGATTCGATCCGCGAGAAGGGCGTGCTCGAGCCGCTGCTGGTGCGTTTCGTTCCACGCGAAGACACCTACTACATCATCTCCGGTGAACGCCGCTATCACGCATCGAAGGCCGCTGGGCTCCACGAACTTCCTTGCATCGAGAAAATCGCCGACGACGCCGAGACGCTCGAAATCGGCTTGATCGAAAATTTGCAGCGCAAAGACCTGACGCCCTTTGAAGAGGCAGACGGATTGCAGCGTCTCGCCGACCATTTTGACTACACGCACGACCAGATCGCGAAGAAGATAGGACGCGCGCGTTCGTCGGTGACCGAGACTATGTCGCTGCACGTGATCCCAGATTCGGTGCGTAAGGCGTGCGTCGATCGCGGAATTCTTTCGAAGTCAGTGCTGCTGCAAGTATGCCGCCAGCCAAATGAAAAGAAGATGCAAGAGATGGTGCAACGTATCGCGCAAGGCGGCCTGACGCGCGACGAAGCGCGCAAGGCGCGTCAGGAAGAGACGGCCTCCGCTCCGCGGCCTCAACCGTTCTTGTTTGACTATCGCGCGCACGACGATTCATTCCACATGCGCATGCAATTCCGCAAGAGCCAGGTAACGCGCGAAGAGCTTGCGTCAGCGCTCCGCGCCATTTTGCGCGAAATCGAATCGGGCTCTGTTTCTTCTAGCGCCGCCTAGGCGTGACGTGCGCTTGGCGCTGACCTGCTTCGAAATTCTGCTAGGCTGATGTCGATGGACTTAACGCCTACGCAGATCGCCACACTGCAAGCTCTGCACGCCCGTGGATTCCAGATCGTCGCTTTTCCGATGTATGCAAATCACATTGGGATCAGGCGTGGCAACTGCGCCACGCTCCTTACGCCGCTCGGCTCGGGCGGATTCGAACTCTTCGGCACTCCGGGTTACATGATCGGCGAGAATATCGCGGTGCGTATCAAGGACGGCGCGCGCGAGTTCTTCGTCTGGAAACAGCAACGTGTCGACGCGACAGCGGAACGAAACGCGGAGCTTGCAACGTTTGCTGACGAGGTTGCGAGCGCACTCTTGCCTCGTGCGTGAGTTGTCGACCGAGATCGATGCGGTTTCGCTGATGCGTTGCATCGCGTTGGCGCATCTAATGTCGGGACGACGCTGTTGAATTCCGCACGCTGCCATCGGAAACTATCCTCATGCCAGAACGCTATGACGTGATTTGCATCGGCGCAGGGCCCACCGGTCTCGCCTGCGCCATCGACGCCCGTATGGAAGATCTCACCCCGCTGGTGATCGATAAGGGCTGTGTCTGCAATTCGCTCTACCACTACCCAACGAACATGTTTTTCTTCACGACGCCGGAGCGGATGGAGATCGGCGACCTGCCGATGACGATCTTCGGTTCGAAGCCGACGCGCGCTGAAGCGCTCAAATATTACCGGCGGGCGGTGGAGCGCTACGATCTGGAAGTTCGGCAATACGAACGCGTGGAGAAGATCGAAGGGCACGACGGCGACTTCACCGTGCAGACACGCGATGAGCACGGACGTTTTCACGCGTACCATTCGCGAAAGATCATCATCGCGACAGGATATTACGACCAGGCCAATCCAGTCGGCGTGCCCGGCGAGGATCTGCCGCACGTTTCACATTACTTCACCGACCCTCACCCGTACTGGGATCAGGACGTGGTGGTCATTGGCGGCGGAAACTCGGCGGCGGAAACGGCGCTTGAACTTTTCCGTGCAGGCGCGCGCGTCACGATCGTGCACCGTGGTGCGGAAATGTCGAAGGGCTTGAAATATTGGGTGCGGCCGGACATCGATAACCGCATCGCGGCGGGCGAGGTCAAGGCGATCTTCAAAGCGAACGTAGTGCGCATCGAGCCGGGGTGGGTGGTCGTCGAGACGAAATGGAACCAGCAAACCATTCCGGCAGCTCACGTGTTCGCGCTGACGGGTTATCACCCGGACTTTGAGTTTTTAGAGCGCGCTGGTATCGAGCTGGACGCGAAGACGAAGAAGCCGAAGGTAAATCCGGAGACGCTCGAAACGAATGTGCCGGGGATTTACGTGGCGGGCGTGGTCGTCGGTGGGCTACAGACTTCGCGAATCTTCATCGAAAATGGGCGCTTCCACGGTAAGCAAATCATCGCTGCGATCGCTGGTAAGGGCAAACTCACCGAAAACGAGCCGGTCGCTGCACCCGGCGAGTAGCGTTTGGCTAGACCTTTTCGTTTTTATTGCGGACAGCCCGTACTAGGACGCGTGAGGCGGGGTCACGCTCGCGCCGCGTTCGGGCCACGGTTCGAGCAGCTTTTCCTTGCGGTAAATCAGCGAGTTGATGTCGTACGGAGCTAGCTCCAGGCTATGTCCGTGCGTGATCGCATCCGTCGGGCACGCCTCTACGCAATAGCCGCAGAAAATGCAGCGCGAATAATCGATGTTGTAGACCTTTGCGTAGCGCTCACCAGCAGAGATGCGGTTCGCGTCCGTATTCTCTGCGGCTTCAATGTAAATACAATTCGCGGGGCATGCGGCAGCGCACAGGAAGCACCCTACGCACTTTTCGAAGCCATGTTCGTCGCGCTGGAGTACGTGAATTCCGCGATAGCGCGGCTGAACCGACGGAGGAACTTCGGGGAAACTCTCCGTAGTTGTCTTGCGAAACATCGTACGAAACGTGACGCTGAATCCCTTATACAGGGTGAAGAAAGTTTCGCCGACTTCTCGAATCAGGGAGGACATCGCAGCTACTGTACCAGAGTATTTTCGTGCGCGCAATTTGGTCGCGCGAGCCGCGGAAAGTGCGCTGATTAGGCACAGCGAGCGGCGCGGTCTTCGAATGCTCAACTATGACGGTTCGTCTTAATGCGTATGCGAGCGACTTGGAGCGGGCGCGGGCTGCGCTGCTTCTGATGTCGACACTTGCGCCACCTCCAGAGCTGATCGAAAGTCGCACAGATTAATTCCTATCGACAGCGTTTGGGGCAGCCACCACATCTTCCGCCACCTTTCGGATCTCGCCATGCGGAAGCCCAGAAACTCCATGCCCGTCGCCAATGCAAGCCGACGAGCGTTGCCTGGGTTTGTTGGTGAGAGATGTCCCGTTGCAATGGAATTCAAGAAGATTGAACCGTAGTTGAGCTTCGAAAGCTGCGAATAGCGCGACGGAACCGCGTTGAAATATGCGGCACTCCGATCCAGCGGCGCAAATGGCGGAATCGGCAGAGTTTGAAGCCACGCAAACCCATTCCAATACATTGACTTCGGAAGCGAAACGCGCGCCTCGATGCGCACCAAGATCTCTTCTCGGTCGTTTGCGTCGGAAGTGGGTGTCGGGTCTGAAGCCGCGAGATCGCTCGACTGTGAGTACAAGGTCGGCACCTGCAAAGTCACCAGCGCTCCGCCGAGCGCTGCAACTCGGAGCAACTTCTTGAATGTTCGTTGTGAAATCATGCCTCGCAGCAGCGCACGTGCAATTCCACATCGCTCCGTTCCGTCTATCGCGGTATCAACATGAATGTACGTCGTTTACGTTTTCGGTAATCCGGATGGCTGTTCACCGTTGCAACGTACTCCCTCCCGATTTGAAATTCCGCCCCGAGTTGAAACTCTCCCGCCGTTTGTGCGATCGGGTCTCGCGTCACCCGTACGTACCCACCGCCTCAGATTCTGATCTTTGCTCGACGAGTGTTCTCGCCCGATGAATCCTCGATACCGTCAAATCGGGTCGGTTGGCCCAACTCGGTCGCGGCCTCGACCGAGCGTGCTCGGCTAATTCGCATGCAACGCAAAGTCGAGAAACGATTTCACGTTGCAATGCCGAACCGCCGCCCATAGTCAGAGCAAAGCCCGTCAATTCGTAGCTCTTCTCGAGACTCGGACACCAACCGGCGCCGTTTTCGCCACGTGGAGAATCAATAGCGTAAGGTTCGGAGATCGGGCCAGGTGACTGGGGGGTTAGGTGGGGGCTCTAGGCGGCTATGGGTAGGGCGAGGGCGGGATTGAGGGTGGGGAGTGGGGGCGGGTTTCGAGAGGTGCGGCGGAGGTGGAGGAAGATGCGTGGGGGTGGAGGGGGCACGGAAGCTGGAGCGGAGGCGGGGGTGGGGTCGGAGGGGCAGAGGAGGAGGACGTTGTGGAGGGAGTGATGTGTGGAGAGGCGATGGGCGAGGCGGGCGTCGACTTCGGCGGCGACCAGCTCTTCCAGGGCTTGCTGGATCTCGGCGCGGAGGCATGCGATGTGGTTGAGGCGCGCTAGTTCGAGACCCTCGAGCGAGGTGTGGGACGCGGATGCTAGGTACTCAAGTGGCGGCTGGGGGGCCTTGTTCATGAGTCGCGACTCCTTCTGGATTAGTTTTGGGGCTATTGTCTCATTCTGAGACAGATAAATTACAGTTAGGTAATTGGAGGCGGGCTGCTGTGGGAAAACTGAGGAAAAAGGGCTGCCTTGTGGAAATCGAAATATTTGCCAGGTCCTTAATGGGAACCGAAAACGGGTTTCTGCGGCCTGCCAGTCGCGCCGGGTTTTTGTGAAGTAGAGCGGAGCGGATGCGCGAGAAGGATTTCAACACCGGGTTGCGGGGGGTCCTGTTCGAGGCGAAGCATTACGCGCGAATGGGCGCGGCGATCTGGCTTTACGGCTGGCTGGTGCTTCGGCAGACGCACCAAAGCCAGGGCGTCGGATATGTACTTGGCGGCGCGCCGGTTACGTACCGTGAAATCGAGAGCGAGACCGGTTTTAACCGGCGGACGCTCGAGGCGTGGATGCGCGTCCTGCGGCGCGAGGGATACATTCAAACACACAACCTTCCCGCTGGGATCAGCGTGCGAATCCTCAAAGCGAAGAAGCATCGTCGGAATCGCGCAAGCACTTTTCGTGGCGAGTTTGCCGACGGTGACGCGGCGCGGCAGTCGGATCTTTTCCGGCGGTTTGGCGACGATGCGGGTTTTGCACATCCGGCCATACGCGATCGAGCGGACACGGCCCGCGAGATTGCGGATCGGGGGCCGCACTTTGACGTAGCAAACGTCACGAACCCCGGTGAATCAATTCGGTTTACGTCGCCGATTGGTAGTTCATCCGTACAAAGATTAAGAGAAAACTACATCGGCGAAACTTACCAACGCGTGGAAGGCCAAGACAGAGAACCACAGCTCAACCACCAGACTTCCTTCGGCTGGGAAAACACCTCGAATCGCGTAGTTAGAAGCCAAGAAAATACCCTCCTGAAGGAAACCAATTCACGAAATCACAACAACGGCCGCGCTCCACGTCCGCTTCATTCAGATCAACCACCCCTCCGCAACGAAACGCACTCACAGTCAGGGCGTCAACCCGCCACAATCTCCCCGCGTCACATTCAACCGAAACCCCAAACTCAACAACCACAAGAGCGATTTCCTTGGGATCTTCGAAAACGCATGCGATTGATACGCGCGGAACGCGAGGACGAAGTGCGCCGCGAACTTTACGTTGGAACGGGACCGGAGGGCCGCCGCTGATGAAAAGTCACTGGATGATTCGCAGGGAAGTGGGCCACGGTGGGGAAATTCCCAAGGGTTGGAGACTCGCGTGGTACGAACCGAGACGTCGGCTGGGTGTTTACTTTCCGACGCCGATTCATCGCCTTGCGAGGGCGGTGCGTGAATTCGTGCACCGAGTGCGGCTGGCGATGGATGCGCCGGACATCGAACGCGCCGAGATTTTCCAAATGCAGTCGACGTATCGCGAGCAACAGAAGATCGCCGAGGAGTACGCTCGCGGTTATCTCGCCGGGTGGCGCGAGTGTTTTCATTCGTGCTTAATCGCGGTAGAAGAGGAGATCTCGCGAGGCGATGGAGGTTGGGACATTCGGGCATTGCTGCCAGAGCCGCGGGACGGGAGGACGAATTGAGCGCATCGACGATTGCGATTCCAGTTGAGGTTGAGATTGTTGAATGCGCCGCAGAACAGAGACCCGCGACGCGAGGACGAAACGTTCGCGCGAGTCGCACAACGGCGCCGTCGAGCGGATCGCAGCTCAAGGCGCGCGAGATTTTCGACGCGTGCCACGGCCGTTACCGCAGCCTGAGCGAGTGGATGGAAGAAGGTCGAGGCCGCCTGCGCGCGGTTTCGCTCGAATCGCCGTCGCTTGGCTACCAGTGGCGGCCCGAGCGAAGCCGCGCATGCGAGTTCGTTGCCGACTTTGAGCGTCTTGGCCGGCAGGCGCTGCGGCGTCCGGAATGGAAGGGAAGGCGGAAGCTCTTTGAAATTTATTTCCTGCATTCGATGGAGTATCGCGAAGCGTTGAAGCTGGTTGGCATCTCGGAAGGGACGTTTGACTACTGGATGCAGGAGGTCAAGCGGGCCTGCGGCCGGGAATTTTCGCGATGCGGATTGTATCCGCCGTCGCGATATTTTCTAGAACGGTGAACGTTGGCGAGCGTGCAGGCTCGTTAACTTTGACTTCAACCTACTTCGAATTGTTGCGCTTTGGACGAAGCAGGCCCAGCAGTGAGAGCCCGCCTGTAAATGGGATGAGTAGCAAATTCTTCACGAGGCCGGAGCGCCGATCGAAGCGCTCCTGTTCGATGTCGCGCGAATCCTTTTTTGCGTCGACGACCGCAACGATATATTTCATGAAATCGACGCCGCATTTCTCGCACGAGCCGCCTTTGCGCTGTTCGTGCTTGCATGCGGGGCAGGTGTAGCGCAGGGTCATGTGGCAGCGTTGGCAGAAGCGCGCCACGTCGCGTGCGTCGGTGCCACATTTCGGGCATTTCACAGTGCGCGAAGCGGTTGATGGTTCGGCAGATCGCGCGGTCGAGGAAGTAGCAGGGCGGTCGACAGTCGTGGCTGCCGGCTTCGACGGTCCGCCCACCGAGTCTGGTTGTGCAGGGCCTTTTGTGACATCACCAGCCATACGCCCATTCTAGGCGGTGACGGTGTGTCGGAAGCGAACGGCAAGCCAATGTTGCGTCGTGGAAGGCAACCTGTTCGCGCGGACAGGTTCGCTTCACTTACGCGCGTTGGCGTGGAACAACTCGACTAGGGTTTGGGAGAACGGAGACCGCGCGTTAACGCGTAGATCAGCGCGGCAAGAAACAAAATCAGGAAGAGGTAGAACACCAATTTCGCGATGGCGATCGCGGCAACAACGAGACCCGCGAAAGCGAAGATTCCCGCAACGAAAGTCGCCAGCAGAAATACAATCACCCAACGCCACATCTTAAAAGCCCTCTCATAGCTGAAAGGAAGCGCAAACAGCGGCGCCCCGATGAGCACACACGTTTAAATCAGCCGCCGAATACGACGAACCCGCCGCGACACGAAGCCGAGGCGGGCCCGTTTGTCAAAATCAATCAGAGCTTGTTGCTTAGCGACGGCCCTTGCGACGAGCAGCCTTCTTCTTCGGTGCCACTTTCTTCGCGGCCTTACGCGCAGTCGATTTCGCTTTGCGCGCCGCGGCCTTTGCGCCTTTCTTTACCGATGCCGCGGACTTCTTCACGGCCTTCGCCGTGCGCTTCGCCGGCTTCTTCGCCCGAATCGATTTCGCCTTGCGCTCGACCTTTCTGATGATCGGCGCTGCGGCATTCGATACCTTCGCGGCGATTGAGCCTACGGTTTCCCCGATCGTCGTTGCAACGTCGCTCAATACGCCTTCACTGTGGTGCGTTGTCTCGTCGGCCATCTGGCCTCCTTCCGTCATTGAACTCCCACCAAACTTGTTGCGCCCGGGGCCGTGGATAGTTCCCGAATTGCCGGGGCGATAATCCTACGACGACTTGGACCCTGCCACCAAGCACACAACGCCACCAATCAGCGCCAGGCCGCTCAAAATTGGCGAAATGGGAACATTGTGCGTGGTGTCCTTCGTAGCGTGAATCGGGCCAATATCCGCGACGTCCTTCCGCGTGGTGTACGAAAAGCCCTGGTACACAAACCCGACGACTCCGAGCAGAATCAACACGATTCCCGCGATTGAAAGTGGTTTCATTTGGATCTCCTTGCCTGAACTTGAGCCTCGAACAGGAGCGAAAGCCTATTTGCCCGCGGCGCTTGTGTTATTCGTTTGTCGGCGCCGGGATCTTCGGAACGTCGATACCAAGCGCGGTGGCGAGCGCGATCGCGTGGTCCTGTTCGTCGAGCAGGATTTCGCGGATGTGCTCGCTGATGGCGTACTCGCCCAGATCCTCACACTCATTCACGCGCTGGCGGTATTGCTTGATGGTCTCGACTTCGTTATCCAGGTCGAAACGCAGCATGTCGGTGGCTTTGTCGGACGTTTTCACCGGCTTCGGCGTCACCGACGGCATGCCGCCCAGGTAGTCGATCTGATTGGCAACGATCAGGGCGTGATTCAGCTCCTCGTGCGCGTGTTTTTCAAGTTCGGCGGCGATGTTCATGTACGGAGCGCCCTTGAGCACCTGCGAGTAGTTCACGTAAGCGATGATCGCTTGGTACTCGCGCGAAAGATCTTCATTCAAGTTGGCGATGAGCTGCTCGCGCGTGATTTTCTTTTTGGCGTCGTTCTTGCCGTTTTCCTTGCTTGCCATGATTCCTCCGTTCGTTTATTGCAATTTGCGCGTGCGGCAGTGGCTCGACACGGCGCATAAGATCGTTGTTATTCAGATGATCTCTCGGGCAAAGGCAGTCTAATTGGACGCCGGTTGCGGCATCGAACCAAACTTGACTCCCGCCTGAATGGGACCGGTTTCCTTCGAAAGATGCGCGAGTCTAGCAGTTCCGCTCGCAAGCGCCCCTACGGTCTTTCGGGTATTTGGTTGGCGGCGATTTCGCATGCGCCGCACACCACGCGCGGTATAATGCGGCGCGACGAAACTATCACCTGAAGGTGGACCCGCAACACGCGGAAAGGGCAGGCAGTCATGTCGATCGGAATCAAGACGGTCACGGGAATCTTCGAAACGTACGCCGACGCGGAGTCCGCCGTAGAGGACTTGGAAGAACTGGGCATCAGCGGCAACGAAGTGATATTAGTTCCGGGCGCCGATGCCGATGCGCGCGGACGTGCATACATTGAGCGCTCCGGGAAAGCGCTGCACAAGGGCGAGCGTTTCGCGCAGAAAGTCGACGATGCGCTCCACATTCACAAGAAGGAAAAGCCGGTCGAGAGCTCTTGGGTGGGCGTCGATGGCCAGCCGAAGATGCCCGTCGGTGATCCGCTCGATATCGAAGATGCTGAGCTCACCGATCGCGATCCCGCGCTTGAGGGCCCGGCCGTTGTGATTGTGCGACTGCTAAACGAGAAGCTCGAGGAGGAAGCCGTGCAGGTTCTGAACGACAACGGCGCAGTCGAGCTCTTTCGCGAGATTGAATCAAAAGGCGGCTTGACGCCCGATCAGCCGGAATCGACGCCGGCGCCCCCCGTTGCAGGGCATGACACCGAGCTCGGCACCGGGAAGGCTACGACTGGCGCGGATGATACCGATCTACAAGGCCGCGGGCAGAAATTCAAGAAGCAGACCGGCTCGTAAACCTTGCGTGCGGGGACGCCTGTTGGTCTTTAGGATTCAGGCCGTCCGGACCGTCACCGCTGCTCCCACAAACGCGAACTCACTCGTTGACTTAGCCTGTCCTCCGCAATAGGATTCCCCACGCACCTACGAAATGTTACGGATTCTTTCGTTTTCTTGCGAGGGGCGATGCGGAAACTGGACGGGATGCGACGAGTGTTCGCTGCGATTGGCGCGCTGGCGGCGGTCCTGTTGGGCGCTGGAGCGGCGGGACACCTTTCGGCGTCGCCCCGCGGCGCACACGAAAACGCGACGATCTCAAATGCCGCGCTGTCGATCTCGGTGGATCCCGCGTCGCGCACGTTTATCGTTTCGTCGCCGGATGGTCGCGAAGTGTTTCGCGCTGGAAGCTCGATCGAACTCGAAGGTGGGCGCATCGACATTCAACATTACGCGAGCGCGACGACGGAGCGCTCAAGCTTCACCGACGATCTTGGAAGCGGCGAGCAACTGGTCACCAAGTTCACAGGGTTAGCGGGGAAGCCCGACGTCGAGCGTGTGCTTCGCGTGTACCCCGATTCGCCGTTCGGCTCGGTCATGTTGCGCGTTGCCAACTCCACGCCAGCGAGTGTGATCGTACATTCGCTGCGCCCGATCTACGTCGGCCCGACAAAAGCCCCCGCTGGTGCGAACCGGCCTCAGATCGACCTCGGTGGTCCGGAAGCGCGCGAACGCGTCCTCGCCGACAGCTTCAGCGAAGACCGACCCACCGAACGCATCTACGACCTCGGTAAGGCTCCCGACTACAAAAGTTTCGATGACGTGAGCGATAAGCTGTCGGGCATGCACATGGGCGTGGGCTCGCAACTCATTTTCAATCGAGATTCGGGGCGCGATCTCTTCATGGGCGCGCTCACTTCGCATCGATGGCTCACAATTTTCCACCTTGCCACCACCACGTCTCCGACAGGCGCGGCCGTCGCGTCGCTAACCGTCGATTCCGCCGGCACAAAAGAGCCGGAGCAGCACGAAGCGCTATCGCGCTCGAAGCCCGCGGATCAAATGGAAGCGAGCGTCACTGTGAAGCCGGGCGAGTCGCTCGAATCCGAGCCACTGCTCTTCGCCACCGGCGCGGATTACCACGCGCACCTGGAAGCCTACGGCGCCGCGATCGCGAAAGTGAATCACCCGCGCGTCGTCGGGCGCGCGCCAAGTGGATGGTGGAGCTGGACGAGCTACTACGCCGGCGTCACCGACGGCCTGGTGCGCACCAACGCGCAATGGCTCGCGCAAAATCTGAAGGACCTCGGCTACAACTACGTGCTCGTCGATGAAGGCTATCAGTACGCGCGCGGCGAGTACGTCACGACCGACGCGAATCATTTCCCCGAAGGAATGGTGGACGTCGGCCGCGACGTCACCAAACAGGGAATCAATTTCGGCGTGTGGACCGCGCCGTTCGAGGTGTCCGTGCGCTCGTGGGTGTACGAACACCACAAGGATTGGTTGGTGCACAACGCCGCCGGCGAGCCGATTCGCATCCTGCAGCCGGAGATCGAAGAACTCTACGCGCTCGATCCCACCAACCCCGGCGCGCAGGACTATCTGCGCGAGACGTACCGCACGCTTACGCACGACTGGAACGTGCGCTACATCAAGCTCGATTTCATGGACGATACGGCGATCGAAGGCGTGCACTACGCGCCGAACGTCACTGCGATCGAAGCGCAGCGCATCGGCCTGAAATTGATTCGAGAAGCCGTTGGCGAAGACGTGCAGCTTGATAAAGACGGCAGCGCGATGCTCGCGCCCGTCGGCCTCGTCGACGAAGGTCGCATCTCCACCGACACCGGCCACTCCTTCGAGCCCAGTAAGACCGCGGCGAGCGGCATTGCCGAGCGCTACTACATGAACCGCAATTTTTTCGTGGCCGATCCCGACGCGTTTACGCTCACGGACCAGAAAGGCGAAGGCAACGCCCCGGGCACCACGGTCAGCGAAGCGGAAGTCTCGATCGTGCTTGCCGCGGTGGCGGGAGCGATGTTTGAAGTCGGCGACGATCTGCCGATGCTCGGCGCCGAGCCGGAACGCGCGGCCTACGCGCGCAACGCCGACCTGCTCGCCATGTACAAGTATGGACATGCGGCGACGCCGGTCGATCTGATGTCCTACGACGATGCCGACGAGCAGCCCAGCGTTTTCGTTCTGCACGAGGGCACGCGTCGAACCATGCTCGCCGTTTTCAACTGGACCGAGCAGCCGCGTTCACACACATTTACAGCCGCTCAGCTTGGACTCACTCAGGAAGGGACGTACGACGCCTGGGACGCGCTGAAGATAACGACCGGGGCAGAGTCAATGCCCAGTCGCTCGGTAAGCTTTGACGCGCTGCCCATTTGGGAGCTTCTTAGGAATCAACCGCCGCACTCCGTGCGCCTTATCGCCATCGACGACTCCAAGATCAGGTTCGAAGGGCCCGCCTTCGATCTGTCGGTGCCCACGTCGGCTGAGGCCGGGAAACCGGTGAAGATGACCGTCACCTCAAACGACGCGGCGAATCCGGCGATTGATTTCGTTTGGGATTTCGGAGATGGCACCACCGAAACCGGCCACGCGGTGTACGGCGTCGGCGATGCGGCTACCCACTCCTTCACGCACGCCGGGACGTTCACCGTCACCGTGACCGTCACCGGCATCGGAGGCCGGTCCACGAAAAAATCCGCGACGATCACGATTCCGTCGAACACCAGCCCCGATTTTCATTTCGACCAAAACCGCCGCGCGCCGTAGCAACTTCAGACACGCAGGGTTTCCCGCTACAATTGGCGTATGAACGAAATCACATCGTCGGGCGCAGTGGTCGGTGGGGTGAAGACGTGGCTAAAGTTTGAGGGAGCCCTAGTCTTCGTATTGAGTGTGCTGCTTTATTCGCATACCGGTCTGAAGTGGGGACTGTTCTTCGTCTTTTTTCTGTTTCCCGATTTGTCGATGCTGCCGTATCTCGCGAACCCTCGCGCGGGCGCGATGAGTTACAACCTGTTCCACACATACTCGCTGCCACTCGCCATTGCGGCGTTCGCACTCACGTTCCACCACTCCGCCCTCCTTCCGTACACACTAATCTGGACGGCGCACATTGGCATCGATCGCTTCCTCGGCTACGGCTTGAAGTACCCCGAGGCGTTCGGTCGTACGCATCTCGGCGTACTCGGCAAAACCGCTCCGACAACCGACTGACGCTTACCGTCCGTGGGATAAAAGTGAAGAGAGATCCTTCCGCCGATGAATCGGCCTCTGGATGACGTCAAAGGCTCGCGGCCACGCGTTCGCTGCAGGTGGAAAGGGCCTTTGCGATCATCTTGAGTCTGTCCGTCACGTTGCCCGACAAATCCACGCTGCCCGGATGAGGTCCAACTGCATCTGAGACGGGGAAGCAAGCAGCGGCGGCGAGTTTTGCCCCGTGGGACTGAAGTCAGCCTTAATGCCTGCTCACCTTTCACTATCCTTTCGCCCCCCACCGCGTCAAAAAAGACATAAGTCCCGGAAACCCTAGGGACCCCGCTGGCATCCCATAAGCGGGGCATATATAGGAAGAGGGCTACTCATGAGCAAAAAAATTCAAGGAACAGGCAGGTTGGTCCCGACCCGGCTTACCGGCGTCGAGTACAAGGTCAACTACGGCATCGACAGTCCGCAGGAAGTGGCTGCCAAGCATGGGGGCGGTTGGGGCGCGGCAAAGGGCGGTTTTTGGACCAAGTGCTCGATTCGCTCGAAGTTCAATCACCCGATCCCTGACGGTAGCTATTTCTTGCACGGCGACGATGGTCGCGTGGTCCAGTTGAAGTCGGAAAAGGGCCAATGGCAGTATCTCGCGATGATCTAAGCCGTAAACATAGCATCTGCAGTATCTTACGCCTAAGCTTGCAACGGGCGGTTTGTCGGACGGGCAGTTTCGACAGCCGCCCGTTTTCTTTTCCTCTGGCTTTGCGTTCCTGCCTGACCTCCCATTGTTCGCCAAAATCAGACAATCAAGCCCATTTCAGCTCTCGAAACGCGCCAGATCGGCCCAAAATCGAGCGAAATCGCGAAAATTCGAATTCCGGAAACTTTTTTTGTAATTTTTGGCAGTCTCCGTCCAAAAACGGCCGATTCTGTGGTATAGTGCGCACTCACAACCTAAATATCAGGTTTTGAGTCTTCGGAGGGCCCGTTTACGTTTTCGGGCAGAACCCAAAGCGTGTAGTTTGTTTCCTTTATCTATGGCACGAGAAAAGCTCCATGGAACCGGGCGCCTGGTTCCCACTCGCATGACTGGCGTCGAGTACAAAGTAAAATACGGCATTGAGCACGTGATCGAGGAAGTGACCCACGGTGGTTCCGGCGGTTTCGGCCCCGGAAAGGGTGGACGCTGGGCCAAGTGCTCCGTCCGTGCGGCGCACTCGAATTTCATTCCGGACGGCAGCTACTTCCTTCATGCTGACGACGGACGCGTCCATCAGCTTCGTTCGACGGGCGGGCAGTGGCAGTGCCTCTCGCTGGCATAATGTCGGCCGCGCGCCGGAGCATCGAAAGCGCGCTTTGCTGAATAATCAAAAGCCGTGCCAACTCTTGGCGCGGCTTTTTCATTTCTAGGCCGCCCGTTACGTGGGAGGATCCCGGCTCATTTCACGGAGGCTTCTCATGCGCGCGGCGGGGTGGACGATTTGCACTTCGGGGATCCTGGCCATTGCCCTCGGTCTCGCCAGCGCAGCGCACTTCTCGCCGGTCACACACGCGCAGAATTCGAACTCGTCTCAGGAGGCCGTAGTGGCGCCGAATGAAAATCTGGTCGTCGACGGCGTGCCGCCGGTTCCGGCGAGCATCGCCGAGAAAGCCGGGCGCTACACGAACTTCCGCAATGCGCTCTTCACCAGTTGGAATCCCGCAAAACGCGAAATGCTGATCGCCACGCGCTTCGGCGATACGTTTCAGATTCACAAAGTCGCCGCGCCTGGAGCGGCGCGCACGCAGCTTACGTTTTATTCGGACAGCGTTCGCACTGCGTTCTACCCGCCGAAGGCGGCAGCCGGTGCGCCGGAGTCCTTCGTTTTCAGCAAGGACGTTGGAGGCGGCGAATTCTACCAACTCTACCGCTACGACGTTGCGACCGGCGCGGTTACGCTGCTGACCGACGGCAAGTCGCGCAACACGGACGAAGTTTGGTCCCACGACGGAACCATGCTGGCCTACGGTTCCACGCGCCGAGACGGCAACGACGTCGACATCTGGGCAATCGATCCCTCGCACCCGGAAACGAATCGTATGGTCGTGCAAAATACGGGCGGCGGTTGGACGTCGTCAAACTGGTCGCCCGACGGCAAGCAACTCCTCGTCGGCGAGTATATTTCCGCGAACGAATCGAATTTGTATCTGGTCGATGTGGCGAGCGGGCAGAAGACGCAAGTCACGCCGCCGCAAACCGAAACGAAAGTCTCCTACGGCGGCGCTGAATTTTCGCGAGACGGCAGGGGAATCTACCTCACCACCGATCGCGATTCGGAATTTCTACGTCTCGCCTACCTCGATCTCGCCACCAAGGAATTCAAGTTCCTCACCACCGATATTCACTGGGATGTGGAAGGCTTCGACCTCTCGCCGGATGGCAAGACGATCGCGTTCACAATCAATGAGGACGGCTACGGCTCGCTCCACTTGCTCGACACAAAAACCGGCAAAGAGCACGCTGTGGCGAACATCCCCGCCGGCATCGCGACCGGTGCAAAGTGGCACCCGAACGGGGAAGATCTCGCGTTCGGCCTCACGTCCGCGCGAACGCCGTACGATGCGTACTCCGTAAACGTTCGGACCGGCAAAGTCGATCGCTGGACTGCCAGCGAAACCGGCGGCCTGAACGCTGACACGTTCGCTGAAGCGCAGCTCATTCACTGGAAATCGTTCGATGGAAAATCGATCGGCGGCTTTTTGTATAAGCCGGTCGACGCCTCCGGCCACCCGCTCTCGGGCAAACATCCCGTGATCATCGACATTCACGGCGGCCCCGAAGGCCAGTTTCGCCCCGGCTTTCTTGCGCGCAACAATTACTACACCAGCGAACTCGGGATCGCGGTGATCTATCCGAATGTGCGCGGCTCCACGGGCTACGGCAAAACTTTTGTCACGCTCGATAACGGATTTCTGCGCGAGGACTCGTACAAGGACATCAACTCGCTCTTCGACTGGATCGCCACGCAGCCCGATCTTGACGCGTCGCGCATCATGGTGACCGGCGGCAGCTATGGCGGGTTCATGACGCTCGCCGTCGCCACCAATTACAACGACCGCATCCGCTGCTCGGTCGATATCGTCGGTCCGTCGAACCTTGTGACGTTCCTCGAAAACACGTCCGGCTACCGCCGCGATCTGCGCCGCGTGGAGTATGGCGACGAGCGCGATCCAAAAATGCGCGAGTTCCTCGAGCGCATCGCTCCCGCAAACAACGCGCAGAAAATCTCGAAGCCTCTCTACGTCATCCAGGGCAAGAACGATCCGCGCGTCCCACACACCGAAGCCGAACAGATGGTCGCCGTCGTCCGCAAGCAGGGCACTCCCGTCTGGTTCCTCATGGCCAACGACGAAGGCCACGGCTTCGCCAAGAAGAACAACGTCGACTTCCAGTTCTACTCCACGATCCTCTTCATCCAAAAATACCTGACTAACGAATAGCTCGGCCTGGAACGGCCGCCCGTCCTCCACCTTCTCCGCAACGGCGATGCTACTTTGTCTTCGCCTTCTCAATCCTCTCCTTCAAAACTACGTTCACTTTATCTCCCACGGTTTTTCCGAGCGCCTTCAATGTGTCGCTTCGCACCGGCAGCTTGTGAGTGCCGTCTCCGAGCGCCATGAACGAGCTCTGAAACGGCCGCCCATCGACCGTCCCACGCACCTTCACCAGTCCACGCGTCCCGAAAAACACGACGGACTCCGGCCAGACCACGTACGTCCAACCGCCCTTCTTGGGACTCTTTCGCAACTTCTCCGTGAACCTTTTATTGAGCTTCATCGCGCGCCTCGGAATTCACCGCGATAATCCGCCCATTGCGCCGAAACTTGCAAGCGGGAACCGTCAATGCCGGAATGGTCAATGCCGGCACCGACCCATTCCAGCGCGTCTGCGCGGATCGAGCTTAGAAAGCACGCAACCACCGCATCCGCAGCCACTTCCAGCGCACTCGCCGCTTCGACACTTTCCGCAACCCTCGGTGTTTAACTCTCTGAGCGCAAATCATGCAGGGAAAACGCTCATACCGAGGAGAGACAGCCATGAAGAAGCTATTTGCAAGCGCAGTTTTGGCGGCCATGTTCGCCGTGCCCGCCACTTTCGCGCAAAACGCGTCGACGGACGCGCAAGCGCCTACGACCCAAGCCTCAACCGATCAGTCGACCGCCGCAGCGCCGTCACAAGCGGGCCAGAAATTCCAGGCTCGCATGGTTCAGCGCCGCGTCGCCAAGATGACCGCTCTGCTTTCGCTCACCCCGGCGCAGCAGACGCAGGTCACTTCGATCCTGACGAACGCCGCTCAGTCGCGCGCGGGCGACCGCGGCTCGATGAAGCAAGTGCGCGCCCAGATGCGCACTGCAATTCAGGCCAATGACACCGCGACGATCGAGCAAGCCTCGAATCAGATCGGTAGCTTCGCCGCGCAGAACGCCGCGGCTCGGGCCAAGACGGCTGCAGCGATCTACCAGATCCTGACGCCGGATCAGAAGGCGAAAGCGGCGCAACTCGCTGACCTGTTCGGTGGCGAAGGTCACGGCCGCCGTCATCAGGCAGGCGCCTAAGCGCGGTTCGAAGCACGCTGCGCTTGTAACGAAGTAGTAGGCATGCGCATGGCGGAACGCTGGGCCCCACCCGGTGCTCCGCCGTGTCGCGCTTTTCGCGAATTCCAGCCAAGCTAAAACGCTAATAATTTCGGGAACTTTCCGACCCGCCTTGCCGAATTATCCGCGAACGGAATGTGGTTCCGGCCAGGGACGCTTTCAGATGGCCCGCGGGGCTTCGATCCACAAACCAGGTCCAATCGAGCGAGCCGCAGGGACTGAGCAGCGGGCCGCTTCAAAGCAAGGTTTCAAAGGGGAATCCGCTATGAAGAAGCTATTTGCAACATGCTTGCTGGCCGCCATGTTCGCCGTGCCGGCCACGTTTGCACAAACCGCCGACGCCACCACCACTACGACCGCTCCTGGTGGCCCGCACAATCCGGCCGCAATGATCGAACATCGCTTGAACCGGATGAACGCCGTGCTCACGCTCAATAGCGCGCAGCAGAGCCAGATCCGCACCATCCTCACGAACGAGCAAACCACCGAGTCCGGCTTCCGCACCAGCATGAAAGCGGCGCACACGAATTTGAAGACGGCGATTCAGTCCAACGATGCCGCCTCGATCGAACAGATCTCGAACCAGATCGGTACAATCACCGCGCAGTCCGTCGCCGCTCACGCCAAGGCGCAGGCTGCGATTTATCAGTCCCTGACCCCGGAGCAACAGACTAAGGCCGCGCAGGTGCCTGAGCTAATCGGCGAAGGTGGTCCGGGCGGATTCGGCCACGGCCCGCGCTAAAAGCGAGCTGTAGCACAAGTTGGTTTTACACACCCGCGGCGAGCGGGGCGCTCCCCAACCCAGTGGGCGCCTCGGTCGCCGCGTAATTTTCTTTAGAGCCGTGTTTAACATTGTAGGAAGGAGTTGCTCAGATTCTCCGCCATCACCGCGCGGCTGAGGAAACGAAAACCGAGCTTCACCGCATCGAATCACAATGCCTAGGCCCAGCCAATTTAGTGAGATTCAACGCGCGCGCGGTTACTCGCTGCGCGAGATCGGCGTAGCCGGCACCGGTTTGAACCGCGCCGACGCGCTTGCGGCGATCGACGCACTCGCCGGAGCTGAGGTCGCCATCGTCAGCGGCGACGTTCTCCGCGTGGTCGACAACATCCCGCGCTACACCTACAACAACTGGCGCGCCCGCCGCGGCCTTGGCGAAGGCTTCGCCGAATTTGCCGCGCGCAGCCTCGATGTCGCCCGCAACTACATTCAGACCTTCGTCGAGGACGGCTACCAGCTCACGCTCTACACTCTCGTCATCGCCGACTCCGAAGACGCCGCCGAAACCAGCGCCTCCCAAGCCTACTCGCTCGCGTAACATCGGCTCTACGCCGCGCATTTTTTGGACTGCGGGAGCGAAGCTACCGCTTTGCCGCCGAACGCCATCACGCAGCGATTCAAATTCTCTATAGCTCGTGCTAAAGTGCCGATTCAGTTATGCACATCACGCACGAGCGGCCAAATCACTCGCGCCTTGGCGCACTGCTGTTTGTCGTCAGCTGGCTGTTTGGAAACGGAGCGTTTGCGCTTGCGTCGCACGGAACTGGCAATGAATTCGCGGCTGCCGTTTGGTTCTGGCTTTGTTGCGGAGTCTGGTGGGCTGGCTTTCGGCTCGGCGGGTTCGAGAGTTCGCTCGGCACCGGACTCGCAATGGGCGGATTGGGATTGTGGGTCCTGGACGCAGTGATGTACGGGTTGAGTTTTTCCCGTCCGTGGGGCGATTTGTTTTTGTGGGCGTCTGCTCTCGGCATCGTCACCCTGGTCTTCTCGATGTGGATTGTGCAAAAGCGCGCCGAACACTTCGACGCATCGTCGGGCGCAAGCTAGCGCGATTTCACAGCTGGCCCAGCCCGCCGTCGACGTTCAGCTCGACGCCCGTCACGTAGGACGAATCATCGGACGCTAAGAACGCGACCGCGCCGGCGACTTCGTCGGCGGTTCCGCTGCGGCCCATCGGCACGCGCGACTTCACACCTTCCACGTACGCCTGCTGCTGCTCTTCGCTCATGCCGGTGCGGCTAATGATCGGCGTTGTGATCGGGCCTGGCGCCACGGCGTTCACGCGAATCTTGCGCGGCAGCAATTCTCGCGCCGCAGTGCGTGCGAACGAACGCACCGCCGCTTTGGTCGACGAATAAATTCCGGTGTTCTCCATGCCTTTGGTGGAAACGATGCTGGTGTTCAGAATCACCGACGCGCCGTCGTTGAGGAAGGGAATCGCTTTCTGAATTGTGAAGTACGCGCCCTTCACGTTGATGTCGTACATTTTGTCGAACAGCTCTTCGTTGGTCATCGCGTACGGCGCAAAAATCGCGATGCCGGCGTTCACGAACAGCACGTCGATCTTGCCGAATTTGTCTTTCACCGCGTTGTAGAGCTTGTCGATGTCCGCGAGCTTCGAGACGTCGCCTTGCACGGCCAACGTGCCCTCGCCGATTTCCTTCGCGGCGGATTCGAGCGTCTTCGCGTCGCGTCCTGAAATTGCGATCTTTGCGCCTTCCTCGCGCAGCCGCTTCGCGCTTGCGAGGCCGATGCCGCTGTTGCCGCCGGTGATCACCGCCACTTTTCCTTCGAGTCGTTTCATACAGAAGTCCTCCGCGCCATTACGTTATCCGCGAGCATGATCGGCTCGCTTCCTGAAGTCCCTCCTTTAGATGACGGTCTAACTGGGAAGTATCACAGCTGACCCATGCCGCCGTCGACGTTCAGTTCCACTCCCGTAATGTACGTGGCGTCGTCTGACGCCAAAAATGCCACGGCTGCCGCCACTTCTTCCGCGGTCCCAAGCCGCTTCATCGGTGTACGCGCCGCTGCGCCCGCCTTGAACATCGCCATCTGTTGTGCGGAAATCCCGGAGCGGACGAAAATGGGAGTTTCGATATAGCCCGGCGCGACTGCGTTTACGCGGATGCGGCGTGGCAGCATTTCTCTCGCCGCGGTTCGCGCGATCGACCGTGCGGCGGCCTTTGTTGCCGCGTAGATACTAGTGTTCGCTTCGCCCTTGGTCGACACAATCGATGTGTTCAGAATCACCGACGCTCCATCGTTCAGATAGGGCATCGCCTTCTGTACCGTGAAGTACAGGCCTTTCACATTGATGTTGAAGTGCTCGTCGAACAACGCTTCGGTCGATTCCGGAAGGGGCGCGAACTTCGCGACTCCCGCATTTACGAACAGTATGTCGATATTCCCGAACTGTTCTTTCGTGAAGGCGACGAGCTTATCGATGTCCGCCATCTTCGAAACATCGGCTTGCACCGTCAGCGTGCCCGGCCCGATCTCCGTCGCGGCCGCTGCGAGCGTTTTCGGATCGCGCCCCGAGATCAGCACGCGCGCGCCCTCTTCCGCGAGGCGCTTCGCGCTCGCGAGTCCAATTCCGCTATTGCCGCCGGTGATGACCGCCTTTTTCCCTTCGAGCCGCCTCATGAATTGCATCCTCCAGATTCGCGCCGCGTAAATATGTGCTTTCGTGAAATAACGAGTCGCGGTCGAATCGGGATTATACTGTCTACATGGCGATGGACCGGGCTCAAATCGAGAAGATCTCGAAGGCGCTGGGCGACAAAACCCGCCTGCAAATTTTCGAAGCCATCTCCTCCCGCTGCGACATGAAGTGCCAGGATCTGGTCGCCATGCGCGGCGTGACGCCCGCCACCGTGTCGCACCACATGAAAATCCTCTCTGACGCGAACCTGATCCGCTGCCGCCGGGAAGGACAATTCGTTTTCAGCGAAGCCGTGCCCGAGACGATCGCCTCATTCGGCGAAGCCCTCCGCAAAATCGCCGCCTCGCGGGCCAACGGCAAGTCGCGAAGTCGCACACCTCGCCGCCGCACCATATAAAAGCGTCAACATACACGGAGGAATGAGAAATCCTTGGAGTTCCACGGAGGCGCTGTGCCAAGCATTAGTTCTCTGTGGAACTCGGCGCCTTTCTCCTCCCCCCTCTGTGAATGTCTTCCAACTCGCCGCATTCCGCCGAGACGCCGCCGTACCCCGCTGACCACGCACCACTTACGCCCCGCCTTACGGAATCCTTACGCGAAGCTTACGGCTTCCTGACGTACCCGTGCTAGCCTGTTATCACCGGATTAAACCACTCCCTCCACGATTCGCCGCTCGCACCTTGACGGCAAATTCGGCGGGTGTGTCACGGCAGCGATCGTCGCCGCTACGGGACGCCGCAAGGAGGCTCGACCCATGACAATCTTCAATAATGGACCACGCGACGATCGCGACATTCAATTTGTGCCGCGCGTCTCGCAGCAAAGCATCAAGTTTTTGTTTTTTGGTGTTGCCGGCTTGGTGGTACTGCTGTTGCTCGCGCTGTTTGTGCTGCGCATCACGCGCATCGAAGCGGGCCACGTCGGCGTCGAAATCAACCTGGCCGGCAGCCAGCGCGGAGCGTCGGAAATTCCGATCCGTACGGGTTGGGTGATCTACAGCCCGCTGCGCACGCAGATTTTTGAATTTCCGACCTACGTGCAAACCGTGAAGTGGACGCGGGACACCAACGAAGGCCATCCCGTCAACGAGGAGATGGGCTTCAACTCCAAGGAGGGAATGGAAATCTTCGTGGATGTCTCGCTTTCGTATGCGATCGACCCGCAGAAAGCGCCGGATTTCTACGTGAAGTATCGCGTCAGCGAACTCGATATGTTCACGCACGGCATTCTGCGCGACATCGTCCGCAACTCGTTGAACGAAGTGGCTTCCACTTTTACCGTGGAAGACATCTACGGCGAGCGCAAGGCCGAATTTCTCAGCCGCGTGCAGGCGATGATCGAGGAGAAAGTCCGTCCGGTGGGCGTGAGCGTGCAGCAGTTCGGATTCATCGGCGCGCCGCGCGTTCCGGAAGTGATCGCGGCGGCGATTACAGCGAAGGCACAGGCCATTCAACAGGCCGAGCGCGCTCGCAACGAACTCGCCACCACGCAGGCGGAAGCCGCGAAGAAAATCGCGGAAGCCGAAGGCGATGCGAAGTCCATGGTCACGCGTGCGCAGGGCGAAGCCGATGCCAACCGCATCCGGCAGAACTCGCTCACGCCGCAACTGCTCGAGCTTCGCCGCATCGAAAACGAGCAGGCGCTGATCGAGCACTGGAACGGGCAGTTGCCCGAAGTGGAGTCAGGCCAGGGAGGCGGGATGATACTCCAGCTCCCGAAACCCGCCTCGCCCAAGTAACACGCCGCGGCCACGGCGCCCCTCGCCGTGCCGCCGGAAGCAACACGCCGCGCGCCACACCCCAAACTGTGGCGCGCGGCGATTTTTATTGGACTCGGCTACGCCCTCGCATCTCGCTCAACGATTAGGTAAGAATTTCTGCAAGAACTTGCCGCTGCCTCGTTCTAACCCGGCGGCGGTTCACAGCGCATCCAGTCCGCGCATGAATGGTTTTTTCACGGGTGTTCTGGGAGTACCGTGCCCACCTCGCAAAAAAATTGCATCGCCTTGTAATCAGAGTTGTGTATTATCTCGGTCTCCTGGACGGCCGGAGCTGTCGCCAAGGCAAGTCATTCTGCTCCACCGTGTTTTCTAGTTTTATTTTCACATTGAATTCATAGAGGCGCCGCGCGGGAATCGCTTTACCCCAGCCCTGACGGTTCCGCCTCCGGAGGTTTGCGTGCGTCTGCCAATGGTGCGCTCCCAGAAAGTGGCGCTGCTCTTCGCAATTTGTGCTGCGGTTTTTGCCATGTCCGCATGCTGCCAGATGTTCCCTTACACCCCTTTTTGCCCGAAGCCGGGACTGGCAATGCCCGCGCGGCCAGGCAGGCCCTTTAAGGCTCATACCTTCACGAGGCGGTTTGGAACGCTCGCGGGCGGAGCTACCGCTGCCACGCTGGCCCCGTTCTATGGAAATTTGCAAGCCGTAGTGGCGCCCAACATGGTCGGTTTCGGGCTGATCCGGCAGAGCGATTGCTCGCTGGGTTACGGCGAGTACACTATTGGCGGCACGGCCACCTCGCCGGTCGCCAACGTCACGAATACAATCCCAAATTACGAAAGGATCATTCACAACAACGCATTCCTCGCAACCACGCCGGACCTGTATCCCAATGGTTGCGGCGCCGCCACGCAGGGAACGTCGTCAGCCCTGCTGACCTACCTGGGCCAACAGAAAAGCAATGGCAATTACCTGGGCGCTCAGCAAGCCGGAAGTGGGATTTACACCTACAGCGTCAGCGCAAGTTACGCGATTACGGTGGGGACGTCGCTAGCACCGGATATCGAGCCGTACTCATTGGCGAGCGGCGATTTGAACAACGACGGCAATATCGATTTGATCTCCATGAATACCGACGGACAGAATTCCTCGGTCAGCGTCTTCATCAGCAACGGCGACGGAACCTACAAAGCGCCGGCGAACTACGAACTTCCCAACCAAGTGATTACTTTCGGCGTCGTCGACGATCTGAACGGCGACGGAAACCCGGATGTGTTGGTCAATTCGAGCACTCAGGGGTTCCTGGTGTTCCTCGGAAAAGGCGATGGGACGTTGAATGCTCCAGTCGCCATTTCGGACGGAGGACAAACTACGAACTTCACGGGCAAATTCATCACTGCGGACGTGAACAACGACAAGAAGCGCGACATCATCACCGAGCAGGGCCAGATCTTTCTGGGTCAGGGCGACGGGATTACTTACACATTTGCAGGCCTGGGTTTTCCGGCGGTGAGCACGGCCAGCAATGGCCTCGCGCCGGGAATTGTGGCAGCGGATTTTAATAACGACGGAAACGCGGACATCGCAACAGACGACGGCAGCACCATCCGCACGTATATGGGCAACGGCCACGGAGGTTTCACGGTGGGCCCGGCGTACGCGGCCATTTCGAATCGCGGATTGATCACCGGAACAGACATCGATGGAGACGGAAATCTGGATCTGTACAGCGGCTACGGAGACACGGTGGGGTACGGCGGAGACGACTACCTTCCGAACATCGGCTATCCGCTTATGGGAAACGGCGACGGCACATTCGCCGGCGCTCCCAGTTTGCCGGTGTCCTATGGCGGGTCGAACCTGGCGGATCTGAACGGAGACGGGCGTCCTGACTTGGTGGCGTTCACGGTGAATTCGAACAACCAGGGAGTTTTGACCAGCTACCTGACGCAGAACAACGGCATTCCGGCGCAGGCGGCGCAGCAACTTGTGTTGCCGGCAGGACAGACCGGCGGTACGCCGGTATTGGGTCAGTTCACGGGCGGCACGACGGAAGACGTGTTTTGGGTGGGAACGACGCCGATAGGATTGACCTTCAACATGTCCGTGGGCAATGGCGACGGAAGTTTTCAGCTTCCCACGACCGCTACGGCGCCAAGTCTCGTGCCGAGCGGCCTGGATATTCAGCAAGACATTCAAGGCGTCCAGACCGTGGACGTGAATCACGACGGAAAAGCGGACCTGGTCTACTGGTTCTTCGATATCGACGGCACGACGAATACTTACTACGAGGGATTCGCCGTGCAGTTGGGCAACGGTGACGGCACATTCCAGGCGCCGAAGACGACTTTGACGTACAACAGCACGACGCCGATTTTCGACGAAGGAACAACGCAGCTGGCCGCGATCTACGACGTGAACAAGGACAACTTCCCGGACGTGTTCTACGTGGT
>JBEKJW010000026.1:0-26512 GCA_050011035.1 Candidatus Acidiferrales bacterium
GCATCGATGATGATCTTGCGGGCATCGTCGGCGACATGTTCGAGGTGGACGCGCACGACCGGCCAGTCGTAATGCATCTTGAGGCGGTCGGGCCACTCGACGATGACGATGGCGTTCTCGGCGAAGACATCCTCGAGGCCGAGGGTCTGCAGGTCGCGCGCGCCTTCGATACGGTAGAGATCGACGTGATAGACCGGAACGCGTGCGCCAGAGTAGCGGTGAACGAGAGTGAACGTGGGGCTGGTGATTTCTTCCTCCGACGCGGCGCCAAAGCCGCTGGCCAAGCCTTTCGTGAAAGTGGTTTTCCCGGCGCCGAGATCGCCGGAAAGCAGAATCAAGAGAGGAGGTGTGAGTTGTGCGCCGATTTCGCGGCCGCGGGCGATGGTTTCGTCGCTCGAGTGAGTTTCGAGTTCGAGTTTAGCCACGCGCGCATTCCTCGTAGAAACGTTGGTAGGCGCGAGGGAGGGCGCGGATGAGATCGGATGCGAGGAGCGGAGCGCAGGAGAAATCCTCGTAGGCGATGTCGCCGGCAAGACCGTGAAGATAGACGCCGAAGGCGAGAGTGCGTGACCAGTTGTACGACTTGGACTTGGGCCCAAACTGAGCGGTGAGACCGGCGAGAACGCCGGTGAGGACGTCGCCCGTACCCGCGGTGCCCATGCCGGGATTGCCAGTGGAGTTGATGAAAGCGTGGCCGTCGGGCGAGGCGACGATGGTTCCCTGCCCTTTCAAAACGACGTGAGCGTTCCAAGCCTTAGCGCATTCGAGCGCGAGCGGAAGGCGGCGCGATTGCACGGCCGCGATGGAGCAATTTGCAAGGCGGGACATTTCGCCCGGGTGCGGAGTGAGAGCGAGATTGCCGGCGTCGTGTTTGAGATCGGAGGTATGTCCAGCGAAGGCGTTCAGGCCATCGGCGTCGAGAATGATGGGAATATCGCGCCTGGCGAGAAGTTTGTGGACGACTTTTTGGGTTTCGTCGTTGGTCGAAAGGCCGGGACCGATGGCGAGCGCGCGTTTTTTCTCAACTAGCTTCGGAAGGCGGCCGCTCTCGAAGACGTCGAGCGAAAGCGTCCCGGCTGTTGTGGCGGGAAGGGGCTCGGTCATGACTTCGGGCGTGTGCGCGGCAACTATCGGAAGAATCGGGTCGGGCATCGCGACCGTAACGAGGCCCGCACCAGCGCGCAACGCGGCTGACGACGCGAGAACCGCGGCGCCGCTTTTCCCGTAGGATCCGGCGACCAGGAGTGCGTGGCCGTAGTCGCCTTTGTTGCCACCGGGTTTACGGGCCGATGCGTAGATTTTCACTTCCTCGGCGTCAACCCAGTGCAAGTTTTGCGTGCCGACTTCCTCGATCAATTCGTAGGGCGAACCGATTTTGTGGACAAGAAGTTCGCCGGTGTAATCAGCGGCTTTGGCTTCGACGAGGCCGAGCTTCGGCGCGGTGAACGTGACCGTGTAGTCCGCGTAGATCGCGGGGCCGAGTGGAACGCCAGTATCAGCGGGGAGGCCGGAGGGAATGTCGACGGCGACGACCGGGCCGCGGCGCGCGTCAGAGGCGGCGTTTACGTCGTTGATGACTTCGGCGTACAGACCTTCAACAGCGCCGCGAACACCGGTGCCGAGCAACGCGTCAACGATCAGATCGGCGGAGAGTATTGCGGATTTTACAGCGGACCAACCCTGGCTGCTCCGGACCATTTGAAAACGGCCGCCGCCGTCTCGCCACGTAAAGGCGTTATCGGCAGCTTCACCGCCCATTTCCTCGAGAGCGGCGAACAGAAACACATTGGGATTCGCACCACGCCGAAGCAAATGGCGAGCAACAACGAATCCGTCGCCGCCGTTATTTCCCTTGCCGCACAGGACGACGATGTTCTTCTGGGTGGAGTGGGAGAAGCGCTGCGCAATGAAGTCCGCGACGCCTTTTCCGGCGTTCTCCATCAGCGTGGCGGCGGAAATGTTGTAACGCTCGGTGGTGAGCCGATCGACCTGATTCATTTCCGCTGCGGTGAGGATTTTCATGGCACGTGTTTGATGCGCCGCGGGGCTAGATCATCCATCCGCCGGTGACGTTGAGGACCTGGCCGGTGATGTAATCGGCGGCGTCAGAAGCGAAAAAGCTGACGGCGCAGGTGACGTCGTCGGTGGAAGGCGGGCGGCCAATGGGCGCGCGGGCGTCGCGGATACGGCGAGCTTCGTCGGCGGTAAGGCCGCGCTCGTCGACGTTGGAAGGATTCACCACGTTGACGGTGATGCCGTGCTTGGCTTCTTCGATCGCAAGCGAGCGCGTGAAGGAGACGACGGCGGCTTTCGCGGCGGCGTAGGCGGAGATGGTGCCCTGGCCGAAGGCGCGTTCTGCGCCGACCGCTCCGAGATTGACGATGCGGCCCCAGCGTTGGCGGCGCATCACCGGCAGCACGGCTTTGCTAGCGTAGAAGACGCTGTAGAGGTTCGACGCGATGATGTCTTCCCATTCGGTGGGCGAGGATTCGAGGACGGGCTTCCAGTTGAACTCGCCGACGTTGTTGATGAGGATGTCAAGCCGGCCAAAGCGCTCTATCACTTTCGCGACCATCGAGTTGACCTGCGCTTCCTCGGTGGCGTCGGCTTCAACGGCGAGACTTTCGACGCCCGCCTCCTGCAGATGCTTCAGCGTGGTGTGGGCGGCAGATTTGTTGCTGCGGTAGGAAATTGCGATGCGCACGCCCTCGCGCGCGAGGCCCTCCGCGATGCCGCGTCCGATGCCGCGGCTGCCGCCCGTGATCAGTGCCACTCTTCCGCGTAGAGGCAAGACGATCGCTCCTTAACGATTAGCGTGCACCACTATAGCCTGACAGGGCCGAGTTTTCGAGACGCGCGGCGGACTGCTGGCGCGATGTGCTAGGACCCGCAGCAGCTAAAGTTAGCCCATTCGCGCGACGACGACGGTCATGTCGTCAGCCTGTTCGGGCGAACCGGCCCAGAGTTCAGCCGCTCCGATCAAGTTTTCAGCAAGGCGCTGAGCCGGCATGGTGCGGTTGCGCAAAACTTCCTCGCGCAGGCGATGGTTACCGAATTCCTCGCCGTAAACATTTTCGGGTTCGGTAAGCCCGTCGCTAAAGAGAACGAAGAGGCTCCCGGGCTCGACCTGAATTGTGCGCTGGGTATAGGGGAAGTCTTCGAACAAACCGACGACGGTGCCGCCGTCGCTCAGCTCGTCTACTTTGGAGCCGTGAATGAAAAACGGCGCAAGGTGGCCCGCGTTCGTGTAAGTAAAAGTTTTCGCGTCCGCATCGTAGACGCCGTAGAAGAACGTCGCGTAGCGGTCATCGGATGTATTGCGGAAAAGATGGCGGTTCAGGCGCCTGACGAGCTCGGCGGTGCCGCAATTGCCGTCGAAGGCGGCCTGACTACGCAGCGCAGCCTGAAGACTGGCCATGAGCAACGACGCGAAGATGCCTTTGCCGCTGATGTCGGCGAGAGCGATGCCCACGCAATTGTTTTCAGTGGCGATGAAGTCGTAGTAGTCGCCGCTCACGCTACGCGCGGGGCGGCAGATCGCGGCGAGTTCGAGCCCCGGCACCTTCGGCAGCGTCTGCGGGAAGAGTTGGGACTGGACCTGGCGCGCGATCTCGATTTCGTTTTCAAGTTTCTGGCGCTTGCCTTGCTCGTCGATCAGTTCGGAGATGGAGCTGGTCATCTCGTTGAACGATTCACCGAGAGCACCGAGCTGGTCGCGCTGGTGAACGCGGACGCGTTTGCTGAAATCGCCGCGCCGAACGAAGAGTGTGGCCTCGTATAGATCACCGATAGCCGTGGTAATGGTGCGCGTGAGAACAATGCCGGTGGCGAGCGCGGCGATCTCGAGAAGCAGGAAGATGATCGCAGCGACAGCGAGAGCGATCACGAGCAACGGCCCCACGTCGCCGACGGACTGGAACAAATGAGAGTTCATCGTCGAGGGGCGAACGCTGAACGAGGCAAGGAGTGCTGACGGATGGGAAACCTGGTCCGGACCGGTGTGGTACAGCTCGATCGTGGAGGCACCATTCACCTGGATGTCAAACAAATTGGCGGCCGGGCTGAGCGTACGGCGCCGGCTGCTGATCTGTTCGCTGGCGACGAACACGCGCCCCCGGAATGTCGAGTCGCTCGCGCTGGCTGGGTCGGCGACGCCGTTCGACTTTGCATCAGGGCGGAGTGGAATGATTTCGATGGGGCCGATGTCAGGCGAGAGACCATCGAGGAATGCTGAATTCAGTGGCGTGCCTGCGAGGATACAGAACGGTGCCGTGCGTTCGCTCTTGCAGACAGCGGCTGCAATCCAGATTTTGTTTTCGAATTCGACGATACCGCCGAATTCTTTCCCCCCGTGTGCCTGCACGAGATATTCGCCACGATTTGGGAAGACTTTGAGTTCAGGCCACTCATTGCGAGCGAGCGATACCACACGCACAACGTTGGGACGCTGAAGAACAGCGTCGTCAGCCGGCGAGGTGCCCTGCAGTGCTTCCATCTCGATCGCGCCAGCGACGGCTTCCGTTTCGGCCTGGATTGTGCCGATGCGCTCCTGCAGGTCGTCGTGGAGCATGTGAGCGCCGAGTTGAAGGTAAAGGCCGTAAGCGGCGATACCAGCCATGCCGAGAAGCAGAATCAACGGAACGAGAGCGATGAAGACGTAGGCGATGATCAGGCGGTTTCGCAAGCGCCAGAGCATCTGCGTCCGAACGATTGGTACGATCCGGATCAGCAGGTAGATGACGGCGAAAAACGCGGCGAAGAGAATGCCGTCGGTGTACGGCAAGTCGATCTTCAGGAGATGAAGGATGCGCTCAATCGCGCCGAGCAAGACGAGCGCGACCGCGACCTTGTCGAGCGCGGTGGCCCGGCGAAAAAAGATGGCAACACGGCGAAATGTAAATGTGCCCACGCGAATCGGAGTCCTGGAAGCATGTTCGCAGCGCCCGTTGCCCGCCGCGAAGCCGCGGGCTCGCTCATCCGGGCGCGCCGCAGCGTTCAGAACATATACATTTTAGCGTGAAATGAAATGCGCGAATCCAGGCTTCTCGCGCGGCTCGGCGATCGCTATCCGCGGTAGTGCTGCACGCGGCTGTGATGCCGGCTGTACAAAAAGTACACGAACAGTCCGACGATCAGCCAACCGATTAAGCGTACCCAGTTCAAATACCCGAGATTAGCCATCATGTAGAGGTTAATCACCACTCCAAGACCCGGGATCAACGGAACCAGCGGAGTGCGGAACGGCCGCGGCTGATTGGGATTCGTGTAGCGAAGAACGATAACCGCGATGCAGACGATAACAAACGCAAGCAATGTGCCGATATTGACCATCTTCCCGAGTTGGTCGATGGGAGTGAGACTGCCAAAAATGGCCGCGAGTAGGCCGACCAGTATCGTCGTCTTGTAGGGCGTACGGAACTTCGGGTGAATCGCGGCGAAAAAATTGCTCGGCAACAGGCCGTCCTTAGCCATCGAATAGAGCACGCGGGTCTGGCCGAGAAGCATTACCAGCATCACGCTGGTGAGACCGGCGAGCGCGCCGAGAGTGATCACAGTGGAAGCCGTCTTCAGGCCGCGATCGAGAAACGCGACGGCCAGCGGGGCTTCGATGTTGATCGCTTTCCAGGGCACCATGCCGGTCAGGACGAACGCGACGAGAATGTAAAGGATCGTGCAGGAAACGAGCGACGCGATGATGCCGATCGGCAGGTCGCGCTGCGGATTTTTGGCTTCTTGCGCCGTGGTCGAAACGGCGTCAAATCCGATGTAAGCGAAGAAGATGTAAGCCGCTGCCTTCCCTATGCCCCCAATTCCCATGGGCGCGAATTCAGCCCAGTTGTAGCCGATGTTGGCGTGCTCGACGTACTTCATGCCGAGAAGGATCACGAAGAGAACCACCCCAACTTTGATCACGACGATCGTGGCGTTGAAGTTCGCGCTTTCCTTGATACCAACGACGAGTACGGCGGTGATGATCAACGCGATGACGAACGCCGGAAGGTTGAACCCTATGTCGACGCCGAAAATATGCGGCGCGCCAACCATGTCGTGCGCTCGCTGCAGCAGTTCGGGTGACTGCGCGGAGATAATCTGGGCGACCCGATCGAGAAACGCCTTGCTGCCGTTTATCAGCGATGGGTCCGATGTGTGTGCCATGTTGCGCGCGACCACGTTCTCGGCCGTCGTCAGCGCGGTCCAGTGGTCGTAGGCGAGCCACAGCGGCATGCGCATCCTAAAAGCGGCTAGAATTTCCACGAAGTGATTCGACCAGCCGGACGACACGGTGCTCGCGCCCATGGCGTATTCAAGCGTCAGGTCCCAGCCAATGATCCAGGCAAGTAATTCACCGAGCGCGGCGTAAGCGTAGGTGTAAGCGCTGCCGGCGAGCGGAATCATCGCGGCGAACTCGGCGTAGCACAGGCCGGCGAGAACGCATCCGAAGCCAGAGAGTACGAACGAGAGCGTAAGCGCCGGGCCGGCGTAGGTGGCGCCGAGTCCCGTCATCACGAAAATTCCCGCGCCGATTACCGCTCCGACGCCGAGCGCCGTGAGCGACAGCGCGCCGAGCGAGCGTTTCAGAGTGTGCTCGCCGGTTTCCGACGCTTCGCGCAGCAGAAGCTCGATCGGCTTTTTCCTGAACAGCGAATTACTCATTCGCAATTTCCTCCCAAGGAACGCCAGACGAAGGCAGCGGACCTCGACCGCCGCCAAATTGGTCCGGCACGAATCTACACGAAAACGCGCGCGGAACGTATCGCCACGGCGCGCTTTTTTACATCAATGGTCAACGGCCGCGGACTTCCCTGCCTGTTTCCAGAGCAGGTAAACGGGCACGCCGAGCAGCACGATGATCAAGCCGGGCCAGGTGTACTGCGGCTTGTAACGCAAAAGCTGAATCTCGATAAACAGAGCCATCACGAGATACAGAATCGGGAGAACGGGATAGCCGAAAGCGCGATAGGGCCGCGGCATGTCCGGGCGCTTCCAGCGGAGGATGAACAGGCCGCAGAACGTGAGGATGTAGAAAATCAGGACGGCGAAAATCAGGAAATCGAGGAGCTGGCTGTAGGTGCCGGAGAGGCAAAGAATCGCAGCCCAGATGCACTGAACGATCAGCGCTACGGCGGGACAGTGGTGCTTGTTGACCGTGCCAACGGACTTGAAAAAGAGACCGTCTTTCGACATGGCGTAATAAATCCGCGCGCCGCTCAAGATCAAGCCGTTGTTGCACCCGAATCCGGAAATCATGATGGCGATCGCGACGATGATCGCGCCCGCAGGACCGAATGCAACTTCCGTGACGGCGGTGCCGACGCGGCCGTCCGTCGCGAACTCAATGCCGCGCGCGAGAACGGTGGCGCCATGAGGATCTCCGCTAATTGGCAGCACTCGGAGATAGGCGACGTTCGCGAGAACGTAAAGCGTGATAACGATGCCTGTGCCGAGCGCGAGCGACAGCGGTAGGTTGCGGCTCGGATTGCGGACTTCGGCCGCTGTGAACGTGACGTTGTTCCAGGCATCGGCGGAGAAAAGCGCGCCGACCATCGCCACGCCGATCAGCGTGAGTGTGCCGATGCTCCAAATCGATCCGTCGGGCGGATACGGGTGCAGCGTACTTAGTCCGGCGCCGCGCCAGAAGTCAGTAAAGTTGGCAGCGCGAGCAATGGCCGTTGAATAGAAAAGTCCCAAAAGGACGAGTGCGGCGAGTGAACCCACTTTCGCGACGGTGAAAACGTTCTGGACGACTTTGCCGATGCGCAAGCCACGTGTGTTGAGCCAGGTGATAAATACGATTGAAGCGATGGCGAGCAAGTTCTGACGGTTCAGGCCGACGTTGTAAGGGCCGAGCGTGCCGAACCAGAAATGCCATGGGCCGGCCACAAGGTGTTTTCCAATCCACGCGGATCCCGAAAACCACGGAATCATGACGGCCGTGAATTTCGCGAAGGCGATGGCAACGGCGGCGATGGTGGCGGTTTGAATCACGAGCAGCATCGTCCAGCCGTAAAGGAAACCCCACAGCGGAGAGAGCGATTCACGAAGAAAAACGTACTGGCCGCCGGCGTCGGGCATCGCTGCGGCAAGTTCGCCGTAGGTGAGCGCGCCGATGATCGTCATCACTCCGGTGAAGATCCAAACGAGGAGCAGGAGCGCGGGGCTTTGGACTTGGTGCGCGATGTCGGCAGAGACGATGAAAATGCCGGAGCCGATCATCGAGCCGCAGACGATCATCGTTGCGTCGAAAAGGCCTAGGCCTTTCACGAGTTCGATTTTGGCGGCCGTTGTGGCCTGCTGTGTGGTTGAACCGATCGGACTGGTAGTTTCGGCCATGGTCAGTTGTGTGAAGTGAGTGCGCGTCTCGCGATTTCGAGATATTGCGCGGCGCGTTTTTCGGGATCGGTGGCGCGGGCGAGATCGCTAATTACGGCGACGGAATCGGCGCCCGCAGCGAAGACCTCTGCGGCCGTGTCGACGGTGATGCCGCCGATCGCGACGATCGGTTTTTGGGTCATTGCACGAACGCGGCGCACCAGTTCGAGGCCGACGACGGGATCTGGATTCTCTTTCGATTGTGTAGCGAAGACTGGGCCGACAGCGATGTAGTCGGCAGTCGTCGCGCACGCGGCTTCGAGTTGCGCGACGTTGTGCGTCGATACGCCGACCCAGAGCGGCGCTTTGCACGTGGCGCGCGCGGCGTCGACGGGCAAGTCTTCCTGGCCGACGTGAACTCCAGCAGCACCGGAAAGCGCGGCAACGTCAGGTCGATCGTTGACAACGATGCGAACGCCGAAGCGCGATGTGGCTTCGATCGCGCGACGCGTAACCTCGAAATACTTCGCCGGCGCGAGATTTTTCGCGCGAACTTGCATCAGGCTGACGCCAGCTGAGGCGAGACGGCTGGCTAGATGGATTGCGGGCTCCGGAGACTGGCTTGGGCTTACGTCGAGGATGGCGTAGAGAGCCGGAAACAACCGCTGCCTCCGCGCTACTTGGCTAAACGTGCTTTCTGTTTTCCGCTCGACGGCACCAGAGCCGGACCGGACTTAGCCGGCGGCTTGGTCTGCGCGGGCTCGGCCAGCGCACGATCGAGAAAATGCGTGTCGAACTTGCCCGCGACAAACCCCGGATCGTTCAGGATGCGCTTGTGCAGCGGGATCGTGGTCTTGATACCTTCGACGACGAAGCCTTCGAGCGCGCACTTCATGCGAGCGATGGCTTCGGCGCGATCCTTGCCGTGCGCGATCAGCTTCGCGATCAGCGAGTCGTAATAGGGCGGAATCACGCCGTCGGCGTAGGAGGCCGTGTCGACGCGGATGCCCGGGCCGCCGGGAACGCGGAAGGCCGTGATGCGTCCCGCGGACGGTACAAAGGTTTCGGGATCTTCCGCGTTGATGCGGCATTCGATGGCGTGGCCGCGGAACTCGACGGGCGGCAGTACGGTCTTCAATTCCTCGCCCGCCGCGACTCGGATCTGCGATTTCACGAGATCGATGCCGGTGACCATCTCGGTGACCGGATGTTCTACCTGGATGCGCGCGTTCATTTCGATGAAATATAGGTTGCCTGACTCTTCGCGGAGGAATTCGACGGTGCCGGCGCTCGAGTAGCCGAGATTCTTCAGCGCGTCGACGACTTGCTTGCCGATTTTGTTGCGCGTGGCAGGGTCGATGACGACCGAGGGCGATTCCTCCAGAACTTTCTGGTGGCGGCGCTGGATGGAGCATTCGCGCTCGCCAAGATGCACGACGTTACCGTGCTTGTCGCCGAGAACCTGAAATTCGATGTGGCGCGGATTCTCGATGAGCTTTTCCATGTAGACGTTCGGGCTGCCGAAGGCGCCTTGCGCTTCGGCGCGAGCCGTCTGGAACATGGCAATCAGTTCGCGACTGTTTCGCACAACGCGCATGCCACGCCCGCCGCCGCCTTCTGCGGCTTTTATCATGATCGGGTAGCCGATCTCTTCAGCTATCCGCTTGGCCGAATCTTCATCGGGAACAACGCCTGGGCTGCCCGGAATGATCGGCAGGCCGGCCTCGCCCATGGCTTCGCGTGCCTTGTCCTTTTCGCCCATCAGGCGGATGGCGTCTGGCGTGGGACCGATGAACGTGATGTGGGAAGCTTCGCAGACTTCAGCGAAGTTGGCGTTCTCAGAGAGGAAGCCGTAGCCGGGATGGATCGCGTCGACGTCGGCGATTTCCGCGGCGCTGATAACCTGCGGGATGTTCAAGTAGCTATCGGACGAGCGCGGCGGTCCGATACAGATGGCCTCGTCGGCGAAGCGAACGTGAAGAGAGTTGCGATCGGCTTCGGAGTAGACCGCGACAGTCTTGATATCGAGTTCCCTGCAGGCAGACATGATCCGCAGGGCAATTTCACCGCGATTAGCGATCAGGATCTTTCGAAACATGGTTTCCGGTCCGGTTTCCGGCCTGGGTTTCTGGTTTGGCCCGTTCACTTCTTGCGGTGCGTGCGAATGCCGAAGAGCGACTCGCCGTATTCGACCGGCTGGCCGTTTTCGACAAAGATGCGAACGATCTCGCCGGCGACGTCCGACTCGATTTCGTTCATGAGCTTCATGGCTTCAATGATGCAGAGCGGCTGGCCCGATTCGACCTTGGTGCCAATGCTGACAAAGGCTTCGGCGCCCGGGCTGGCCGATGCATAAAAAGTGCCGACGATCGGCGACTTCACGATGTGCAGATCTTCGGCGCGCGCGGATTCAGGAGCCGCTTCCCGGACAGGCGCAGGACCCGGCGCAACCGCGGGAGCAGCCGGAGGCGGCGCGGCAGGCATTGCTACCACCATTTCGGGCGCGGGAAACGCGCGATACCCGGCCGGAGGCGCGCTCGAGGGCTTCTTTAGCCGGATGCGCAGGTCGCTGCGTTCGTATTCGAATTCTTCGAGTCCATGCTTCTGCATGAACTCCAGGATTTTTTCCAATTCGGGCAGGTCAACGCCGCCCGTGTGGTGCGACGGTTCAGAGCTGGACTTTTTCGCCATTACAGTTCGATGAGTTCCCGGTTTGCGTTGGTCAGGCTCTCGCAGCCTGAGGCTGTGACGACAACGTCGTCTTCGATTCGGATGCCCCCGAGCCCCTCCACATATACGCCGGGCTCGACGGTGATTACCATTCCCTTTTCCAGGACCGTTTCCTCCGCGCGAGCCAGCCGGGGCATCTCGTGCACTTCCGTGCCGAGGCCGTGGCCAGTGCTGTGGGTGAAAAAGCGATCCAAGCGGTGCTTTTTAAGCGTATCACGCGCGGCGCCATCCACCGAACCGGCAGTCACACCGGCGTGGATGGAGGCTTTCGCGGCTTCCTGGGAATTCAAGACAGCGTGGTACATCGAGCGAATCCGGCTCGAAGCGCGCCCCAGGAAGACGGTTCGAGTCATATCGCTGCAGTAGCCGCGGAGTATAGCACCCTGGTCCATGACGACCAACTCGTTTTTCCTGAGCAGCTTGGACGTGGGACGCGCGTGGGCCCAGGCAGAGCGCGCGCCGGAGGCGACAATGGTCTCAAAGGAAGGACCCGAGGCTCCGCGTCGCTTCATTGCGTATTCGATTTCGGCGGCGATGTCGAGTTCGGATACACCGAGTTTGACTCGGAGCAGTGCGCCAGTCCAAACCGCGTCGATCAGCTGCGCAGCATCGCGCATCAGGGCGAGCTCGGCGGCGTCTTTCACGGCGCGGAGGCGCTCGACGGCGTTGGACGCGTCAACCCATCGCAGCTTCTTGCCAAGCTGTGAGTCCAGAGCAAGCCTCTGAGCGACGCTTACCTGGGCTGGTGCGTAGCCAAGGCGTACGGTGCCACGGCGGCGCTTGAGAGTCTCTGTGACGGCTTTCAGCAGGCTTCCCGCGACGATTGCGGTCTTCGCGTCGTGAACTTGCTCGCGAGCTTGAAACGTGTAGCGGCTGTCAGTGAAGAGTGTGGCGCTCGAAGCTTCCACGAGCAGGATGCCCGAGCTACCCGTGAAGCCGCAGAGGTAGGCGACATTCGGCAAGTGCGTGACGAGGAGCGCGTCCGCATTCGCAGTCGAAAAAAAAGACCGGAGCCGATCCATCCGGCTCCGGTTTGATTTTGTTTGATGTGAACTAACTTTCGATGCCAACCGCCGACCCTTCTTTCTTCGATCTGGTTATCCCGGCAGGATGCGCGGGGTGATGAAGAACAGGAGCTCTTGAGCGGTCGAGCTGACCGTAGTGTGCTTGAACAGGTTGCCCACGACCGGCAAGCTGCCGAAGAACGGCACCTGCTGGACGTCAGTACGAAGCTGCGTGACGATGATGCCGCCGATCACGACGGTGTTGCCGTCGCCGATGAGCACCTTCGTTTCCGCGGACTGCGTATCGATAGCCGGGATGCCCTGCACACGCGGGATCGACGAGTCGATCTGGTCGTTGGTGACGGTGATGTCCATGTAGATCGTGCCTTCGGACGTGATTTGCGGCGTCACGTCGAGTTCGAGCACGGCGTCTACGAACTGCACCGATACGGTGTTGTTCACGATGGTCTGCACCGGGATCTTGGTACCTTGCTTCACGGTGGCTTTTTGGTTGTTCTGGGTGATGACTTTCGGCTTGGAGATCAGTTTGCCGACGCCGCGCTCCTCGGCCGCAGTGATGATGGCGTCGAGTGCGAAGTTGGCCGAGGCGAAGGCGTAGGTCAAGCCGCTGGTCGGCGTCGCCGCTGCAAGGTTCGTCAACAACGGCAGCGAACCGCTGGTCGAAGTTGGAGTTGCACCGACAGCGAGCGGCGGAGCCGGAGTGTGAACGACTGGGCTGGTGCCGACCTGCGATGCGCCGCCTACGGCGTTATTGTTCGACCCAAAACCCATGCCGAGCTGGGTGCCAATTTCACGGGAGAACGAACGGTTGGCCGCCACGACGCGCGCTTCGATTTCCACCTGCTGCGACTTGCGGTCCAGCTGGCGGATGAGGTTATCCATCACCGGTAGAACGCTGGGAATGTCGCGAATGATGAGCGTGTTCGAACGGGCGTCAGCTAGAACGTCGCCGCGCGACGAGAGGAACTTCTTCATCGTCGGAACCAGGTCCGCGGCCTTGGCGTAGCTGAGCACACGGGTGGTGGTGACCACGTCCGCGGCTTCAGCCTGAGCCTTGGCGAGTTCGCGATTCTGTTCGGCTTCCTTCTTCAGCGTCTCCTTAGTGGCGATGCGAAGAACGTTGCCGTCGACTTGCTTATCGAGATCGTTGTTGTGCAGCACGATGTCCAGAGCCTGGTCCCACGGTACATCGTCGAGGACGATCGTGAGGCTGCCGTGGACGGCCGGATCGACGACGACGTTCAGGCCGCTGATTTCGTGAATCAGACGGAAGAAGTCGCGCAGATCGACGTCCTTGAGGTTGACGGAAATCGGTTCGCCGGAGTAACGGCCGGCCGGAGCGGGCGCGGGCTGCTGAGGCGTCGCAGCACCGGGAATCGCGGGATCGGTTACGACAGCGGGCGTCGCAAGAGCCGAACCTGAACCTGTGAGCGTCGCGGGCAGAGCCGTAACCGGAGCGGGAACTTGCGCCGGTGCCGGAGTGGAAGTCTTGGCAATCGTGACCGGAGCGGACGACGTGGCCGAAGCCGCAATCGCGGGCTGCACGTTTACATCAGCCTTCGTGGTGATGACGTTCGAAGGCTGATCGGCCGCAGGCGCCGGAGCGGAAGCCGTCGCGGGGGTGAATGCGACCGTGACCGCGTTGCCGGAAGCATTGACGCTGTAGTGCGCCGGCGAGCGGAGGTCGATCACCACGCGCGAAACTTCAGGCGAAAACTGCGCGAGGCGAATGTCGCGAACCGGGTCGAGATTGCTGGCGATATTCTTTTCGGAAGTCTTCAGGTGCGCTCCCGAGAAATCGAGAACGACGCGATCCGGATTCTGAAGGCGCGTCACGTGATAGGTGAGCTTGCCGCTGCCCACCACGTTGACTTCGGTCTGCTCGCCATTCTGGCCGAGCTTGACGGTTTCGATCGCCTGCATCGAAGGATTCGGAATCGAGAGCTTGGTGTCGGACGGCTTGGTCGAGATCGGCGTAATCGCCGGAGCAGTCCCCGAAGGCGCGGGAGCCGTGCTGCCGTCTCCGGAGTTGCCGTTCGAGGAGACGTATAGAGAGAGCTCGTCTTCACCCGTGCGCGCAATTTTCGGTTCAACACCGGCGCGCAGCAGAACCTCGAGGCGCACGATGGGCGTTGCACCAGCCGAGTACGTGCTCACGCGGTAGCTCTTGACGAGCTCCGAGGGAATCACGCGCGCCCCGGCCGAGTCACCCGCCGAGACGCCGCTCAAGTCGAGCACCAAAAGGCTCTGGCTCGGACGGTACGTGGTGTATTGGAACGGGCCGTTGGCCTGAGCTTCCAGGTTCACGTTGCCGTCCTTCACCACGGCCTTCACATGCACCACGGGCGCGTCGCTAGCCCGGAGTGCTCCACTCGACAGAATAAGGGACGCCGCAACGAAAGTGGTACGCCCCCATGCGCTCCGCATGATCCTCATTGCTGCTCTCCTGCGCTCGGGTAGATTCGCTTGGTAACCAAACGCTCAACCGGCTTCCCGAATGCATCTTTTGAGTTTTCCTTGAACGTCACTCCGTCCAGGCCAATCTTTTCCACATCGCCGTCATAGAGACGGTCCCCCTCGCGGAGGAAATAAACGCGTTGATCGGGATTCGAGACGACCGCGAGCATCCCTTCGGGCGAACGAACCGTGCCGTCGATGCGCACAGTGGAGACGACCAATCCCGCCTTGCCCGGAGGCAGAGGAGGTCCGCTGGGCTTGTTCTCATTGACCAGCGGAAGGAATGGATCGCGCTTGCCCGCTTCAGTCGGCTTTGCGCCGTTGGCATTCGCGGGCGTGCCTGCAGCCGGCGTCTGCGCCGCTGCTGCTTTTGCCCGGTGAGCCGATTTCTTCGCTGCCGGCGCGGGAGCCGCCTGTGCGCGCGCCGCGGGGATCACGGCGAGAGACAGGGCCAGCAGACTGGAAACAGCCAACGCTTTGTGTGATTGTTTCATCGTCATAGCCTTATTTCTTTGCCGGCGCTGCAGCCGCTGTCTTCGCGCCAGCCACAGTGGTATCGCCGTTCTTGGAGAAGAACGTTGTGATCGTGATCGTTCCGGTCACCGACGTTCCCGGAGTCATGCGGTACGTCGTGCTGTTGGTTTTCGCAACGCTGGTCAGCTTCATATCGCCCACGTTGACGATGCGGGAGAGCCGGCCCAGCTTGGCGAAGAAGTCCAGCACGGAAAAGTACGGTCCGTCGGCTTCCACGGTGAACGGCATTTCGAAATAATCTTGTTTCTGCGCTACCGCCTCGGCCTTGAGGCGCCGAATCGAGACGCCCGAGGTGGTCGCGGCGGTCTGAATCATGACGATGAACTCATCGACGCGCTTGTCGGCCGGAACGATGGTTTGAAGAGTCGTCAATTGCTTCTGCAACGCGTCCATCTCGGACTGCAGTTCGGCGCGTCGCTGCTTGTAAACGCGCAGACTCGCAACTTCGGTCTGCAAAGGCTTCTCTTCGGCTTGCGCCTGTTCGAGCTGGGTGCGGACACTGGTGTTCGGCAAGCCCGGAATGAAGAGGCCGGCGGCGATCAGCACCGCTGCCAATCCGGCGAAAAACAACGCTTGCAGCGGCCAGGGCCATTCACGGAACGATGTAGCCATCGCTAGCTCCTCCCCTTCGTGGCAGGTTGCGGGGCGGGCGCCGGAGTCGTTGCGGGTTTGGTCTGCGGCGCAGCAGCCTGAGACGCCGGAGGCGCAGCGGCGACCGCGGCTGTCATGGTGAAGCCGTAGGTCGTCACGTTTTTCACAACGTCGTCTTCCTTTGCCTCTTGAATCTCGATCTTGTCGAAGTATCCGGAGCGCTTCATCTGGGTGATGAAGTTGGCGACGGCGTCGATATTGCCGGCCTCGCCCGCGATGGAGAGGGTGTCGCCCTTGCGCTCAAGCGTCGTGAGCCAGAGCTGGTCGACACGAACCACGGTGTTGGCAACCATCTGGAGCAGTTCCTGCGCGCCAGTACGGTTCTTCTGCAGACCCTCGATCACATCGATCTGGGTCTGAAGAATGCGCTTCTGCTGCTCGAAGGAATCGACTTCCTGTTTGATCTGTTGGAGCTGGGTGCGCTCGGCTTTCAGCGCGGAGATTCGAGCTTCGGTGGCATCCAGATCGCGCTTCTCCGAGCTGTACATCACGAAGAGCACGATGGCGGCTATCGCCACTGCGGCAATGCCCAGGATGATCTGAAGCGTCGATTCCAACGGAACCGATTGCTTGGCGGCCTTCGGACGAGCCTGCCCTAATAGGTTGATGCGAATCATGGCGTGTCAAAGCTCCTCAGCGCCAGGCCGACGGCGATGGCCAGACGCGGCGCCAGCTCGCGAATCTGACTTTCGTCGTGACGCCCAGGGTTGATTGCAATCTTCCGGAACGGATAGAGCTCTTCCACCGGCATTGCGAATTCTTCGTTCAAAAGATCGAGAAGTCCGGGGACGCGCGCCGTTCCTCCGGCGACGTAGATGCGGCGAATGTTTTCGCCCGCCTTGGTCGCGCGGAAGAAGTCGAACGTCTTCTGGATCTCGAGGATCAGAATGTCGGAGACCGAGCGAAGGATCGCGGTACGCTGCTCTTCGCTGACGCCCGCAAGCGTGCCCCCCATCTTCAACTTTTCGGCATCCTCGAAGCTCAGGTCCAATTCCTTCTGGAGAGCGTCGGTGTATTGGTTACCGCCCACCGAAACGTCGCGAGTAAACAGCGGCGTCCAACCGCGGACGATGTTGATGTTCATCACGCTCGCGCCTACGTTGAGCAGGGCGACGACCTGCGAAGGATCCGGGTCGTAGTTGACTTCGAAGCAGTTCTGCAAAGCGAAGGCGTCGATGTCGACCACCACCGGCGTCTTGCCAGCCTGCGCGAGAACGTTGGTGTGGTTCAGAATTTTGTCTTTCTTCACGGCGACCAGCAGAACGTCCATCTGGTTTTCGGTGGCTTCCAGAAGCTGGTGGCTCAGGTTGACGTCGGCGATGTCGAACGGGATGTGCTGGCTCGCTTCGGATTGCACCCGGTCGTAGAGTTCCTCTTCGGTCATCAGCGGCATGCTGACCGGCTTCACGATCACCGAGTGGCCCGAAACCGAAGTCGCAACATCTTTCGTCTTGATCTTCTGTCCATCGAAGATCGCGATAATTTTCTCGGCGACCGACGGAGCGTCCATGATGGCGCCGTCGACAACCGTATCCGGCGGCAAAGTCTCGAGACCGTAACTAACCAGCTCGTAGCCAGCCTTGGTCTTCTTCAGCTCGACGGCCTTCACCGAACTCGAGCCGATGTCCAGGCCGATTAAGGATTTGGTTTTACCCAGATTGAACATCGTGCGGCCCCTCACTCCTCAACTCGCCCCACTTCGCAGGGCGGGCACGGCTTTAGTGCCAGCTACCAAAACGATCTTCGGAAATTTTTCGCTACTTAGATTGCTTGTGTCGCCCCAGCCCGTCCGCGGCTGCTCCCGATTCGGAGCTAGTACTGGCACTCACGGTACGACTTCCGCTTTGTCTGTTTATTGCATCCGCTGACGGGAGTGTCAACCAAGGTTTCAGCTGAGTGTGCTAATGGTAAAACGACGGTACCGAAGGACAGGAAGGCGAAAAGTACAGGTAGAAGGACAGGTTAGAGGGCTCTAAAACGCTGAAAATACGGGTAAAACCGGTATGGCGGCGAAGGTCTGCCGATTCGCTGGGATTTCACTTTTTGTTTGATGATTGGACAAACCGGAGTTGCTGCCAGAGAACGTCCACTCTTTTCTTCGTGGCGTCGGTGGATTTGATTTCGTCCGGCCAGCGCCCTGAAAAACCCTCCTCGGGCCACTTCCGGGTCGCGTCAATTCCCATCTTTGAGGAGTAATCCTGCCGCCGCGCGGCGTGGTCCAGCGAATCCACAGGGCCCATCGTGAATTGAATATCGCGCTCGGGATCGATCGCGCAGAGAGATTTCCAAACCACTTCACGCGGATCTTGCACGTTCACATCGTGATCGACGACGACCACAACCTTGGTGAACATGGCCTGCCCGAGCGACCAGATTGCGTTCATGATTTTTCGCGCGTGGCCAGGGTAGGACTTTTTGATTGAGACGATCATCAAGTTTTGGAAGACGCCTTCGGCCGGCATCGACACGTCGATAATTTCCGGATACTGCATTCGCATCACGGGCATGAAGATCCGTTCGATCGCGTGGCCCATGAAGAAGTCTTCCTGCGGCGGAGTGCCCACGATGGTGGTCAAGTAGATCGGATCTTTTTTGTGCGTGATGCACTGAATGTGAAATACGGGGTACTGCCCTTCCAGCGAGTAGAAACCGGTATGGTCGCCGAAGGGACCTTCGGTACGCATCTCGCCGATCTCGACGTAGCCTTCGAGGACGATCTCCGCGTTGGCGGGGACTTCGAGGTCGACCGTCTTGCACGACACAAGTTCGACCGGATCGCGGCGCAGGAAGCCGGAGAAAAGGAACTCGTCCATATCGGGCGGGACGGGCAAGATGCCTGCGAGTGCAGTAGCGGGATCGGAGCCAATCGCGACGGCGACTTCGAGGCGGCCGTTCGGATTTTTCGCGCGGCTATCGCGGTAATGATCGGCACCGTGCTTCTGCGTTTGCCAGTGCATGCCGGTGGTGCGCCCGTCGTAGACCTGCATGCGGTAACAACCCACGTTGCGTTTGCCCGAGTCGGGGCTCTTGGTGATCACCATGGGCCAGGTGATGAAGGGACCGCCGTCGAGCGGCCAATGCTTCAGGATCGGAAATTCATTGAGCGAAAAACCCTCGGTGCGAACCACTTGCTGGCAATCGCCGGATCGCACGGACTTCGGAAAGAACGAGCCGATCTCGGCGAGCTTCGGTAGCATTTTCACTTTTTCGAGGAAGCCCTGCGGACCCGATTGCATGTCGATGAAGGAGTTCACGCGCTTCGCAACGTCATCAAGAGAATCGACTTCGAGCGCCATGCACATGCGCTTCTCGGTGCCGACCAGGTTCGTGACGACCGGGATCTTGTGCCCACGGACGCGATCGAATAGCAGCGCCGGGCCGCCCGCTTTCACAGTGCGATCGGACAGCTCGGTCACCTCGTAGACTGGATCAATCTCGGCCGATACTCGTGCGAGCTCGCCGTCCATATCGAGCCGCTTCAAGAAATCACGCAGATCCTGATACGCCACCGCCCCTCCCTACGCGCTTCATCAATTCAAGCTCACAACTCTATCACGCAGCGTCGCCGGCGCCGCGCTCGCACACCGTGTTAGCGGATCGAATCTGGATTTATTTAGCGGCAAAGCGGTTCGACGAGAAGGTTACGGCACGCGGGCCTCGACCAGGCGCCCCGCTTCCGCCGAGCGCAGACCGAGGAGGTCGGTGACCATTTTGCGATACCTCGCGTGGAGAAGATTGTTGGAGCTGGCTTCGAGCGGCGTTCCGAAGGAGACGGCTTCGCTGACCTGGCGGTAGTCGTTGGGAAGTTTGGCGAGAAGCGTTTGGCCCAGAGCGGCGAGACGGCGCGCTGCGAAATCCTCGTCGTTCTGGCGCCAGCGGTTCACGACGATTTGAAAACGCGAGGCGTCGAGACCGGTTGAGGTCGCGGCTTGTAGGTAGCGCTCGAGCATGCCGAGAGCAAGTGCGCTCGGCTCGGCGACGAGGAGCAAGTCTGTCGCGAGGTGAAGGAGGCGCGCCCACTCGGCGGCGTTGACGAAACCGAGATCGACGATGACGTAGTCGTAGGCGCTGCGTGCGAGCTCGGCGACTTTGACGAAGCCATCGAGCGTTACGTGCGGACGCTGTTCGTCGCGGAGTGCCGCATGGAGCGGACCGGCAAGAACGTCGATGCCCGTCTTATGTTTGTCGGTGATGCTGACGAGCAGGCGCTCGTCGAGACGTTCGACGCGCTCAAGCGCGTCCATCAGCGTGAAGCGGGGATGCGAGTCGAGCATCAGCGCGATCTGTCCGAACGGGCGCGCGAATTCGAGCAACGCAACGCGCTTCTTGGTGAGCTGCGCGGCTTGAACAGCGAGGTTCAACGCCACCGTGGACGTACCTACTCCACCTTTTGCGCCGATTGCGATGATGACTCGTTCCGCCATAAGTTTCTGCTGGCTGGCGCGCGAAGTTATGCGGAGTTCGAAGATAAGAACTGTCTGCGCAGACCTCAACGCGTGCAGCGCTGCCGTGCATCTGCGTTGCCGAACACAACGACGGGTGAAAGCTCGTGACGACGGCGCGTAACTTCAATCGGCTCTTGCGTGTCGAGCACGCGCGGCGCGATGCTCAGAATTTTCTAATCCGGTGCGATCCTTGCAAGCGGCGCGCGCGCGATGCTATTCTGCCCCCTGCTCCAATGAGCGGGCGTAGTTCAATGGCAGAATAGAAGCTTCCCAAGCTTTAGACGTGGGTTCGATTCCCATCGCCCGCTCCAACACTTTCATCTGCTTAAGTTCTCACGTCGTCGCGCGACAAATTCAAGGGTGTGCAGGATCATCGGGCGGATTTGTGGAGCGATGACAGACCGGTATCAATATGATCAGGCAAACGCGAAAAATCAATAAGGCGACTCGTCAGGCGAGCGCGGCGTTGAGGTTGTCGATGGCTTCGTCGACTTCAGCGGTGTTTTTGTAGCCGACGGTCACGGAGTCAACGCCTGCGTTGCGGAAGGCAAAGCGCATCGCGGCGCGGCGATCGTCGCGATTGAAAGTTCCCTGCCCGGTCAGTTTCATGCCGATCACGCCGAGGTCTTTCTCGCGCGCCTGCTTCACGTGCGTCAGAACTTCGGGCACGTTGCCCTGACTTTCCGTGGCGTAATCCTCTCCGTCCATGTCCGTTCCCTTGTGGTTCACGCGGATCATGGCGATTTGCAGCCAGTCGAAGCCGGGCACCTGGCGTAGCGCAGGCAAACCGTGTACCGACGCTCCGCGCGTGAGAATCACGCCCTTCGATTGCGCCTGTTCAACGCCATCCTGCCAACGCCGCGTATCTTGCGGCCAGGTAGACGTGTGCTGCCAGTGGAGCAGCATAATGTCGAAGTATTCGGTGTTCGCTAGTTTGCGCAGCTCGTCGAATTTCTGCTGTGGGTCGACGCCGTCGCGTGTCGTCACTTTGGACATCAGCTTGTAGCTGTCGCGCGGAACGCCCTGCAGCGCAACGCCGAGCATGCGGTGCATGTCGCCATACGATTCAGCAGTTTCGAAAAAGCGAATGCCGCGATCGTAAGCGTAGCGGACGAGCTTCGTGAATTGTTCCTGGCCAAGTCCGCGCTGGATCGCACCGCTATAGCTGCCGGTGCCGAAGGCCAGGCGTGTCACCTGCATGCGCGACTTTCCGAGCGTGGTCCAGTCCGTGGCCGTCTGTGTGGCGGCTTTCAGAGGAAGCGTACCGGTGGCGGCGAGAACGCCCGCGGCAAGTCCGGTCTTAAGAAGATCACGACGGGTGTAGCTGGCCATAAATCACCTCGGCGAGGACGGCGGAGATACTTACGCGGCGGAAGCGCCGCCCAGACTCGATGATAGTCGCGCCTTGAATGTGAATTCAACGTGAGGTTTTTGGCTTTAAAGGATGAAACCTTGCGCGGCGATCTGAATGGGGTTGTGATCAAGGGTGTGCCAGCGGATACTTCCTCGCCTGCCAGACCGTATCGCCATTGGCAAACGTCTTCACGATCGTGTAGTTCGCTCGGAGAAAATCGCGAAGGGGTTGGGTGTGGTCTGACGCGGAAAGTGCGGGTCCGTCGAAAGATCGCTTTAAGACGATCTGCCGAACCCGCGCCTGTGCAAGCGCCTGCACACCTGCGACGACTTGTTCCGGTCGAGTGTAGTCGCTCGAATCAAACAGGCCGACCGTTGCGGGGTTCACCGTTTGAAAGACAATGTGCATCGGCTGCGGACCAAAAAAATACTCGCCCGGCCTTATCTCGCCGGCGAGCCAGCGATATTCGTCGCACTGAAGGCTATCGAAGAACGCAACGCCCCCGGCCGGCGTTTGAAGCACCGTGTGCTGGCGAGTTTGATAGTGAACGGGCACGACTATCGCGATCAAGGCCGCTATCGCTCCGGCGGCAATGCTCGGAATCCGCGCGGATTCTCCGGCGCGCCGAGCCGCCCACGCGAGCAAAATCAACCCTGGCGGGGAGGCGCTCGCCAGCCTCAGTAGTGAAGGAGCCGGCGCAACTGCAAGCAGCATTCCGGCGCCAGTGGCGGCAACGAGCAGGAGATCGCCCCAACGCTCATGCAAATCGCTCTCTCGCAGGCGAAGCACGACGAACACCAAAACAATCACAACGAAAACAGCGAGTCCGTAGATAAACGGAAACACGATCCATCGTTCGATCGAGGGATGAGCGAGAAAATCCACGGTGATCACTCGCCAGTTGTTGAAATTGTCCGCTCCGAAATAGCGTGAGGGGAAGACGAAAATGCTGTAGAACCAACCGCCGAGTCCGGCGCTCCAAATGAAATAGCCGTTTACCAAGGCGAATGTCGCGAAGGCAGATACGAGCAGCAGCAGAGGTTTACGCCAGGGCTCGCGCGGGACTCCCGCCCGCGCTTTCCATAGAACATAGGCGGCGAGTGCCAAAGCGACGGTGGCGCCACTTGTTTGCGTGAAACAGGCTGCAAGGCCAGTCAGCGTTCCCGCTACCACCACTCGCCGCAACGAAATGCCGCCAAGCAAAGCAAGCATCGCCGCCATCACGGCTAGCGTGCAGAACCAATGATGCGTCGCGTTGAGAGTCTCGGACGAAAGTGCGATTCCAACAAAGAGTAGGGCGGGAAGTGCGCGTGCCGTTCCCCGGACAAACCGGCGCGCGGCAAAGGTCATTAGGATCACGATCCCGGTCGCGAGGCATGCCATCGCAAAACCGGGGATCCAGGCGCGTACGCCGAAAAGCCTAATCAAGCCGGCGTACACGAGATCGGAACCGACGGGCAGAATTTCGAAAAAGTCACGGTAAGGCAATTCGCCCGCGGCGATTCTGCTACCCGCGACGAAAAAAAACACGGCGTCCCCTGCAGGCAGCAATGGCGTAAGGGGAAAGATAAAAAGGCGAAAGAAGCATGAAACGAAAGCAAACGCGCTCATCGAAGCCGTCAGGGCGAAAGCGGCATTTCGCGCACGCACGGCATCCGCCAGTGGGGTGTGAGTGGTCACAGCGTGAGCGCTAGAGGCGGACATAGCTGGCGTTCAATTGAACACGCTCAGTAAGGAAACACACGCGGCCGTGCCAGTTGTCACCGAATTGTCAAAGTTGTGCGGCATTGATGCGGCGTGCGACAAGGGCCGCGAGCCGCAGGCTAACTGAGAGTTTATGGACAAATGGCGGGACAACTCGTGCGTAGTTACTTTGAAATTTGCGAGTTGAGCTGCGCGAGGCTTTTCTTCACGTCTGCAGCGTCGGCTGGATTGTGCGCAACCTTCAAGTACGTGCGCAGTTGCTCCGCGGCGCTTTTCAGGTCGCCCTGTGAACCGTAAATCTGCGCAAGCAGCAGATGCACTTGCGGGACGCGATGTTGATGATCGGCGTCCACGGCATCGAGCGCGCTCGATTGGGCTTGCGAAACTTTGCCGAGATGCACCTGGGCGATCGCCGTGTAGAAGTGCCCGTACGCATTCTGGATCGGATCGAGAGAGAGCGAGCGGTACGCGAAATTTAGGCTTGCTTGCCAGTCATTGTCCTGCGCTGCTAGATCCGAGAGGCACAGGTATGCCGGCGAGTAAGCGGCATCGACGCTTGTGGCCTGCGAGCAAGCGGTCTTCGCATCTTCAAACTTCTGACTCGCTTCGAGCACCTGGCCGAGCAAAGCCCACGCACCGGGGTAACTCGGATCGAGGTCGATCGCTTTGCGGACGTGCGCTTCGGCGTCGCCAAAATGTTTCGCTTTCAGATCAACGCACGCTTTTTTGTATTCGTCGTGCGCGGCCGGTGGCGCTTTCAGGTTCGCGGCGCTTACGGTCGCGGCGTCGGTTTTGCCTTCTGTCCAAAGCAGGCACGAATCATCGGGTTGAATCAGTAGCGGCAAGTCGCCGCCGACGTCTGCTGTCGCGTGGCGCGGCGAAGAATCGTGCATAGGCCACGGCGGAGTCGTGTCTTGTTGCTGTTGTGCGCAAAGTGATGGAGATGATGCGAGTAGAACGATGATTGCGAGCACCGAAAACGCAGAAACGCGAACAGCCCTCTTGGAAGTTGTGGGCTTGAGCGAGGCGGCGATACGACGTCGTTCCATTGCCGGACTCCAATTGGCGGGATTGTACACGAAGTGCAAGGCAAAATTGTCAAATCAGCGTGAGGTGTAATTTCAAACTGCGAGACGGTTTCGCCCGAACGCGCGCGTGCGGTAGACTCGGAATCCATCGCGTTGGCTGCTCGACGCTTTTACAGAGACGATGAAGACCACGACCTCGATTGCTACTCTTCTCGCGTTTTTCTTCGCCGCGAACGCCAGCGTGAACGTTCCTTCCGATTACAAGGGCAAGCCATACACCGACTCGACGCACACCACCGGTGCCCAGGTGATTCCGGGCCGCGTGGAAGCCGCGTTGTACGATTTGGGTGGCGAGCGCGTTGCTTACCACGACGTCGACGCGATCAATCACGGAAGCGGCGAGCTGAACCACAAGCCTGAACACTGCGAAGAGGGCGTTCCGGTCGCGACCTGCCGCTTCCGCGAAAACGAGGGCATGGACCTTTCGTACGTTAAGAAAGGCGCGGACCTGAATCACGCCAACATGGTCACGCCGGAATGGCAGCAGCTCTACATTGGCTGGACGGAAGACGGCGAGTGGGCGAACTACACCGTCGATGTGAAATCGCCGGGAGTCTACAAAATCGTGGCGCTGTATTCGCACACGCCGCAGACGTTGGAATTTTCGCTGAATGGAAAGCCGGCGGCGCAGTGCCGCTTGCCGGTAGATCCATCAACGCAAGTGGATATGAAAGAGCGGCCGGATTGGGTCGTGTGGCATGTCTGGAATAAAGCCGAATGTGGTGAGATTCGTTTTCCCGAGGCGGGCTTACAGCTGCTGACGTTGCACTACAATCATGGCAGCAATTTCGCGTACTTTGATTTTGTGCCGAAGCACTAAACGGATGCAGCCTCGTACGGGGCGGGTTCGCTGAACGATGAAGAGAATTTTTGCAGGTACTTCGGGATGGGCCTATCCACTGTGGAAGCCGAAGTTCTATCCCGCCGACGTGAGTGCGGCGAAGTTCCTCAACCACTACTCCAGTCGCCTGAACTCGGTCGAAGTCAACTACACGTTTCGGAGCGTCGTCACGCCAGAACTCTCAGCGCGATGGTGCGACGCAACGCCTCCAGGGTTTCTATTTTCCGCGAAAGCGCCGATGCGCATAACTCACTTGAAGCGTCTTCGCGATGCTGGCGAAGCTACGGCGGAGTTTATCGGTTCGCTCTCGGGAATCCGCGATAAGCACAAGCTTGGTCCGGTCCTCTTTCAGTTCCCGCCGAATTTCGCGTTCGACTTGAAGCGGCTGACCGATTTCCTCAAAGTCCTGCCAAAGTCGATCCGAGCCGCGTTCGAATTTCGCCACGCATCCTGGTTCGTTGACGCGACTTACGCCGCGCTGAAAAAAGCGGACTGTGCGCTGTGCTACGCAGAGGATGAGAAACTCACGACGCCGCTGGTTCGCACCGCCGATTTCGAATACTGGCGCCTGCGGAAGCCTCCGTACAAGCTTGAGGGCGTGATCAAGCAAATTCGCGACAGCACCTCGGCCGATGATCTGTTCGTTTACTTGAAACACGAAGACGCGCCTGACAATCCATTGCTAGCGTCGCAGCTTCTCAGCGATACTTCAAAACTCAAGAGGGCCGCAAAAGCGAAACGATGACACGGATCGATTCAAAGTGGAGACTCGCCTACGCGATTCTGTTGGTCGTCTCATTGTGCTGCGTTAAACGCGCGGCATCGCGACCGCAACAGCCAGTCGAGCGCAAGGTCGTTCTCACGATAGACGATGTTCCCGGCGCAATTCCCTACAACGACTACGACGTTGGCACGCTCGAGTCCGTGCGCCAGATCAATCGTGGAATCACCGAGGCGCTAAAAAAGCATCACGCGTGGGCGATCGGGTTCGTCAACGAACGCAAAGTGCAGGTAAAAGGCGAGCGCGACGCGCGCGCTGCCATCCTGCAACAGTGGCTCGATAGCGGGCTTTCACTCGGCAATCACACGTACACCCATCTGGATTTTCACGACAGCTCGTTGATGAAATACGAGGACGACACCGTGCGCGGGGACACGATCACGCGTCCGATGATGGCCGCCGCAGGGCAGACCGAGAAATACTTCCGGCATCCATACTTGGATACGGGACCGACAGAGGATTCCAAGACCGCTTTCGAGGAGTTCCTGAAGGATCGCGGATACACGATCGCTCCGGTGACCGTGGAAGACGCGGACTATCTTTTCAACGATGTGCTCGCGTACGCGCGCCAGCAGAAAGACCGCAAAATGGC
>JBEKJW010000027.1:0-26246 GCA_050011035.1 Candidatus Acidiferrales bacterium
GTCCAGTGGGTGACCTCGGTGCTTCCCGGCGGGTCAGACCAAATCTCCGCATCCTATGGTGGCGACTCGAACTACCAGAACTCCGCTGAGAACACCTCGGTCACGGTGACTCTGCTCGGTTCCGCGACAAGCGTCAGCACTTCGAACGCTTCGATCTCAAGCGGAACAAGCGTCACGCTTTCGGCGACAGTGGCGGCGTCGAAGTCGGGCGGCCCCGCTCCGACAGGAACCGTGCAATTCTCGGCGGGAACGAACTCTTCCGGCGGCTCCACGACGTTGGGATCGGCGGTGCCCGTTACGAGCGGAGCCGCGAGTCTCACGACGACCGCGATTCCGGCGGGCACGCAGTACGTGTTCGCGAGCTATAGCGGCGATTCCAATTACTCGCCTTCGACGGCGTCGACAGCCGAGGTGGTGACTGGCGCAGCGTCTTTTACGGTTGCGGCCGCGCCAGCGTCGATAGCAATCAGCAAGCCGGGAGCCAGCGGATCAACGACTCTCACGTTTGCAGCGTCTGGCAATTACACCGGAACAATCACGCTGTCGTCTACGCAATGTTCGGGACTGCCGGCCGAGTCGACATGCTCCTTCGGAACCACGCCGTTAATTTTAAACGGCAATGGAAGCATCGCTCAGTCTGCGCTAATAATTCAAACCACAGCCGCTTCGGCAGCGCCCGCCTCGATGTTGGCGCGACCCAATCGGCCATGGCCTCTCGCCGCGATTGCTTTTGCCGCTATGCTGATTGGGTTCTTGGGCGCGACCTACGTACGCGCGTTTAGGTTCGCCCCTCGCTCTCGAGCCGCGGCACTCGCAGTTCTGACCGTTGCCTTGCTTCTCACGTTCACTTCGTGCGGCGGGGGAGGCGGAACGACCAATCCAGGCACGCCCGCCGGTTCGTATACGGTCACAGTCAGCATCAGCGGCGCCGGAGTGACTCCGGCACCTTCGACAACAATCGCACTGACCGTTCAGTAGCGAGGCGGAAGGTTTCTTCGGATGCGCTATTCGTGTCGGAGCGCGACCATCGGATCAACGTGCGTCGCGCGCCGCGCCGGGATATAGCACGCTGCCACGCCCGTTGCCGCCACGACGATCGCCACGACGGCGAGCGTGAGTGGATCCTGGGGACGAACGCCGAATAGCAATGATTCAAGCAGCGGCGTAAGGGCCAGCGAAGACGCCAGGCCGAACGCTAGGCCCGCCGCCACCGGCGCGAGATTCCGGTCCACGATCATTTTCAGCACGTTGTTCGCACTTGCGCCCAACGCCATACGCAGCCCAATCTCGTTGGTCCTCTGTGCGACGCTGTACGAAGTGACACCCGCAATCCCCACGCACGCGAGCAGCAGCGCGATCCCCGCCAGCGCCGAGGCGAGATACGCCACAAATCGGCTTTGCGCGCGCGCTTGATCGGCAAGCTCGCCGAGCGTGACCACACGCGCCATCGGCGCACTCTTATCCACTTCGTCGAGTTTCGCGCGAATCGCTGCGCGTAATGCCGCTTCCGGCATCGATGCGCGGACGACGTATGAAATCGGGCGCGGCGCGAGTTGGAATGGAACATAAATCTGCGGACGCACACTCGTAGTGAGTGAGTGATACTGCACGTGCTTCACGACGCCGACTACGACGACCCAGTCGCGCTCGAATTCGTAAAAACCTTTCGGCGAGTCGGAGATGTTCAGCTTTTTCCCCAGTGCGCTTTGCCCGGGCCACTCGCGCGCCGCGAGTTCGTCATCGATGATCGCGACATGTTCGTGCGCCGCGTCGTCGCTCTCGTTGAAATCGCGGCCGGAAATGAGCGTCGCGCCGATCGTCTGAAAATAGCCGGGCAGAATCGAGCGGTCGTCGGCGAGGTTCGTATTCTGATCCTCGGGCGGCGCGCCTTCCTTGTAGTAGCCGTCGTACCAGTTCGCGTAGTTGGAATCGAGCGGCAGGTGCGAGCTGGCGGAGGCGGATTCAACGCCGGGAATCTCGAGGAGTTTCGATTGCACGGCGTGCGCGAACTTGTAGCCGCCGGGCGTGGTGGTGAAGGTGAGCGCGTTCTCGGCGGTGAAGCCGGGATTCACGCGCAAAAGTGCGGTGAACGTCCGCATCAGCAATCCCGTGGCGGCGAGCAAGACCACGCTCAATGCAACTTCCGCAGCCACGAGCGCAGCGCGCGAATACCGTCCCGAGCTGCGCGACGAAACCCCGCTACCGGCTTTCATGCCACCGCTGAGATCCACGCGACTGCCGAAAACGGCGGGAGCAAGGCCAAAGACAATTACCGTCGCGAGAGAAAGTAAGAGTGCGTAGGCGAAGACAGTGCCGCTGAGTTCGATCGTTCCAAGCCGCGCCAGCGACTCGGGACGGAGCGCGATCAGCCCCCTTACCGCGAGCCAAGCGACGCCCATCGCGGCGGCTCCTCCGGCGAGGCCCAATACAAAGCTCTCGGCGAGAAGCTGGCGCATCAATCGGCCGCGACTGGCGCCGATGGTCGCGCGGATCGACGTCTCACGCAGGCGATAACTGGAGCGCGCGAGAAGCAGGTTCGCCACATTGACGCAGGCGATCAGGACCACGAGCGCGACGCCCGCGAACAATAGAAGCAGGGCGCTGCGCACATCTCTCGTGCCGTCGGCTTGCATCGGGAACACGGAGAGCGTCATTTTTTGCGCGGCGAAATCGGGCACGGTGGCGCGGAGTCGTTCGGCGACGCCGTCGAGTTCGGCTTGAGCTTGTGCGACGGTGACGCCCGGAGCGAGTCGGCCGATCGTTTTAAGATAGCCAGGGCCGTCGATGGGCGCTTCCGCGAAACTGACCGGCATAAATATGTCGACGCTATCGGAGAGCGCGGAACTGGACGGCAGGATGAGCCGGAAATCTCTGGGCAGGACGCCGATGATGGTCACACCGTAGTCACCGTTACGCAAAACTTTGCCGAGCACTTGAGGATCGCCGCCGAATCGACGTTGCCAGAGCCCGTAAGAAATTACGACGTTGGATCCGTCTTCGTGCTTGGCATCGTCATCGCTAAAGAATCGGCCGGCGGCAGGCTCGGAACTTAGCAACGAGAGGAAGTTTGTGGTGACGAATCCGACTTTCACCTGCTCCGGCTCGCCGCTGCCGGGCACGGTGCCGTTGGTGATCCAGATGCCGCCGATTTCTTCGAACGATTTTGAATTCTGGCGCATCTGCAGTAGTTCATATTTGGAGGCCGGAGCGCGGCGTTCTTCGGAGAGCCCAGTCCAAATGATCGCGAGACGGTCGGCGTGTGGGTAGGGAAGCGGTTTCAGTAGAATGGCGTGGACGACGCTAAAAATCGCTGTGTTTGCGCCGATTCCCACGGCCAGCGTGACGATCGCGGCGATCGCGAAGGCTCTGTTGCGCGCAAGGAGGCGAAGGCCGTGACGCGCGTCCAGCAGGAAATTCTCGAGCCAGGTCATGGTCCACACCTCCCGCGTGTCTTCAGCCACGCGCGTTGGGTTTCCGAATTTGCGGATTGCGGCGAAGCGCGCTTCGTCGGCCGGCATGCCGCGATCAATGTTGTCCTGTGTTTCGCGTTCGATGTGCTCGCGTATGTCGTCGGCGAGCGAGTCGAGCATACTTTTCCGGCGATTCCACATGTGCCTCGGACCTCCGGCCTTTAAGTCCGTGCGCGCTATTCGTGTCGCAGCGCAACCATTGGATCAACGCGCATGGCGCGCCGCGCTGGGATGTAGCATGCGAGCAGTGCGACGCCCGTCAGTACGACCGCCGCAACAAGGAACGTCGCGGGATCCCACACGCTCACTCCGAATACCAGACTCGTCATTAGTTTTGCTAGCGCAATGGCGAGCACCACGCCGACCGCTACACCGATCAACGCCAGCCGCAATCCATTCCTTACCACAAGCCCCGACACGTCTGACGGCGGTGCGCCCAACGCCATGCGGATGCCGAACTCGTGCTCGCGCTGCGAGACAACGTAAGACATCACACCGTAGATTCCGATCGCTGCGAGCAGAAGAGCAAGCCCCGCAAAGCTCGCGAGCAGCGCCGCCTCAAGCGTTGTGTCGCGCATCGAGTGCGACACGATTTCGTCCATCGTCTGCACATGGAAAAGCGCGAGGCGGCTGTCGAGCTTGCCGACTTCGCCACGAATGGCGCGCTCGAGCTGCGCCGGCGGAATCCGCGACTTCACGGTGATATACATCGGAACGGCGTTGTCGAGCACGAGAGTTGAAGGGTAGTAAAGCTCGGGCAGCGGAATGTGGCGCAGGTCGCTCCACTCCTTCACGTCACCGACCACGCCGACGATCGTCGTGTTCATCCCGCCCATGTGTACGACTTTTCCGATCGCATCCTGCCCCGGCCAATACATCTTCGCCATCGTCTCGTTCGCGAGTGCGATGAATTGCAGATCCGCGGGAGGATGTTGCGCCTGTTCGGGAGTGAGTGCGTCGGCGCGCAGATTCATCGCGCCGGTGGTGCTCAGGTCTTCCGGCGTGAAGATTCGCCCGCTCTTGAGCGGAATGCCGTACGACTTGAAGAATTCCGGCGTGACGCTGTTGAATTCCACGAGTTCCGACTCGAGACTGGGACTCATCGCGCCGTCGACGGTTACCGTTCCGTTGCGGCCGCCGCGCAGGGGAATCGAAACGGCGACCGACGCCGATTCCACGCCGGGCAGAGATTTCAATCGCTCGACAAGCTGGTCATAGAAGGCGCGCCGCGCATCGAGATTCTTGTAGGAGCCTTCGGGCAGCGAGATCAACGCGGTCAGGACGTTTTTCGTATCGAAGCCCATTTGGGTGTTGCGCAGGTTTGATAAGCTGCGAAGTAGCAGTCCGGCGCCGAGAAGCAGCGCGAGCGACAGCGCAATTTCTGCGGCGACGAGAAAATTGCGCACCGCGTGGCGGCCGCCCGATCCGCCAACTGCGCTGGCGGAAGTTTTCAACTCGTCATTGAGATTCACGCGCGCCGCGTAAAAGGCCGGCGCGAGTCCGAAAATCACGCCGACGAGGACGCTGACGATCGCCGTGAACGCGAGCACCCATCCGTCGAGCTGAATCGCGGCAGCCTGCGGAAGGCGACCCGCAAACTCATTCCTCGCGAACTGGATGAACCAGATCGCGGCGATCGAGCCCAACACCGCGCCGGTGAGTGACAGGAGCAGGCTTTCGGTGAGCGATTGCTGAATGATGCGTCGGCGCCCCGCGCCTAACGCCGCGCGCATCGCGATTTCGCGCGCACGCGAAGTGGCGCGAGCGAGCAGCAGGTTTGCCACGTTTGCACACGCCACCAGAAGCACCAGCGCGACAGCGCCGAGCAGAATCCAAAGCGACGCACTGGAATCGCCGACGAGCATTTCCTTCAGCGGCGTGACGACCGCGCCAACCTTGTCGTTCGTGCCAGGATATTGTTTCTCGAGTCGAGCTGCGACTGCCGCGAGGTCAGCTTGCGCCTGCTTAGGCGTCACGCCGTCTTTCAAGCGGCCGATCGCCGGATACTGGTGCGTGCCGCGCGGCGTCAACCCCTTTGGCGACATGTCGAGCGGCGTCCAGAGGTCTGTGCCCGGCGGGAAATCGAAGCGCGGCGGCATCACGCCGATCACCGAGTAGCTCTCGTTATCCAACTGAAGCGTCGAGCCGACGGCGTCCTGGCGGCCGCCGAAGTGGCGCTGCCAGAATGCGTAGTTGAGCACCGCCAGGTGGTTTTTACCCTGCGCGTCGCTACCGGGATCAAAGCTGCGCCCCAGCATCGGCGAGATTCCAAGCACATCGAAGAAGTTCGCCTGAACGTTGGCGGACCCTGCGGGCTCAGCATTCCCATCGCTGCTGGCGTTGAAGCCCTCACCATAGCTGTACAGGCTCGTCGCAGCGAGCGTTTCGTTTTGCGCCTGCCAGTCGAGATAGTCCGCGCCGCTCAAGGGAAATGTACCAGGCGAGGTTTCGGTTTCGTTGAGTGCGACGATGCGATCCGGTCGGTGGAAGGGAAGCGGTCTCAACAACAAGCCGTTGATCACTGAGAACATCACAGTGTTCGCGCCGATGCCCAGCGCCAGCGTGAGCACGGCGACGATTGTGAACCCGGGAGTTTTCCGCAGCATCCGGATGCCGAACTTCACGTCCTGCGCGAGCTGTTCTAGCCACACCATGCTCCAGACCTCCCGCGTATCTTCGGCCACGCGAGTCGCGTTTCCGAATTTCCGAATCGCGGCGAAGCGCGCCTCGTCGGGCGTCATGCCGCGGTCGATGTTGTCCTGCGTTTCGCGCTCGATGTGCTCGCGAATGTCGCGTTCCAGCTCGTGCAACATCTTGTCGCGCCGGTTCATTACTCACCTTCTTGCTTCGCAGGCCGCAGGATCCGCGCAATTGCGGCCGCGAGCTTGTCCCATTTGCCGGTTTCCACCGCCAGCTGGCGCCGGCCCTTCGCGGTGAGCCGGTAATACTTGGCGCGGCGGTTGTTTTCGGAGGTTCCCTCTTCAGCGGTGATCCAGCCGCGCTTGATCAGGCGGTGGAGCGCCGGGTAGAGCGAGCCCTGTTCGACCTGCAGCACGCTGTCGGAGGTGACTTCGATGGCGCGCGCGATGGCGTGCCCGTGGGCCGGTCCCATGCGCAACGTCCGCAGAATCAGCAGGTCCAGGGTGCCCTGCAACAGCTCGATGCGTTCTTTCAGCTCTCGGGTAGTCATTCTAGGGGAAGCCTACCTTGCTCCAGTAGAATGTCAAGGTGAGAGCTTCGAATATTCCTTACGCAGCGAAGCCCGGATTTGTTCCGCGGTTTTTTGGGCGTGCGCCGCACGGACCGGGCGGACGTGGCATAATGAAGTTCAGGCTGCCGCAAGGCGCCCTTCAGGAGGTGTGATGTATCCCGAACAGTTTGTTCAACCGATGCGGGCCGAGCTGACCAATATCGGCTTCCGCGAACTGCGCACGGCGCAGGACGTGGATGCGGCGCTCAAGACCGAGACGCGGCCGACGCTCGTGGTGGTGAATTCGATCTGCGGTTGCGCCGCAGGCAAGGCGCGCCCGGCAATAGCCATGGCGCTAAAGAACGCGGCACGGCCAGATGTGCTTACGACCGTGTTCGCCGGCCAGGACCCAGATGCTACGGAGCGCGCGCGGTCGTATTTCACGGGTTACCGGCCATCGTCGCCGTCGATTGCGTTGATGCGCGACGGCAAGATCGTCTTCATGCTTGAGCGTCAGCAGATCGAAGGGCGCGATCCATTTTCGATTGCCACCGATCTGACGGCTGCGTTCAACCGCTTTTGCACTCCCGCGACGGCTGGGGCCGCGCAACAGTAACAGCAGGCCTCCTCGTGGAGTTGACGGGACAGCCGCAAAGGCTGTCCCGACGCAGCCCTCGCACTATGTCTCCCGCATCAAAGTCGTGCGTCCGATTTGTGCGGTGCGCCGAGTTTCAGAGCGCGAAATTCTTGGCGCACTTCCCGCGCAGCGGCGTAGAGTAGAGACGCTCAACCGCATTTCGTACGCCGCATTCGGGGAGAATTCATGAGCGAGAGCAAATCTTCGAATTCCGTATTGCCTCCTGAAATTTCAGCCAACGACGAGACTGCCAAGCCGCAGAACGGCTTTACGCGCCGGACAATGCTGAGTGGCATCGGCGCCGCGGGCATCGCCGTTACGGCGAGTCCGGTCTTTGCCGCGACGTCCGTGATCGTCGAGCCGGAGGAGGCCGTCGAACAAAGTGCGCCTACCGCGGGCACGATTCCCGTGTCGCTCACGATCAACGGCAGGAAGTACGCGCTAAATATCGAACCGCGCGTGACCCTCCTCGATTGCTTGCGCGAAAATCTCGACTTAACCGGAACGAAGAAGGGCTGCGACCACGGCCAGTGCGGCGCATGCACCGTTCATATCAACGGCCGCCGCGTGAATTCCTGCCTCACGTTTGCCGCGATGCATCAGGGCGATGAGATCACCACGATCGAAGGCATCGGCCAGCCTGGGAATCTGCACGCGATGCAGGCGGCATTCGTCGAGCATGACGGCTTTCAATGCGGCTACTGCACGTCGGGCCAAATCATGTCCGCCGTGGCTTTGCTGAAAGAGCCGTGGGGGCCGGAAGACAAAGACGTGAAGGAAGCGATGGCGGGCAATATCTGCCGTTGCGGGGCGTATCCCAACATCATTGCCGCCGTACAACAGGTCCGCGGCAATGGAGGGAGCAAGGCATGATCGACTTCCAGATCGTTACCGCTGAATCTCTCTCGCAGGCCGCGCAACTCGCGTCCGGCTCGCAAACCGCACAACAGGGCGCCGACATTCGCTTCGTGGCTGGCGGCACCACATTAATCGACCTGATGAAGCTCGACGTGGAAGCGCCGAAGAAAGTGATCGATATCAACCGGCTCGATCTCGCCAAGGTGGAAAAGCAGCCAGACGGCACGTTGCGCCTCGGAGCGCTGGTGCGCAACGCGGATCTGGCGCACGATCCGAACGTCCTGCGCGATTACCCAGTGCTCTCGCAGGCGCTGCTTTCGGGTGCCTCGGCGCAGCTTCGCAACATGGCAACAACCGGTGGCAACCTGCTCCAGCGCACGCGTTGTATGTACTTTCGCGATCTCGCCTTCACAGAGTGCAATAAGCGCAATCCCGGCTCGGGCTGCGCGGCAATTGGCGGCTTGAATCGCACGCACGCGATTCTCGGGACGAGCGATCAATGCATCGCGACGCATCCGTCAGACATGGCCGTCGCGATGATGGCTCTCGAAGCCGTGGTGCACGTCAACGGAGCGAGCGGCGAACGCGACATTCCTCTCGCGGACTTTTATTTGTTGCCGGGCACGACGCCGCAAAACGAAAACGTGCTGAAGCCGGGCGACCTGATCACGTACGTCACGCTGCCTGCACCGATCCCGAATTCGAAGTCGCACTACTTGAAGCTGCGCGATCGCGCGTCTTACGAATTTGCGCTAGCGTCGGCGGCGGTGATCGTCGCGACCGATGGCGGGAAGATCGTGCATTCGCGCGTTGCGCTCGGCGGCGTAGCAACGCGGCCGTGGCGTTCGCACGAAGCGGAGCGCGCCCTAGACGGCAAGCCCGCGAACGAAGCTCATTTCCGTGCTGCTGCGGAAGCCGCACTACGCGACGCGAAGCCGCAATCCGGAAACAAATACAAAATCGAACTGGCCAAGCGCTGCATCGTTCGCGCGCTGACCACCGCCACGGCACAAGCCTGAACTCACTGGAGCAGGGGAGACCGCGTATGGCTCAAGCTGCAACCGGAAATCTGATTGGCACTTCCGTTCCGCGCATCGACGGCCCGCTCAAGACCAGCGGCACCGCCAAATACACATCCGACCACAACTTTCCAAACATGGTCTATGCCGTGCCCGTTCAGAGCCCCATCGGGAAAGGCAAGATCCAGTCGATGGACGTCTCGGACGCCGAAAAAATGCGCGGCGTCCTGCGCATCTATCGCTTCGGCCACGTTCCGCACCTTTTTCGTGCGCACGGCGATGACTTCGACGCGCACGTCGACGAGACGCGTCCACCGTTTGAAGACGAGGTGATCTATTACAACGGCCAATACGTGGCCGTCGTGTTTGCAGAAACGATCGAGCAGGCGCGTGCGGCAGCAAACAAGGTGCGCGTGGAATACGCGCCGGATACACCGAATGTCGCGCTCGATTTAGCCGACGGCTTCAACGCAAAAATGAAAGAGATCAGCAAACGCGGCGACGTCGATTCCGGATTCGCCAGCGCGCCGGTCAAGATCGACCAGACCTACGTCACACCGATCGAGACGCACAATCCGATCGAATTACACGCGACGGTCGCGACCTGGGACGGCGAGAAGTACAAACTGTACGAGACCACGCAATCGATCATGAACCACCAATCGGCGATGGCGCAGATGCTTGGCGTGCCCAGAGAAGACGTGCAGATCGTGATGAAATTTCTCGGCTCGGGATTCGGCGGGAAGCTGTGGCCGTGGACGCACGACGTGCTCGCAGCAGCGGGCGCCCGCGATCTGAACCGGCCCGTGAAACTGGTGGTCGACCGGCGCATGATGTTTTCGAATGTCGGCCATCGGCCGCGCACGCAACAGCGCATCCGCCTCGGCGCGACAGCTGATGGCAAGCTGACGTGCCTTCAGCACGACTACGTGAGCGACACATCGATTCTCGATGAGGTGTCTGAGGACTGCGGCGAGGCAACACCGTACCTCTACAGCACTCCGAATCTGCGTATTCGCGGAAACATGGTTACGCGCAACGTTGGCACGCCTACCGCGATGCGCGGGCCCGGCGCCGTTCCCGGCCTCTACGCGCTCGAATCCGGGATGGACGAGCTGGCCATCGCGCTGAAGATCGATCCCGTGCAGTTGCGCCTGATAAACGAACCGCGGATCGCCGAGAGTAACGGCCTGCCGTTTTCATCGCGCCACTTAAAAGAGTGCCTTACTACCGGCGCGGAGAAATTTGGCTGGTCGAAGCGCAATCCGGCGACTGGCTCGATGAAACGCGGTGAGCTCACGCTTGGCTGGGGCGTAGCGTGCGCTTCGTGGATAGCCATGCGCATGCCGTGCAAAACCAGCTTGCAACTCAACGACGACGGCTCAGCTCGCATCAGTTGCGCCACGCAGGATATCGGCACAGGCACGTACACGATCTTCGCGCAAGTGGTGAATGCCAAGACTGGCGTACCAATCGACAAAATTCAGGTCGTTCTCGGCGATAGTTCGCTTCCTCCCGGGCCGATTTCCGGCGGTTCGTGGGTCACCGGCACGGTAATCCCGTCCATCGCGAATGCGGCGGACAACGCGATCAAGCAGCTTCTCGACATCGCGGTAAACGGCACGAATTCGCCCTTTCACGGCCGCGACCCCAAAGAATTAGAGTTCAGCGGCGGCAAAATTCGCCTGAAATCCGATTCCTCGTCGACTGGAATCTCGTTCGATGAGCTGCTCCGCAAGGGCGATCTTCGTTACGTCGAGGGACAGGGCGATTCCATGGCCAGCTTCATGGACCCGAATGCTCAAAAATATTCACTCCACTCTTACGGCGCACAGTTTGTAGAAGTCGAGTGGGATCCCGGCATCGCGCGGTTGCGCGTGAGCCGCGTGGTCTCGGTGATCGACGTGGGCAAAGTGTTGAATCCCCGTCCGGCGCGCAATCAGGTGGAGGGCGCGATTGTAATGGGCGTCGGTATGGGCTTATTTGAAGAGACGCATTACGACCCACGTAACGGCCGAGCCGTCAACTCCAACCTGGCCGACTACATCGTGAGTTCGTGCGCCGATTGTCCGGAAATCGACGTCACATTTCTCGATTATCCCGACAAAGTCCTGAACGAGTTCGGTGCACGAGGCGTCGGCGAAATTGGCTTGGCAGGCGTCGCTCCGGCGATCACCGCGGCCGTTTACCACGCCACGGGAGTCCGGGTCCGAGAGCTGCCCATCCGGATAGAGGACCTAATTAGCACGCCCCATACGGCATAGTGTGTCAGCGGTGAATCGGTTTCCAGTGGCGATGCCGTTGCCGTACGGTTTCGTATCACATTGAGACAATTCGACCCTCTCCGGTGTACAGGGTTTACTGTAACCCCCTTTAAAATGTTACTCGTAGTACCATTCTTCCTCCTTGACCGCCGCGTAGGGTTACTCTATAACTACAACACTCGGAGAAGACTATCCGAGGTGTATAGAAGTCCCAGCTAGGCAGGAGCCTCGATGATTCGGTTCACTACTAAAGCAATCCTAATCGCAGCACTCGCTCTCTTTACGTTCGTCGCGACGGCGCCTACGGCGTCGGCCGACAGCGGTCAGCTCGATGTTAACAATTCAAGCTTCGCGCTGAACAACTTCACCATCTCCGGCCACTCGGTCGATACAAGTTTTCAGTTCGGCTCAGACGCTTGGGTGCTTCTGTTCGAAGGCGCGTTCGGCGATTTGAAAACCCTCAGCATCGTGAGTGACGGCACGACCTACACGTTCTCTGGCGTCGGCATCACGAACGCGGGATGGGATCTCTGGAAGGGCGGTCTTAACATCGACTTTAAGTTCGACAAGGTGTGGAGCTCCAACGCTGCTGTTCCCGAACCGTCGACCGTTCTCTTGATCGGTTGCGGTTTGCTGGCAGTGGCGATCGTCTCTTCGCGCAAGCTGCTTCGCGCGTAAATCAGTTCAACTTTCTTCGGGCGGGTGAGCCCTCACCCGCCCTTTTTTTTTGGCCCATCGAACTTCGCTTACCGCAGCCCCGCCTCTTGCACTAGCGGTTTGAAGTGACTATCCTTCGTCTGCCCCCTCTGCTTCGTGCATTCGGTCCAATTGCGCCTCCACGAACGGTGTATCAGCGCATCGGTGCGCTCGGCCCCGGGTTCCCCCGGCTTCTGAATCGCGGCCCCGTATCGGAGGATTGTCATGAAGCGCGTTCTCTTGCCATTATTCCTGCTCGCCACTTTTGCGTTCACGTGCCAGGCGCAAAACACCATCAGCACCGTCGCCGGCGGCAATCCCTTGACCGGTACGAACCCTACAGCAACAGCCATCGAGGGTCCGTACGGTCTCGTGCGCGACGCGAGCGGCAACCTCTTCGTCCTCACCGATCAGGGCATCATCTACAAAGTCACGCCGGCGACAGCCGCTCCCAGCACAATTTCGGTCTATGCCGGAGCGATCACCGCGGGCTATTCCGGCGACGGCGGTCCCGCCAGTGCCGCGCTGTTGAATCAGCCATTCATGGGCACGCTCGACGCCAGCGGAAATCTCTACTTTTCCGATGCGGGAAACTGTGTGATTCGCGAGATCAACGCCACAACTCAAGTCATCAGCACCGTGGCGGGCAACGGCACGTGCGGCTATTCCGGCGACGGTGGACCAGCAAAGAGCGCCGAGTTCAACAATCCTCAGGGAATCGCTTTCGATGGCGCGGGCAACATGTACGTGGTGGATTGCGTGAACTCCGTCATCCGCAAAATCAATACCTCGGGCGTGATATCAACCTATGCTGGCGTCGCCGGAACCACCGGATACAACGATAACGTCACTGCGTTGCAAGCGACGTTCGACACCCCGGAAGGAATCGCGTCGGATGCCAATGGTAATCTCTACGTTGCCGACACCTACAACAACGTTATTCGCTACATCAATGCGAGCACCCTGATCGTCTCGACCGCCATCGGAACAGGGGCTTATCAATACAGCGGTGACGGCGGGCCCGCCACCGAGGCCGGGTTGCGGCAGCCTTTCGGCGTCACGCTGGATGGAAACGCGAATATCTACGTCGCGGACACCGTGGACGCCGTGATCCGAAAGGTCGATTCAAGCGGAACCATCAGCACCATCATCGGCAATGACGCTTACGGTTTTGGCGGCGACGGCGGCCCGGCGTTGCAAGCAACACTGACAAATCCATTCCAAATCGCCGTCGATAACGCCGGTGATGTATGGCTCACGGACTACTGGAACGGCCGAATCCGCTTCTACAATGCGAATCCCAACAGCCTCACCATCAACACCATCGTCGGAAATGGGTCGATCTACGACGGCGGCCCGGCACTGCAGTCCAGCCTGCATTTTCCGCGGGCGCCGAAGCTCGATGCCAACGGCAATCTGTACATCACCGATACCCAGAACAATGTGGTTCGCGAAGTAAATTCGAACGGAGATATCAACATCGTCGCAGGAACGCAAATTCCTTGCGCCTACCCAACCGCTGTCTGCGGAGACGGCGGAGCGCCCACGGACGCATCCTTCTACGGTCTCCGTGGAATCGCGTTCGATAACTCCGGCAATCTCGTCGTCATGGATACGAACGACAGCCGCGTGCGCAAAGTCGTCAACGGCGTTGTCAGCACCATCGCGGGCAATGGCACGTATGGATTCTCCGGCGACGGCGGCCCGGCGACATCGGCCGAACTGAGCTATCCGTGGGCGGGCGGTTACGACGCGAAAGGGAATCTTTACGTTCTCGATGCCTACAACAATCGCGTTCGAATGATCGACACCAACGGCAACATATCGACAGTCGCTGGCAGCGGTGCGACAGGGTGCGGCAACGGCGGCTACTCAGGCGACAACGGGCCTGCGACTAGCGCAACGCTGAATTGCCCGATCGGCCTCGACGTGGACGCGGCGGGCGATCTTTTCATTTCGGACTACTACAACTTCGTAATCCGCAGGGTCGACAAGACCGGAATCATTACGACGGTCGCCGGTACTCCAGGAAAGCCGGGTTACTCGGGAGACGGTGGGCCCGCGACTGCCGCAACGATCGCCTACGCGGACCGCGTTTCGGTGAACGCCGCCGGCAACCTCTTCATCTCGGATTCTGGCAACGATGTGATCCGTCGTGTGGACGTAGTCACGGGAATCATCGAAACGTTTGCGGGAAATGGGAAGTTTGCGTTCGCAGGCGACGGCGGCCCCGCACTCTCCGCCAGTTTTGCTACGCCGACCGGCGTGGTCGTAACCAACTCCGGCGATCTCTACGTCGGCGACATTTTCAACAATCGGGTCCGCGAGGTCACGCTCACGCCGGGAGCCACGCTCGCCCCAGCCACGGTTCCGTTCGGGAATCAATCGCAGGGCACCACAAGCGCCACACAGACCGTCACGCTCACGGATTCCGGCGATGCACCTCTTACAATTTCCGGCGCTTCGACCACCGGCGACTTCGCGATCCAGACCAACAACTGCACCGCGACGCTTGCCACCGGCGCGAGTTGCACAATTCTGGTTACGTTTACGCCCACAACCACCGGAGCACTCACCGGCACGCTCACCGTCACCGACAATTCGCTCCCGAACGGCACGCAAGCCGTCAATTTGACGGGCACGGGCACGACGCAAGCGTCGGGCTCCGCGCTTTCCATCACGAAATCGCACACAGGCAATTTCACGCAAGGGCAGGCTAACGCGACCTACACGGTCACTGTGTCGAACGCTGCCGGTGCCGGAGCCACGAGCGGCACCGTCACCGTCACGGACACCGTGCCAACCGGACTGACGCTCGTCACCATGGCGGGCACAGGCTGGACCTGCGCCGTGATACCGACCTGCACGCGCACGGACGCGCTGGCCGGCGGCTCGAGCTATCCTGCCATCACGGTAACTGTGAACGTCGGCGGCAGCGCGACTTCGCCGCAAGTGAACGCCGTGTCTGTATCCGGCGGCGGATCGGCTACGGCCAACGCGACTGACTCGACCGTGATCAATCCCACGACGGGCGCTACCTGGACGAACACGGGCAGCATGGCCACGGGCCGCGCTGAAAACACTGCGACGCTGCTTAACAGTGGAAAGGTACTTGTTGCGGGCGGCGTCACGGGATCGAGCACCGTTACGCTTATGCCTGTCGCGTCCGCTGAACTTTACGATCCTGTCGCCGGAACGTTCTCATCCGCCGGGACCATGACCAGCCCGCGTGCGCAGTTCACTGCATCGCTGCTGACGACGGGCACCAACGCGGGTGACGTTTTACTCGCAGGCGGATTTTCCGTCACCACGTCGACTGCGTTGGCCACCGCCGAACTCTATAGTCCGACCGGCGGCACCTTTACCTCGACGCAGGGCAACATGACCATATCGCGCGTGGATCACGCCGCGACCGTGCTTCAGAACGGCCAGGTTCTAATAACTGGCGGCGTTTCCGCCTCCGGCGGCGGAATCGTTGCTTCGGCCGAACTCTACACTCCGGCGTCCGGGACTTTCGCCGCCACCGGCAGCATGACGACACCCCGCTTCAACCACACCGCCACTCTGCTCAACAACGGAATGGTTCTAATCGCAGGCGGAAGATCCACCACCGGCACGTATCTCGATACAGCCGAGATCTACAACCCGACGACGGCAACGTTCACGGCCGTGCCGGGAACGATGAGTTCGCCGCGCGAAGCACATACGGCAACACTGCTGAACGACGGAACCGTACTGCTCGCCGGCGGTGGCGATGCCTCCACTGGCTTTCTTACCGTCACCGGCACGGCCGACATATACGACCCAGCTAGCAATACCATCACGCCGCTCACATCGGCACTCTCCGTGCCGCGTGCGTACCACACCGCGACTCTGTTGACGGACGGCACGGTAGTGCTTGCCGGCGGCGGAAATTCCAGCGATCCCTCGGTTGGCGAATTCCAGGCGCTCTCGAGTGTCGAGATTTACAATCCGGCGACGAAGACGTTTTCGCTCGCCGCCAGCCTGAACTTCGGTCGAGGATACCAGACTGCGACGCTTCTCAATTCCGGCGCTGTTCTCACCGAAGGCGGGTTCAACGGCAACAATACGGACTATACGATCCTGGCGAGCGCCGAGCTCTACAACGCCAGCGCTGCGACGGGCCCTGCTGCGAGCGTCTCGCCGACCAGCCTCACATTTGCTAGCCAGCCTATTAACAGTTACAGCGCTGCGCAAACTGTGACTTTGACCAACACAGGAACCGCGAATCTGGTGATCACGTCGGTCGCTATTGGCGGCACCAACGAAACCAATTTCACGATCTCCGGCGGCACGTGCGAAGCGGGTGGCACAGGCGCGACAGTTCCTCCCCAGGAAAATTGCACCGTCCTCGTGAAATTCAATCCGCCGACGGCGACTTCCTTCTCGGCGACGTTGACCTTCACCGACAACGCAACTCCTACCACGCAAACGGTGACGCTCAGCGGTACCGGCGTCGCTAGCGGCGGCACCATCACTTTGACTCCCGCCATTGGTAGCACGATCGCATTCGGCAGCGTGCCGATCGGAACGGTCAGCGCGGCGCAGACGGTCACGATCACAAATACCGGCACCACTCCGCTTGCGTTAACCAACATCAGCGACACGCCTGAAGATGTCTTTGCCATACTGAGCGGAGACTGCCCCACCAGCTTGGTACCCGCTCCTGCGGCAGGATCGAGCTGCACCGTGACAATCAACTTCGAACCTTTCGCCACTGGCCCCGTCAGCGGCACGCTCGACATCGTCACCAGCGATCCGAAGAATGGCACGGCTGCGATTACTCTTACCGGTACCGGCGTCACGTCGGCAGCTGTCGTGACGCTGAATCCGACCAGCCTGACCTTCGCGTCACAGCCGCTTCACACCACCAGCGCGCAGCAGACGGTCACGCTCACCAACACTGGCAACGTGGCGCTCACGCTCACTTCGATTTTCATCACCGGAACGAACGCCGCCGACTTCACGGAGTCGGACAATTGCGCCTCTCCCATCGCCGTCAACGCGAAGTGCACGATCGGCATTACGTTCACTCCATCGGCCACCGGCACTCGCACCGCAAGCATTAGCATCACGGACAACGCCACTGGCAGCCCGCAGACGGTGCCTCTGACCGGCACCGGCGCGAGCGGCAATGCGCCGGCGGTAACTCTCGCACCGACGAGCTTGACGTTTGCGTCGCAGAACGTCGGCACGACGAGCCCAGCTCAAGCCGTGATGCTCACCAACAGCGGCAACGCAGCGCTCACGATCACCGGCATCACGATCACGGGCGCGAATACCGGCGACTTCGCCGAGACCAACACGTGTCCCGCGAGCTTGGCGACTGAGGCAAATTGCTCGATCAACGTTACGTTCAAACCCACAGCATCCGGCGCGAGGACGGCGAGCGTGAGCATCGCCGACAATGCGACGGGTAGCCCGCAAGCCGTCACGCTTTCCGGCACCGGAGCGGCAACCACGTCGACGGTCAGCGTCTCGCCCACCGCGCTGCAGTTCCAGTCGCAGACGCTTCAGACCACCAGCTCGCCCATGAACGTCACTGTGACCAACACCGGCACAGGCGCCGTGCAGTTCACTGGCTTTACCATCTCCGGTACGAACAGTGGCGACTTCGCACTTGGCACCGGTACTTGCAACGCGAGCGGCTCACTCGCCGCTGGCGCGAATTGCACGATCGCCGTCACGTTCACCCCGGCCTCTGCAGGCGCGCGCACGGCCACGCTCAGCGTCGCGGACAACGCGACCGGCAGCCCGCAAACCGTTGCACTTTCCGGCACCGGAGTCGCCGCTGCTGTCATTGTCACTGTTCCATCCGGGGGCTCGACCACAGCCACTTCCGTCCCCGGCGGCACCGCCTATTTCGGCTTGATTCTCACCGGCGCGCCGGGCGTCACCGGAACGGTCACACTCGGTTGCACGCCGTCGTCGCCGACGCTCACGTGCTCCGTGATTCCCAGCACCGTGACGCTCACGCCCGGCGGGACCACAGAAGTCGCCTTCGGCGTTCAGACGTACTGCCAGGGCACCACTTCAAATGGCGCACTGTTCGGCACCGGTGGCCGCTTCGGCGGTCGCATGGGCCCCATGATGCTCGCGCTGCTTTCACTCTTGATGGGATTTGTGATGGGGACGCGGCGGCGCAATCCGCGGCTCGCTCTCGCCCTCGCGATGGTGGCTCTCATCGTGATCGGCGGCGCGGCGTGCAGTGGCGGCCTCCCCAAGGGGCCGAACGGCGTAACGCCCGCGGGCACGTACTCGCTGACGCTGACAACCACGTTCAACGGGCAGACGCAGACGTACCCGAATTATCTGACGCTTATTGTGAATTAGGCTTCGGCCGGTTCGGTGCGGTGTTCGAGCCGGCCGCGGCAGGCTTCGCGCTCGCGCGCCTCGATGTTCTCGTGTGCGGCATCTTGTTGTAATCCGGCATGTACGCACACATGCCGCCGGCCTTCGTCACCTTGATGTAGCCCGCCACAAGTTCGTCCTGGTAATGGTCGATCGCGAAGTCGAACGGATCGTTCGGCGTCATGTCGAGAAGCTGTATATCCGTGTCGGCCATCGTGAGCTTGCCGAAGCGGATCGAACCGCCGCGAAATTGTATGTAGTTCTGCCCGCCACACGTGGTCGCGATCCCTTCCTGTTTTTGCTCTGAAGCTGGCGGCCCAAAGGCCAGCGCAATCGCGCCGTTTTCGACGCGAATGCCGGTAAGGTGTCCGCGCATTGTCGGCGGCGGCAGGATCAGTTCCGGGTCGAGAATCAGGTCGTCCTTATCCGCCGAGACGCCCGGAACCTTTTTCGTGTCGATCAGTTTCTGCGTGTCGAGGCCGAGCAGGTCCATCAAGCCTTTCACTTCCACCTTCAGCGCCTTCACCTTCGCCGTGTGCACGCGGATTTTTCCATCGGCCGTCGCCGAAACTGTTCCGTCGGTTTCGAACGGCACGCCGCCTTTGCTCACCAAAAGCCCTTTTACAACCATCTGATCGCCTTTGATTTCGACCGAAAGTTTTTTCAATGGAGCATCGGCCGCGGCGAATACGTAGTCGTTCAAATCGTTCGTCAACGCTTGGGAGCTCACCGTGATCGACGCCGAATCGACGTCCACCACGAACGATTGCTTGTCGTCGAAGATCGGGAAGTCGCCCTTGATCGGCGTCAGCTTGCCGTTCAGCGCGATGATGTGCACCACAATTCCGTCCGCGAGGTGGAGCTCCACGTTTTTCATGCCTGTTTTTACGGATTGAGGAGACGACGCTTGCATCTGCGGCGTCGCACTTGGACTTTTTTTGCCGTTGGCTGCGTTTTGTGCTGCGGCAGGATGAGCCATGCCAAACGCGAAAAGTAATGCAGCCGTGAAAAGTTTGGAGAGCAGGGAAGTGGCGCTGTTTTTAGGCGAAAGTTCGGGCAAAGGTTTATTTTTCACCCAGGTTAGATGAATCGTCGCGTGTTTTGTGCGATCGGGTCTTCGCTGTAGCGCTCACAGATGTGAATTCCCGCAGCCGCACCTTCTCCCTGTTGACTTTTGCCTGCGAGCTAATGGAAAATCCTCATAGGCGAAGAAAAAGCGAAACTGTATCGCCTCCAAAGCCGCCAAAACCCATGTCCGCCAACGTCGCCTCTCTTCGCTCCACTATCGAAACCGCTCTCGCCGGACGTGTTGCTGCTCCTTTTAATTATCGCGATCGCAATGCCGTTCCCACTGTTCCCTCGGGCATCGCTGAGGTGGACGCTCTCGCCGGTGGCCTGCCGCGTGGCGCGCTCACCGAAATTTTCGGACCGCCCTGCTCCGGCCGCACCAGCCTGCTCGTTGCCGCACTTGCCGCACGCACGGCCGATGGCGAAGCCTGCGCGCTGATTGATGCGTGCGACACGTTCGATCCCCACTCCGCCGAAGCCGCGGGCGTCGACCTGAAAAAAGTTTTGTGGGTGCGTTGCAAAAATATCGATCAGGCGCTGCGCGCGGCGGACCTGCTGCTGCAAAGCGGCGGCTTCGGCTTCGTCGCCGTCGACCTCACGGAAATCGCGCCGCGCCTGGTTCGCCAGGTGCCGCTCGATTCGTGGTTCCGCTTCCGCCGTACGGTGGAAGACACACCCACGATCCTGATGATGCTCGGCCAGGAATCGAACGCGAAAACCTGCGCCTCGCTCGTGCTACGGATGGAGCCGCATCCCGCGCACTGGAGAAAAACGGAAACGTCCGCGCCGCTCAACATCGCGCCGCCTTCCGTCGGAATGCTGCTCGAAAGCTTCGGTGCACGCGCGGAACTGCTGCGTTCGCGCATCCAGCGCGCGGCGGCAGGCGCGGGTTCGGGCCGCGCCGGATTTTCCGTGGACCGTCCGGCGGGCGAAGCCGTCTTCCACTCGCAAATGAAATGGGATTCGCCGGGCGATGGACCCGCGCTGGTTCGCCTGAAATGACGGATATCCCCTGCCATCGCTGGAGAGGGAACTGGAAAAAACGCGCTCATGGCCTTCGCTTCGATTCACATCCCCGATTTTCCGGTGCAGGCGGTTGTTCGGATGCGCGCGCACCTTCGCGGTCGCGCGATTGCGTTGGTGGATGGTGTGCCGCCGCTGGTGAAAGTCGTGGCCGCGAATCCCGTGGCGTTCGCGGCGGGAATTCAGGCGGGCATGTCGAAATCGCAGGCCGAGCAATTTACTGGAATCGAGATTCACGATCGCTCGCGTGCCCTGGAAAAAGCTGCGCATGCGGCGCTGCTCGATTTGGGCTGGTCGATTTCGCCGCGCATCGAAGATCATGCCCCGCACGAAATTGTTGTGGATCTCGCCGGCCTGGAGGCGCTGCTTGGTTCGCATGAAAATATCGCAAACGAAATGGTGCGCCGTGCGGCTTCGCTGAACCTATCCGCGCATATCGCCGTCGCCGCGAATCTCGAAGTAGCCATCCACGCCGCGCGCGGCTTCGCGGGCATCACCGTGATTGCTCCGGGCGAGGAAGCGGCGCGCCTCGGCGTCCTGCCTATCGAAGTTCTTTTGCCCTCTGAAGACGCGCGCGAAACTCTCGAAAACTGGGGCATCCGCACCTGCGCGGCTCTTGCGGCGCTGCCCACTTTGCAGCTTTCCGAACGCCTCGGCCAGGAAGGCGTTCGCCTGCACGAACACGCGCGCGGCACAAGCGTACGTTCGCTCGTGCTCGCGCAAGCCGAAACTTTTTTCGAGGAAGAAATGGAACTCGACGAAGCGGTGGAAGACCTCGAGCCGATTTCGTTCCTGCTCGGCCGCTTGCTCGATCAGTTGTGCGCGCGTCTGGCGGCGCGTTCGCTTTCGGCATCCGCGATTCACCTGCGATTCGACCTCGGCGACCTGTTCGAATACGAAGCGGTTCCCAGCGTTATGGCGCCGCACGTCGGCAAGGCCACCGAAAAAATCTACTGCAAGACGCTCACGCTGCCCGTCGCCATGCGCGATTCGAAGCTGCTTCTGAAATTGATGCGCTTGCAGCTGCAGTCCGATCCACCGCCGGGCTCGATCGTAAAAATCGCGCTCGCCGCCGATCCCGCGCGGCAGCGCTTCGCACAAACGGGGCTTTTCGTTCCCAGCTCACCCGATCCAGAAAAGCTTGAGCTGGTCCTCGCGCGCATCGCCAAGCTCGTCGGCGAACCGAACGTCGGCTCGGCCGAAGTCGTGGACACGCATCGCCCCGGCGCGTTCCGAATGATCCACTTCGCGTCGCCTGCGAATGATCGCTCGTCGCGCGCGCTGCGCCGTTCGCATGGCGTCGTTCAGCCGGAAGCAGAATCGCAGCAGTATCGGCCCACCACGGCGTTTCGCGTGTTCCGCCCCTCTCTGCAGGCGCGCGTCGAGCTGCGCTACGGCAGTCCGGCCCGCGTTTTTTTTCGCGGCCTGCGCGGTTACGTGATGTCCGCTTCCGGCCCATGGCGCACTTCCGGCGATTGGTGGCGCGAAGACGCGTGGCGCCAGGACGAATGGGATCTCGACATCCGCTTCGATCCCACGCACACGCCGCAACCCACCGCTTTCGCAGCACCGGCTCAAAAATCGAACGCGGCCATTGCGCCAACCGGCCTCTATTGCTTCTGTTTCGATTCGGTTTCGCAAACTTGGTTCGTCCGCGGAATGTACGACTGATGTATATCGAACTCCACGCCCGCTCCGCTTTCAGTTTTCTCGAAGGCTCGGCTTTGCCGGAACACCTGATCGATGCCGCTCACTCACATCAAATGGGTGCGATGGCCCTGCTCGATCGCGACGGCGTGTACGGCGCGCCGCGTTTTCACCTTGCCGCCGACAAAATTGGAATGAAAGCCCACATCGGCGCGGAAATTACATCGCCCGAAGGCTGGCGTTTTCCGCTCCTCGTCGCTTCGCGTACCGGTTATCAGAATCTCTGCCGCCTCGTCACGCAGATGAAGCTGCGCGCCGCGAAAGAAGAAGGCCACATCACGCCGGCCGAAGCGGCCGAAAAATCCGAAGGCCTGATTTGCCTCACCGGCGGGGAAGAAGGCCCGCTCGCTCACGCGCTGCGCCGCGGCGGAATCGCACAAGGCGTCGAAGCCGTTCGCGAACTCTGCGAAGTTTTCGGCCGCGATAACGTGTACGTCGAATTGCAGCGCCATCTTTCGCGCGCTGAGGAAACCAGGAACCAAGCCGCCGTCGAAATCGCCCGCAAGCTGAAGCTGCCGCTCCTCGCCACCAACGGCGTGAACTATGCCACCGAAGAGCAACGCGAAGTCCTCGACGTCTTCACCTGCCTGCGCCACCATCGCACGCTCGCTACGGCCGGCCGCCTGCTCGCGCGCAATTCCGAACGACACTTGAAAACGCCTGCCGAAATGGAGCGCCTGTTCGCCGATCTTCCCGAAGCCATCGCCAACACCGAGCAGCTTTCCTCGCGGCTCAAATTTATTTTGAGCGACCTCGGCTACCAATTTCCGCGTTATCCCGTGCCGGATGGCGGCACAGAGGCGACTTTCCTGCGCAAGCTGACTATGCAAGGCATGGTCCGCCGCTACGGCGCGCACAACCAACGCGCTTACGAGCAACTCGAACGCGAACTTACCCTCATCGTTAATCTGAAACTCGAAGGCTACTTCCTGATCGTTTGGGACATGGTTCGCTTCTGCAACGAACACAACATTCTCGTCCAGGGCCGCGGTTCTGCGGCCAACAGCGCCGTTTGCTACGCGCTCGGCATCACCGCTGTTGATCCCGTCGGCATGGATCTGCTTTTCGAGCGATTCCTCTCCCAGGAACGCGGCGAAATGCCGGACATCGACCTCGATCTTCCCAGCGGCGACCAGCGCGAGCGCGCCATTCAGTACGTGTACGAACGCTACGGAAAACTCGGCGCAGCGATGACGGCCAACGTGATCACCTATCGTGGCCGCTCGGCGGCGCGCGAAATCGGCAAGGCGCTTTCATTCGATCCCGAAACCCTCGGCCGCCTCACCAGCCTCGTGAACGCCTGGGAATATAAGGATGCGAAGGACACTCTCGACCGGCACTTTCGCGATGCCGGGCTCGACATGCATCACCCGCAGATCCGTAAATTTTTCGAGCTATGCCTGCAATTTCAGGATCTGCCGCGCCATCTCGGTCAGCATTCCGGCGGCATGGTCGTCTGCCAGGGCATGCTCGATTCCGTCGTTCCGCTCGAACCAGCCACCATGCCCGGCCGCGTGGTGGTGCAGTGGGATAAAGAAGATTGCGCGGACATGGGCCTCGTGAAGATCGATCTGCTCGGCTTGGGCATGATGGCTGTGCTCGAAGAGTCTTTGCAGATCATCCGCGACAATTATGGCGAAAACATCGACCTCGGAAAATTGCCGCCCGACGACAAAACCGTTTACGACACTTTGCAGAAAGCCGACACGGTTGGAATGTTCCAAATCGAAAGCCGCGCTCAGATGTCCTGCCTGCCGCGTCTCAAGCCCAAGAAGTTTTACGACATTGTCGTGCAGGTCGCCATCATCCGCCCCGGCCCGATCGTCGGAAAAATGGTGAACCCATACTTGAAGCGCAGGCAGGGCCGCGAACCGGTCGTCAGCCTGCACCCGTCGCTTGAGCCGATTCTTGCGCGAACGCTCGGCGTCCCGCTGTTTCAAGAGCAGCTCTTGCGCATAGCCATGGTCGCGGCTGGATTCAGCGGCGGCGAAGCGGAGGATTTGCGCCGCGCATTCGGCTTCAAGCGCTCCGAGAAACGAATGAAGGAAGTTGAATTGAAGTTGCGCGCTGGCATGGATCGCAACGGCATCGTCGGTGACGCGCAGGAAAAAATCATCCAGTCGATCACGTCGTTCGCGCTGTACGGCTTCCCTGAATCGCACGCCGCAAGCTTCGCGCTCCTCGCCTACGCCAGCGCCTATTTCAAATGCCATTATTTGCCGGCGTTCACCGCGGCGATGCTCAATAACCAACCAATGGGTTTCTATCAGCCCGCTACGCTGGTGAAGGATGCGCAGCGCCACGGCCTCCGCGTCACGCCCATTGACGTGACTTGTTCAAACTGGCTTTGCAAGCTCGAACCACGTGACCCAGGCTTCAGCGTCCGGCTCGGACTGCGTTACGTGAAAGGTCTGCGCGCGGAACCCGGCGAGTGCATCGTGAACGAACGCGCACGCGGCGCATTTACATCGATAGACGATCTGAAATTGCGCGTGCCTTCGATCCGCAAGCAGGAGTTGCGCGCCCTCGCCGAAGTGGGGGCTCTGAATTTCATCACAGGGCGCAACGGCTTCCACCGCCGGGATGCGCTCTGGCAAGTCGAACGCGCCGCGCGCAACGCCGGACCGCTGCTCGAAACGATCGAGGAAGGGGAGTTCACCACCCACGCAACCGCGGAGCTGCCGCTCGATGGGGAACTGCCGAGCGCGCCCGCCGCGAAGTCGCCGCTCCAACGCATGTCCGACGAGGAGCGCCTCGTCGCCGACTTCCACGGCACCGGCCTCACCGTCGGCCTACACCCGATGGGTTATCACCGCGAAGAACTAAGGCGCGCCGGCGCCCGCACTGCGCGCGAACTCCAAAGTATGCCCGATGGCGTGCGTGTGCGCGTTGCCGGGGCCATAATTTGCCGCCAGCGCCCCGGCACCGCGAAAGGGTTCGTCTTCCTCAGCATGGAAGACGAGACTGGAATCGCGAACGCCATCCTCACGCCGGATCTTTTCGACGAGTATCACGTCACGATCATTCACAAGCCGTTTCTGCTGATCGACGGCACGCTTCAAAATCAAGACGGCGTGGTTTCCGTGAAGGTCGAACGCGTCGAAGCGCTTTCGCTCACCCGCGCGGAAACCACGTCGCACGATTTTCACTGAAGTTTATAGAAACTGAAGTTTAAGGAAATCGGCCCCGTCAACAACAAGCCGCGGCAAGACGTCAGGAAGAAAATGGACAAAACCACAGTGAGTGACGCGCTAAAGCGTCACGTTCGTGAACAGGAAGGACTTACGAGCGCCGCGTTTCCGGATGCCGGTCCGGTCGCGCCGCCAGAGCCGCCGAACGTTTATGCAACGGTTGCGCGGCTCCGCAATCCGCCGGAAACAGCAGGAGCTGCGATCGGGCTGTCGATCATCCGGGCTTCAGGTCTGGAGTGGGTTTCGGCTTGGGCTTCGGCCGCGTGCCTCAATTCCGCTTCGGCTTCCAGCCAGTGGCTCACGTCGTCTCCGGGAATCGCACCGCGTTCCTCGAAAATTTCGTAAGCGCGTACGGCAATTTCTTCGTGCGTTGGCAACTTCGCGTTACTTGCGTCAGACATGGCCGTGTTGACCTCCATTGTGCAGGATAGCAACACACATAAGACGCGCAATACAGCCTTAAAGGTATAAGAAAATTCGCGCGTAAACAAAATTTAATGCGTAGCAAATCGGCGGATTCCAAAATTTCTTGAGCAAACGTTTCCACCGTCTCGCTCTCACGCGCTCGCCCGTGGTGATATCATGCCGGTACTTGTGCTTCAAGCTCGTTCTCGTCGCCGCAAAGTGACGAGCCGTGCCGATTCCCATTTCGGTTTCGATCGCTCGAGGAGGACGGATTTGAACGTTCGCGCCGCCGTGGTTCTTCGCCGGTTCCTGGCTGTCTTCGCGTTGTCTTCGCTCGCATCGGTCG
>JBEKJW010000028.1:0-25935 GCA_050011035.1 Candidatus Acidiferrales bacterium
CTCCTGATGGATCGAAAGCGTGTAAACCGTCTCGTCCTTGGCGAAAATCGCGGCGGTGCCGTTGCCGTGGTGCACGTCCGTATCGACCACGATTGCGCGTTTCACCGCACCATCGTGCTGCAGCCGCCGGATCGCCACCGCTACATCGTGAATCGCGCAGAATCCCTCTCCGTGATCGGGATAAGCGTGATGAAAACCGCCGCCAATATTTGACGCGAAGCCGTCTTTCAACGCGCGTTGCCCCGCCAGAATCGAACCTCCCGCCGCGAGCCAGCAGGCTTCGATCAGTTCTTCCGAGTACGACACTTCGAGCTTCATGATCTCCGCGTGCGAGAGCGTGCCAGTCTTCAGCTTCTTCACGTACTCCTTGGTATGAACGCGCAGAATGTCTTCGTCGCTGGCTGCCTCCGGCGCAAGGAAATCGCCAGCGTCAGCGATTCCCTCGCGCAGCAATCGGTCGTGCACCATCCTGTACTTCTGCGACGGGAAAACGTGCGCGCCGAGATTCAAATCGTACCTGTCGGTGTAGATCAGTTTGAAGGGCAGCATGTGTCGAGCCTACCCACAAGCCGGACGGTACACAACGCGAACCCACGATGTAAAAGTTTGGTAACCGCGCCGCGCCCGCTTAAGCCCTGTGCTATCCTCATGCGCGATGCTTCGCCGCGCTCAAGCCGTGGTTCTTGTTCTCGCGCTACTGGCCGCGCCGTTCGCGCTGTATGCCCGCGGCATCGCCGGCGACATGCAAAATTGCAACGGCCTGTGCTGCCTGCCGCAGCATCACCACCTGCCCGCATCAACGTCAGCTCTGGCGCCAGCTGCGGCGCCCGCAGCCGCCGCGCAATCCACTGTAGGCACAGAACCCGAGTGCCATCACCACTCCGCCAGCGCCGCCAAAGCGAAGACTCACGCCAACCCTGACGCCGCAACCGTCGACGCTTCCGATGAAGCCGGACGCGCCTGCGCCATCCACTGCGCCATGCACTCGCGGCCGCACACGATGAATTTCGGCCTGCTCGCGCCGATCGCTCCGACCAAACCGTCTGATCTGGCCGCCATCCGCATCGCAATTGACATCATCACCACCGTCACGGCATCGAACGTCTCCGCTCCGTCCGGTTTCCTCGCGTCACCCTTCCAGCCTCCCCGCGCCTAGCTCCAGCAGCGAAGCGCAACTCAAATAAAAATCCGGGAGGCATTTGTGCGCAAGCTCGCAGTCTATCTTTTCGCATTGCTTTTGATGGTGGCGCTGCCCATGCGGCTCTCCGCCACGATCTATGGCCGCATCACGGGCATCATTCACGATCCGCAGCATCGGCCGATTCAGGACGCAACGATTCAACTCAAAGCGGTGAATTCCGATTACACGCAATCGACGCAAACCAACGCCGACGGCGAATTCACGATCCAGGCGATACCGATCGGCGATTACTCGGTCACGGTTACCAAATCCGGTTTCGCTACATCCGAGCAGACACTCACCGTCACGTCGAACACGTCTCAGGTCCTTCACTTCCAACTGGCGATCGCGACGGTCAAATCCACTGCCGTCGTGTCAGCGTCCGCCGAAACCGTGAGCACCGACTCGGTGACGCCGACGACGCTCGTCGATCGCCAGGACATCGAACTTACGCCCGGCGCGGATCGCACCAACGAATTGCAGATGATCACAGACTACACGCCGGCGGCCTACGTGACTCACGACATGCTGCACATGCGCGGCGGCCACCAATTCCAGTGGCAGATCGACGGCGTTCCGATTCCCAACACCAACATCGCCTCGAATCTCGCTCCGCAGATCGATCCCAAGGACATCGATTACCTCGAAGTCCAGCGCGGCAGCTACGAAGCGGACGAAGGCGATCGCACCTACGGAATTTTCAACCTGGTGCCGAGAACCGGTTTCGAGCGAAACAACGAAGGCGAACTCGTGGTCACCATGGGCAACTGGTTTCAAACCAACGATCAGGTGAACTTCGGCGGGCACACCGAGAAGTTCGCCTACTACTTCAGCCTCAATGGAAACCGCAGCAACTACGGCCTCCAGCCGCCGATTGGCCAGGTGTATCACGACGCCGAAAATGGCTACGGCGGCTTCGGTTCGCTGATCTTCAATCCCAATGCAAACAACCAGCTTCGGTTGGTCGCCTCACTGCGGCAGGATTATTACCAGATCCCGTACGACCCCGATCCGAACTCCATCGGCAACCAGGTCTATCCGAGCTACGGATTGCGGGACAACGACACCGAACGCGACGGCTACATTGCGTTCACCTGGACGCACACGTTCAGCCCGAACCTGCTGCTCAACGTGTCGCCCTTCTATCACTACAATCGTGCGATCTACAACGCATCGCCCAACGACGTGCCGGTCGTCACGAACGTCGATCAAACCGCCAACTACGCCGGCGCGCAGGTTTCGCTCGCCGCGAACTTCTGGAAGAACAATCTGGAAGCAGGTCTCTACGGCTTCGCGCAAAATCAGAGCAACTACTTCGACAACACGTTCACTGATTGCGCTCCGAACTGCATGAACTTTCCGCCGTCTTCGGCACAGGCGACCGGCGGCGTGGCCGAGGCATTTCTGAGCGACAAATTCAAAGTCACTTCGTGGCTCACGTTGATCGCCGGCGTCCGCTACACGCATTTCTATTCCCCGGCGGACGAGACGCTTCCTCAAATCGTCGAAAACGCGACAGACCCGCGCTTCGGAGTCGCGGTTCGTGTGCCGAAGATCAATTGGGTCTTCCGCGCTTTCTACGGAGACTACTATCAGGCGCCGCCGATTCTGACGGCGACGGGTTCACTGCAGTTGTTGGCCGGGACTCAGGCGCTCACTTTTGCTCCGCTGCGCGGCGAGCGTGACAACGAACATCAATTCGGCGTCACGATTCCCTTCTACGGCTGGACCATCGATGGCGACAACTACCAGACGCGCGCCACGAACTGGCTCGACCACAACAACATCGGCGAATCAAATTTGTTCTGGCCGATCACTTGGGACGCGGCGCTGATTCAGGGATGGGAAGTCACGGTCCGCTCGCCCCGGCTGTGGCACCGCGGCCAGGCGCATCTGGCATACGCCAATCAAATCGCGCAGGCTACCAGCCCCATCACCGGCGGTTTAGTCTGCCCCACGCCCGTCTCCACAAGTTGCCCGCTCGACATTCCGCCCGGCTTGGCACCTGTCGACCACGATCAGCGCAACACGCTGAGCGTCGGCTTCAACGCCACTCTGCCCTGGAATGCCATCGGCTCGGTGAATATGTATTACGGCTCGGGCTTCACGAACGGGTTGTACGGAACTCCGCAGTCCCAATACCCGGGGCCTTACCTGCCCGCACACACCACGTTCGACGCCATGCTCGGGAAGTCGTTCAAGGAGAAATACACCGTGTCGGTGACGGCGCTGAACATCGGGAACCGCCGAGTGCAACTCGACAACAGCCTCACCTTTGGCGGGTTCCACTACAACGACCCTCGACAGATTTACGTCGAGTTCCGTTACCGCTTCCACTTGTGATCTGAGCCTTTCCCGGTGGCGCACCCTTTTTCGTCGCAACGGGTGCGCGCACTTCGGGCAGTCGCCACTCTTTCGCATTACGCCATTCGAAACATAGCCGCGCCTCGCGAATCGGCGTCGCGTCGCGCGACAGGAACGACTTTCAAGAAATTCGCAGCATGTCTTGCCGGGAAACTCCCTGGTGATTGACGCACCAAAATCCATTTTCAAAAGGCGGAATCCATGAACAGAAGAGAATTGCTGAAAGGAACCAGCGCACTCGGTCTTCTCGGAGCTATCCCGTTTTTGCCAAGCGCAGGAACCGCATTTGCAAACGCCTCGACCTCTGATCAAACCGCTCCGTCGGCGAGCCCATTGAAGGCGCCGGCCAGCGGCAGCATTCCCGTGGCCGTCGTGCTTTCGGAAGGCGCGGTGGTGATCGATTTCTGCGGGCCGTGGGAAGTCTTCGAGTCAGCGTACGTGCCGCGCCACGAAGATGCACCGTTCGAGCTTTACACCGTCGCGGCTGACGTCAACCCGATCCACGCCAGCGGCGGCCTGAAGATCGTTCCGGACTATTCGTTTAAGAACGCCCCGGCGCCGAAAGTCATTGTGATCCCGGCGCAACACGAAAGCAGTCCGGCGATGCTCGAGTGGATCCGCGCGTCCGCGAAAACCGCCGACGTGACCATGTCGGTGTGCACCGGCTCTTTCATTCTGGCTGAAACGGGCTTACTCGCCGGCAAGTCCGCAACCACGCATCACAGCGCCTACAAGACGTTTGCCGTTCAGTTTTCGGACGTTCACTGCGTACGCGGAGTGCGATTCGTGGAGGATGGCAACCTGGCGACCGCGGGCGGACTTTCGTCAGGCATCGATCTTGCGCTGCGCGTCGTTGAACGTTATTACGGGCGCGACATCGCGAAGTGGACCGCGTTTCAGATGGAGTACCAGGGAGAGGGTTGGGTGAATCCGGGCGTAAACGCGGAATACGCCAAAGTTCCCGTCTCGACGCCCGAGCATCCGCTGTGCCCTGTCTGCAATATGGAAGTCGTGCCGGATCCGAAGCTGAGCTCGGTCTATCAAGGCAAGACGTATTACTTCTGCATGGCCGATCACAAGGCGATGTTCGACGCCAAGCCCAAGGTGTTCTTGGAGGATGGCGCGTAACGCCACGACCTGCTGATTTGAAACTTCAGACCTTCGTAAGGATCGCGGCGGTCGCTACGGCTTGGCGTCCAGGATTCGGCCGTGCGCTTTCAGGATTTCTACGAGCTGATCGTGGGGAATGGCTGGGACGGTGAAGTCGTTGGCGCCGGTCATGGTCTTTGCGGCGATCAACGTGTTGACGATGGCTTCTTCGGTGGCGTCGACGACGGCTTCGAACAAGGGATTGATTTCATCGTCGTTGAGCATCACGAGCGACGCGACGGGCTTCGCGGACGAAGCATGCGGATTCGCGGTAGAAAAGGCAAGGAACAGATCGCCTGACGAATCCTCGCCGAGGCCGCCAACGCGCCCCACACCGAGCGCAGCGCGTTTTGCGAGGCGAGTGAGCTGCGTGGGAAGCAGCGGCGCATCCGTCGCGATTAGCACGATGATCGAGCCGGAGCCTTCGGGCATCCACTTCGAGAAATCGAGATGCGGCTTCAGCGTTTCGCCTACGGGCACACCGGCGATGGTCAGGCGATTCGGCGAGCCGTGATTCGCCTGAACCAGCACTCCCACCGTGTACCCGCCCTGATTCTTCGGGAGCACGCGCGACGCTGTGCCCGTGCCGCCTTTCCAACCGTGGCACACCATGCCGGGGCCTCCGCCGACGTTGCCCTCCTCGACCGGTCCTGACCTCGCGGAATCGAGCGCGTGCCATGCGTCGGCCTTCGTGACGTGAAAACCGTTCATGTCGTTGAGCAGCACGTCGGCAGTCTCCGCAACAACCGGGAGTGAAAAAAAGAACGGGCCGTAGGTGTCGGTAACCGGCTGGTGCTTGGTGCGAATCTGCCATTCGATCACGGCGTCGCGGACCACGCCCACGCTGTGCGTGTTCGTGATCATGAATGGGCCGTCGAGAAATCCGGACTCGGTGACCCAGTGAATGCCGGTCATCTCGCCGTTGCCATTCAGGTCCCACGTGCCGGCGAAAACGGAATCGCTGTTGTCGCGGCCTCGGGGGAAGACAGCGGTCACTCCCGTGCGTACGGGGCCTTTGCCCACTTCGAGCTTGCCGCTGCCTTCAATAAGAGTGGTGTAGCCGACTTGGACTCCCGCGACGTCTGTGATCGCGTTGAAGCGACCGGGCGTACCCGTGAAAGGAATTCCGAGATCGCGCGCGCGGACAACGGAGTCGGGCTTCGCGTCGTTCGGCGGAGGCGTTGATTGGGCGAGCGATGCGGTCGACGCGAGAAATGAGACAACCATCAAGCCGGCGAGCTTAGTTTTCATTCGGGGCCTCGGAAAGGAAGAGCTGGGAACTGGCGGGCGGCGATCCTTAGTTTTCGCGCTCGAGGATGAAATCGGGGACGGCCATCAGTGCGCGGCGGTACTCGGTGTCTGGGAGGACCTGTAAACATTCTTTCGCGCGGCAGACATACTCGCGGGCCATCGTGGCGGACCGGTCGAGGGCGCCGGTTTCGCGCACCAGCTTGGTGATTTGCTCGGGGCGCACGCTTTCGAAGCCGCGCTCCTCGAGGACTTTAGCTACGAGGCCGCGGGCGTCGCCGTGGCCGTTCGAGATTGCCAGCGCGAAAATCAGCGGGAGGGTAACTTTTCCCTCTTTGAGGTCGCTCAACACCGGCTTGCCGAGTTTTTCGGGCGAGGCGGTGAAATCGAGCAAGTCGTCGACGAGTTGAAAGGCGAGGCCTGCGTTGCGTCCGTACTCGGCCAGCGATTCGACCACGCTTTCGGGCTGATTGCCGAGGACTGCGCCCAGGCGCGAGCAGCCGCTGAAGAGGCCGGCCGTTTTGCGGTAGGCGAGTTCAGTGGCTTCGGCTTCGGTGAGATCGATGCGGCCGAGGCGCGTCAGTTGAAGCAGCTCGCCTTCGACCATGCTCTGCGTGAGTTCAATCAGAATGTCGAGGACGGCGAAGTTGCGCTCGCGAAGCGCCGCGTCGAACGATTGCATATAGAGCCAGTCGCCGGCGAGAACGCTCATGTGATTGCCCCAGCGAGCATTGGCGCTCGGGCGGCCGCGACGGGTGTCCGCGCCGTCGATCACGTCGTCGTGAATCAACGTCGCGCTGTGAATCATTTCTACGACGGCGCCGAGGCGAATCGCGCCGCGCCCGCGGTAGCCGGAAGCTCCCGCGGCGAGCAAAAGCAGCGCCGGACGCAAGCGCTTGCCCCCACCTTCCCGCAAATATTTGGAGATTTCCGCGACGGGCTCGATCGCCGCGCTGTTCTGCGCCGCGATTTCCTGCTCGACGAGCGCCAGATCCTCGCGGACCAGGTCGAAGATGCCTCTTGCGATGGGAACGGCGAAGGCCATTCTCTTTGGTTCACCTTGCCAGGGCTGGATGAGCCGCACCTAGCCTGAAAAATCGTTGGAAATTCGCCGCAGTGGTCGCGGCAACCTCGTCGCTGCCCAAGTTTCTCACACTCGCGAGCGTCCGCGCTACCTCGACGACGTTGGCGGGCTCGTTTCGTTTTCCGCGGAGCTTTTGCGGCGGCAGGAAGGGCGAGTCGGTTTCGGTTAGCATTCGCTCGAGGGGCAGCTCTTTCGCCACGTCGCGCAGGTGCTGCATCTTGGGATACGTCACGTTGGCTGCAAACGAAACCATAAAACCCATATCGAGGCCGCGCCGAGCGTCCTCAAGTGTGCCGGTGAAGCAGTGCAGGATGCCTCCCAGACCGAAAGGCGCCCATTCCGTCTCGAGGATCGCGAGACAGTCATCCCAGGCATCGCGGCAGTGAATGACAATGGGCAGCACCGCATCGCGCGCGAGGGCTATCTGACGACGAAACACGTCATGCTGCACGTCGCGAGCCGGCTCCGGCCAGTGATAGTCGAGTCCAATCTCGCCCCATGCAATCACTTTCGGGTTCTTGGCCAGTTCCGCGAGCTGCGGGTAGTGCTCCTCGCGCGCCTCAGCCGCGTGCTGCGGATGAATCCCGATGGAAGCGTAAATCCAGTCATAGTCTTTCGCGACGTTAATCGCGGCACCGAGATTGTCCGGCCCGGAGCCACCGCTGCCGATCGCGAGAATCGCTTCGACGCCTTCGGCGCGCGCGCGGGCGAGCATTTCGGCGCGGTCGGAGTCGAAATCTTCGGATTCGAGGTGCGCGTGTGAGTCGACGATTCTCATGCGGCTTTCAGCCTCGACAGTTCTTTTTGTTCCGGCCTGTTCACACGAAAATTGTATGCGAGCGCGGGCGCGCCTCCTAAAAGATTCGCATTTCATTCCATCTGAAATTTACGAACGGTCTGGCGCATTAGACTGTCTTCGGGCGTGGCTAGCGGCCCGATTCCCACACCAAGTGCCGCGCGAAAAACGGCAGCACTTCTAAGTAGATTCGCCCGTCGTCGCCCCAATTCGGCTCGCCCCACGCGCCGTTGTATTCCTCGGCCTCGTGGACGATTCCGAATTCGTTCAGCTTGTGCGTGTACGCCTGGTTCGAATAAACGTGATCCTGATTTCCATCGCTGCGGGCCCAGTCGAATTTGAATGCACGGAGCGACTTCAGATTGTCGGCGTACTGCGGGATCATTTCTTCCAGGAAAAAATTGTTGCGCAGCTTTGCCGTCAGGGTTGCATCGATGATCAGCTGCCCAGACGCGTCATGGTGTGCCGGCACGTCGATGTAAAGCGGCGGCTTTGCCGCGTCGGGGAGAAATGCCTCAAAAATTCCCAGGAAGATCATTGCGGCACCGTCGGTCTTCACGTCGTCGATCGACTTGGCGTTCGCGAGGAGTTCCAAGTTCGGGATGGAGTCCATGATCCGGTGTCCCGAACCCGTGCCCACGGGATGCATCGCGTAGACCGCGCCGAAAATGTCGGGATGCTTCATAGCGAGGCGTATTGCGCCGTGGCCACCCATGAAGATGCCGCTGATGCCGCGCGAGTCGCGGCTCGCGATCGTGCGGAAATTCGAGTCCACGTATGGGACGACTTCACCGACGAAAAAGTCCTCCCAATTCCCTGTTGCGGGCGAGTTCGCGGCCCAGGAGTATCCGATGGGCGTGGTCATATCCACCGAGACGAGGATGAATTTGCGGATTTCGCCTGACGCGATCGCGCGATCGAAAAGCGCCTGCGCTGCGTGGCCATCGAAAATATTGCGGTAACTCCCGTCGAACGGACTCGGCAGGAAATAGATGACTGGGTAACGCGTGGAGGCCGCGTCGTCGTAACCTGGCGGCAAGTAGATGGCGAGCTTTCGCGACGCGTTCGTTCCCACGTTGCTGGTTGCGAAGTTTTTCGACTCGATGGTTCGGTCGACGACGCGGCTTGGCGTCTCTGCAGCGCGCGCAACGCCCACGAATGACATCGCAATCGCTAAGACAGTAGCTAGGCTAAGTTGTCTCATGGTTCCCTCCCCCGTTCAGCCGTCTCCCGCCCCATTACCGTCACAATGTAGTAGTAATAGCCGCGATCGTCAACTCCCTTCTTTCCCGCGCTTACGTTTTCAGGGATTCGCTCCGACTACTTCACTTTGGAGCCGACGGGGATGTCCTCGGCGAAGGTGCAGAGGACGGGCTTGCCGTCCGGGCCGGCGGAAGCGGCCAGGAGCATGCCGTTCGATTCCAGCCCGCGCATCTTGCGTGGAGCCAGGTTCGTTACGATCACCACTTTGCGGCCTACGAGTTCCTCGGGCGCGTAGCCCATCGCGATGCCCGCCAGCACTTGCCGGACCTCGTCGCCAATATCAACGAGTAACTTCAGCAGCTTGTCTGCCTTTTCCAGGCGCTCCGCGGATTTCACCAGGCCTACCTTCAGCTCGATCTTTGCGAAATCATCAATGCTGATCTTTCCATCGGGAAGCGCCGTACCCGCCGGTGCGGGCGCTGGAGCGGCAGACGGCTTCGGCACGTCCGCTTCCGTTGCACCAGCCGGCGCGCTTGCACTTCCAGGATTCCGAATCTCGTTTTCCATGGCTTCGATTTTCTCCAGAATTTGATTTTTCTCCGCGCGCGGGAATACGGCTTCGATTTTCCCGATCCGCGTGCCGCCTTTGAGCGCGCCCCACTCGACCTTGTCGATTCGCTGGTCTTCGATCCTGCCCGGCTGGCCGAGCTGCTCCCAGATTTTCTGCGTCGCTTCGGGAATCACCGGATGCGCGAGGATCGAAAGCACGCGTACCGACTCGGCTACGCCGTAAAGAATTTGTTCGAGGCGAGCTTTCTGCGCCGGGTCATTCGCCAGCGTCCAAGGCTTTTCACTGGCTAGAAACTTATCGGACAGCGCCACGAGTGCCCAGATTTGCGTGAGCGCTTCGGAAAATTCGAAGTTCTCGTAGGAGTGCCGGATCATGCCGTGGAACGCACCGGATGTAACTTCAAAAAGCCGCTGGGGCGCCGGAGTCGGCTCAGGCACCACGCCACCGCAGTAATTTTCGATCATGGTCAGCGTGCGGCTACAGAGATTGCCGAGACCGTTCGCAAGGTCGGCGTTGTAGCGCGTGATGAGCGCGTCGCGCGAAAAATTACCGTCCTGGCCGAACACAACTTCGCGCATCAGGTAGTAGCGCAGCGCGTCGTTGCCGAGCGCTTTTACGATTGGCTCGGGATACGCGACGTTGCCCTTCGACTTGCTCATCTTCTCCTGCTCGAAGAGCAGCCAGCCGTGCGCGAAGATTTTTTCGGGGAGCGGCAGCCCGGCCGCCATCAAAAACGCAGGCCAGTAGACGGCGTGGAATCGGATGATTTCCTTGCCGATCATGTGCAGGTTCGCGGGCCAGAATTTTTTGAACTTCGCGCTCCCCTCTCCGTCGGCGCCTTCGCCGTAGCCGATGCCCGTCATGTAGCTGGTTAGCGCGTCATACCATACGTAGAAGACGTGATCCGGATCGTCGGGCCAAGGAATGCCCCACTTGATCGACTGGCGGCTGATCGAAAGGTCTTTCAAGCCCGCTTCGACGAACGCGCGGACCTCGTTCATCCGGAAATCCGGCTCGACGAATTTGGGGTGCTGCTTATAAAGGTCGAGCAGCTTGTCGCCGTACGCCGAGAGGCGGAAGAAATAATTCTCTTCGGAAATCAGCTCGGCGTCCCGGCCGCAGATCTGGCACTTGGCCGGTTCGGGCGTGTCGCTGACGTAGGCGTTGTCGTAGATGCAGTATCGGCCTTCGTAGCGCCTCTTGTAGATCGCCTCGGGCGTGCGCTTGATGGTGCGCCGGACGAGAGTCTGAACGGCGCGCTCGTGCTCCGGCGAAGTGGTGCGGATGAAGTCGGTGATCGAGATTCCGAGGAGCTTCCAGAGGTCGCGAAAGATCGCTTCGTTCTGATCGACGAGCCTCTGGGGCGTCACGCCTTTGGCTTCTGCGGCGCGTTCGATATTCACACCATGCTCGTCGGTGCCTGTGAGATACGCGACTTCGAATCCGCACATGCGCTTGAAACGCGCGATCGCATCGCAAACGATCGTTGTGTAAGCGGAACCTACGTGCGGGCGCGAGTTCGCGTAGTAGATCGGCGTGGTGAGGTAATACTTTTTGTGTTCGTCGGTCATGAATTCCTAACTGGTTTTTACGCCTTCAAAGCGCTTTTGAAATTCGAACGATGCGGCGGCGATTACGGACTTGAGTGGCACGCCGTTCGATTCGGCAATTTTCTTGCAGTCTTCAAATTCGGGCGCGGCGTTTACGATGGCTCCCGCGAGGCGCGAGACTTTCATTCGGACGTCGCCCCATTCCGTCGCGACGCGGACGAATTCGCGGTCGAGAATTTTACGCTGCGCCTGGTGCGTGCGAACGCCGATGGTGGTCGTCTCGTGAAAGAGCAGATCCATCATGCGCTGAGTGTTTGACGGCTCGCACAAGATCGTCACCACGATGCCGGGCCGCGTTTTTTTCATCAGAACCGGAGTAGACCAAACGTCGAGCGCTCCGGCCGCCAGAGCCTTTTCTGCGAAGTAGCCGTAGAGCTGCGGGTTCATGTCGTCCAAGTTCGCTTCGATCACGCTCACCGGCAAATCCCAGCCCGCGCTCGAGTCGCCGATCGTCGCGCCGTCGCGCTCGCCGATCAGAATGCGGAGGACGTTGGCTTTTTCTTTCAGGTCGGTGGTGCCTGCGCCGTAGCCGACGGATTTCATGGTCATCGCCGGAACTTGCCCGTAAGTTGCGGCAAGAGTGGTGGCGATGGCGGCGCCCGTTGGGGTCACAAGTTCTTTCTTAACGCCGCTGGTGTGAACCGGAACGCCGGCGAGCAGTTCCGTTGTGGCGGGAGCAGGAACGGGCAGCAGGCCGTGTGCGGTCATTACCGTGCCACCGCCGACGTCCATCGCCGAACAAACGAAGTCGTCGAGGCCGAGTAGCTCGAAGCCGACGCACGCGCCCACAATATCGACGATCGAATCGACCGCGCCCACTTCGTGAAAGTGGACTTTCTCTACGGGCATGGCGTGGACTTTGGCTTCGGCTTCAGCGAGACGCGTGAAGATGCGCGTGGCGCGCTCGGCCGCACGGGGCGCAAGTTGCGCTTTTTCAATGCGTGCCAGAATGATCGAGAGACCGCGGTGGTGATGGCCTTCGGACGTCTCCACTTTTACGTGCGTGGCGGCGATAGCTCCGCGCTTCACCTTCTCGGCGGAGATCGACCAGCCTTCGAGCCCAAGGCGGCGCAGCTCGGTTTCGATGGCGCCGAGGTCGACGCCGGCATCCACCAGGGCGCCGAGCACCATATCTCCGCTAATCCCTGAGAAACAATCGAAATAGGCTGTTCGTGTGCGCGTCATATGGTTTAGATGCCGTTGGGATTCAGCCGCTCACGTGCACTCTGGGCGACCGTCACCGCAAACGAAGGAAAACGATAGTAGTTTGCGCGCTCGGGAGTGTCAATTCTCGACCAGGTGGGGATGAGGTAGTCAAAGTGGTGGCTACATTTGTGTCGATTAGAACGGGAAGTTTTGTTGGAAGCATGGAAGTTAGGTGCGTTTCTAATCGGCAGGCACTCCGATTAGAAATTATCAACTGACTTGCAACTGGGAAGCAGAAGTTGGGGACGAGGTACGAAGTTTTGCCGGTGGGTATGCGTCCGGCGCCAAGAGGGCGGCGCAAGCTGACCATGTGCGGTCGATAAGCAGCCTCAATGGGCGGCCATAGCTACGTTACCACAAAGGCACTGCTTATGTAAACTACTAAATCGAGTTTCAAAATGGGAAGTTGGGCTTGGCGGCGTGAGACGGCCAGCGCCGAGGATGCGGCTTTGACCGGGTTGGGCGGCGCACCTATAATTTTGTGTCAATTCGAAGCGAAGGAGCACTGTGTACAAAGCTGTTGAGACGAGGTTTCGGGAAGCGCTGGCGGCGCACATCCGTGCGGCGTACCAGGTCGAGGTGCCGGTGGTGTCTGAGCGACCGCCCAAGCTTGTAATGGGCGACCTGGCGTCGCCGGTGTCATTTGAGCTGGCCAAGCGGCTGAAGAAGGCGCCGCGGGCGATCGCGCAGGAGTTGGCGGCGAATTTCGCACCGCCCGCGGGGATTGCGCGGCTGGAAGTGGCAGGCGGCGGGTACTTGAATGCGTTTTTCGATCGCGCGGCGTTTTTGCGGGCGGCGGTGGCAGAAACCGGGCGCGAGGCGGTGGCCGCCGGCGCCGACGCGCCGAAGACGATGGTGGAGCACACGAGCATCAATCCGAACAAAGCGGCGCACATCGGGCACCTGCGAAACGCGGTGCTGGGCGACACATTTGTGCGTGTGTTGCGCCATGCGGGCCGGCGCGTGGAAGTGCAGAACTACATCGACAACACGGGCGTGCAGGTCGCGGACGTGGTGCTCGGATTCCTGCACATCGAGAAGAAATCGCTGGACGAAGTGAAAGCGTTGGCCGCCGCGCCGAAGTTCGATTACCTGTGCTGGGATTTGTACGCGCGGGTGACGAATTGGCTGGCGGACGACAAGACCCGGCTCACGCTGCGCAGCCAGACGCTGAAGGACATCGAAGAGGATCATGGCGAAGCGGCGCGCGTGGCGGAAGTGGTGTCGAACGCAATCGTCGTTTGCCAGCTAAATACCGTGGGGCGGCTAGGGATCGATTACGACTTGCTTTCACAGGAAAGCGAAATTCTGCACCTGAAATTTTGGGATGCAGCGTTTGAGATGTTGAAGGCGCGCGGCGCGATTGAGATGGCGACGTCCGGCAAGAACGCGGGCTGCTGGATCATGAAGCTACCGTCGGATAAGACGGAGGCTGCTGGCAACGGTGCCGCGGACGCGGCTGCGAAGGAAGAAAATCCGGAAGAGGCAGAAGCGAAGATTATCGTGCGGTCGACGGGCACGGTGACTTACGTCGGCAAGGACATCGCGTATCACCTGTGGAAGTTCGGGCTGCTGAATCGCGACTTCTACTACAAGCCATTTATGAAGCAGTGGAACGGGCGCGAAGTGTGGGTGACGAGCGCGACACCGGGGGAGAGGCCGCCGGTGGCGTTCGGGCACGCGAGCGAAGTTTACAACGTGATTGATTCGCGGCAGACGTATCCGCAGCAGGTGGTGGTGGCGGGTTTGCGCGCGCTGGGATATGGCGAGGCGGCGGATCATTTGAAACATTTTGCGTACAACGTGGTGGCGTTGACGCCGCGCTGCGCGATGGAGCTAGGCTACGAAATTCCGCCGGAGGATGCGAAGCGACCGTACATCGAAGTGAGCGGGCGCAGGGGCCAGGGCGTGAAGGCGGACGATTTGCTGGACCGGCTGGAAGAGAGCGCGCGGAAGGAAGTGGAGGATCGGAATCCGGATTTGCCGGAACCGGAGCGTGTGGCGATTGCGCATGCGGTGGCGATCGGAGCGATTCGATACTTCTTGCTGCGTTTCACGCGGAACACTGTGATTGCGTTTGATTTTAAAGATGCGCTGAGTTTTGAGGGTGAGACGGGGCCGTACGCGCAGTATGCCGTGGTGCGCATCAACGGAATTTTGCGGAAGGGCGCGGAGCAGGATCCGGCCATCGCGGCAGAGAATGCTACGAACATGGCGGCGCTACGTGCGGGGACGCTCGATGCTTCGGCGTTTTTGGCGGCGCCGGAGTTCGACAATATTTGGGACTTGGTGGTGCTGGCGGGATCGCTCGGTGCGCGCGTGGAACTGGCGATCAACTCGCAGGAGCCGTCAGTGCTGACGCGGTTTGCATTTGAGCTGGCGCAGCTGTTCAACGTTTTCTACCACAAGCATCCGATTTTGAAGGAGCAGGATGCGAAGAAGCGGGCGTTTTTGATGCTGGTGACGGCGTTGGTGCGGGAGCAGCTGGTGACGACGCTGGGGCTACTGGGTATTACGGCGCCGGACAAGATGTAGCGCACGCGAAAGATCCGAGGAAACAAAAATCCGCGGCTGGCCGATGACGGCGAGCCGCGGATTTCTTTTTGGCGAACTCGTATAAAGCGAATCAGCTAGAGCTTCATCGCGAAATCAACGAGCGACGGAATTGCGACGCCCGTTGGGCCTTTGGCCAGCCAGGGGCGGCCGTTGTCGGCCCAGGTGGTTGCGGCGATGTCGAGATGGATCCACGGCGTGTCGTCGACGAATTCCTTGATGAACCATGCGCCGGTGATTGCGCCGCCGCCTTTTCCGGTGCCGGTGTTGCGGATGTCGGCGATGTCGCTCTTGATCATCTCGCGATACTCGTCGTCGATAGGCATCGGCCACATCTTTTCGCCTACGGCTTTGGTGGAGTCGAGGAATTGGTCGAGATACTCGCGCGGCGTACCAAATGCGCCGGTGTGAATGTGCGCAAGGGCGACTTGGATGGCTCCGGTGAGTGTGGCGGCGTCGATGAGGTGCGTGGCGCCGAGCTTGCGGGCGTAGAAAACTCCGTCGGCGAGAATGAGGCGGCCTTCGGCGTCGGTGTTGATGACTTCGATGGTCTTGCCGGACATGGCGACCTGAACGTCGCCGGGCTTCTGCGCGCGGCCACCGGGCATATTTTCGGTGGCGGGAATCACGGCGATCACGGGGATGGCCGGCTTGAGGTATGCGAGTGCGCGCATGGTGCCGAGCATGGTGGCGCCGCCGCCCATGTCGTACTTCATTTTCTCCATGTTGTCGGCGGGCTTGATGGAGATGCCACCGGTATCGAAGGTGACGGCTTTTCCGACGAGGCCGAGGACGGGCGTGTTGGGCCTGGCGTTTTCGGGCGTGTAACGAATGACGATCACGCGCGGCGGCTCGATGCTGCCCTGGGCGACGCCGATGAGCGCGCCCATCTTCAGTTCGGAAATTTTGCGCTCGTCGAGGATCTCGATGCCGAGGCCGACTTCTTTGGCCATGGCTTCGGCTTTTGCGGCGAGGATGCGCGGAGTGAGGCGGTTCGACGGCTCGTTGATGAGGTCGCGTGCGAAGTTCATGGATTCGCCGATGACGCGGCCGTCTTCTAGGGCTTTTTGGGCGTCGTCGGAGGAGTCGAAACCGGCGAGTGCGACGGACTGAATTTCCTTTTTGTCTTTTTCCTTCTTGTCGGTCTTGTACTTGTCGGACTCGAAGTCGGCGATGACGAGGCCTTCGGTGACGGCTTCGACGGCGCTGGGACCGCCCTGGCCTTCACGCGCGAGGAAGACGATTTTCCTCGCGCCGAGATTTTTCAGATAGCGGAGTGCGGTGCCGGCGATTTTGCGGAGGTCAGTAACAGCGAACTTGTCGGACTTCCCTGCTCCGACGATCAAGAGCCGCTTAGCTTCGAGACCTTGCGGAAAGTGAATGAACGTGAGCGAGAGCGGCTTGCCGGTGATTTCTCCAGTGGCGGCCAGCGTCGCGAGGCGATCGTCCATCGCCTGATTCAGGTCGGCGACGACGCCTTCAACTTTGTCATCCTTATCGAAAATGTAAGTTACGAGTGCATCGGCTTGAATCGAAGAGTACGGCTGGGTTTCCAATTGGATCTGCATGTGTTCGTTTCGTCCTCAGCGCCGGCGAGAGCGAGCGATCGCTTCGTCGACTTCCCGTTTGGCTTCTTTACGTTTCTCGGATTCGCGGCGGTCGTGGAATTTCTTGCCCCTGGCCACCGAGAGTTCACATTTCGCGATGCCGTCCCGGAAATAAATGCGGGTCGGAATGATGGTCATGCCCTTCTCTGCTGTTTGAGTTGAGAGCTTCGTGATTTCGCGGCGATTCAGGAGGAGCTTCCGGCGGCGAAGCGGGTCGTGATTGCGGAAGCCGCCGGGCAAGTACTCGGGAATGTGGCAGTTGACGAGCCACATTTCGCTGCCCTTGGACTCGGCGTAGGCCTCGCGAATCGAACCTTTGCCTTCGCGGAGGCTTTTCACCTCGGTACCGACGAGTACCATGCCGGCTTCGAAATGGTCGAGGAGCTCGTAGTTGTAACCGGCGGAGCGATTTTGCGAAACAATCTTCACGCCTTCGTGTTGAGATTTGTCGTACTTCTTTTTCACGATGAGCTACATGATAGCCGCCGCGCTCAATCCGCCGCAAGTCGCAGATTCCCGCACATTTCCGGGTTCCGGTTTGTGTTTTTACGGCACAGTAATGATTTTGAGGTAAGCACTTCGCGTTTTGGCGCGTCTAACCGGGCGAAAGGGCTGATTCCTTGCCGCTCGCAGCGGCGGATGCTAGACTTTTGAAGTAAGACCCCGACCCCTTCGGAGGACCATTGTTACGTCGTCTGACTGTCCTAATGTGTGTGGCGAGTACTGCCCTGATTCTGACGGGCTGCCCGAAGGGAAATTCGGATTACGACGCCGGCCGTAAGGCTTCGTCGGTTCAAGATTACGACTCCGCGCTGGTCGACTTTGACCGCGCTCTCCGCGCCGATCCCAACAATCCTGAGTACAAACTGCGCGCGACCCAAGCCCGCTTCGATGCGAGCCAGGGGCACATGCAAAAGGGTCAGCAAGCCACCAAGAATGGCGATTTACAGCTGGCGTTGGCGGAATTTCAAAAGGCGCAGATGCTCGATCCGTCGAACGTCGCGGCCGACCAGATGGTCAAGCGGACGACGGACGCGATCACGTCGCGGGAAGAGGCGAACTCCCCGAGCGTGAACACGGCGCCACCACAAGACGAGCAGATTCTGGCGACAGCTCCGGTACTGAAGCCCATTTCAGTCGAGCTGATCAACCTGAAGATGACGAACGACGCGAAAGTGGTGTTTGACACGATCGCGAAGATGGCGGGCGTGAGCGTGGTGTTCGATCCGGACTTCACGTCGCGAAGAATTACTGCCGAGCTGCCGAACGTGACGCTGGAACAGGCGCTCGAAACTGTGTGCCTGGAGACGAAATCGTTCTGGAAGGCGATCACGCCGAACGTCATCTTCGTGGCGCCGGACCAGCCGCAGAAGCGCAAAGACCTCGAAGACGAAGAAGTACAGACCTTCTATCTTTCGAATACTCTGACGCCGCAGGACCTGACGGAAATCGTGAACGGCCTGCGCCAGCTGCTGGACCTGCACCGCTTGCAGCAAGTGAACTCCCAGAACGCGATTGTGATTCGCGACACGCCGGACAAGTTGGCGGTGGCGGCGAAGATCATTCGCGACATCGACAAAGCAAAGCCCGAAGTTCTTGTGCACGTGCAAGTGATGACGGCGAGCATGGACCGCCTGCGCGACCTCGGTATTTTGCCGGGGCAAACGGTTTCATTGGCATTCACGCCGCGAACTTCGATTCAGCCCAGCACGTCGAGCAGCAGCTCGTCCAGTTCGACAAGCACCACAACGACCACTTCAATTCCGCAGGTAACACTGAACAACTTGAAGAAACTTTCGAGCGCAGACTGGGCTTTGACGCTTCCCGGCGCAACGGCGAACGCAATTCTGACCGATGACCGCACGAAGATCATTCAGGATCCGGAAGTCCGCGTGACGGACGGGCAGAAGGCGACGCTGAAGATCGGTTCGCGCGTGCCGGTGGCGACGGGCAGCTTTCAGGCTGGCGTTGGCGTGGGAACGACCGGCGGCGCGGGCGTAGTGAACCCGTTGGTGAATACACAATTTCAGTACATCGACGTGGGCGTGAACGTGGAAGTGACGCCGCGGGTGCACCCGGACGGCGAAGTAAGCATGAAAGTGGTGGTGGACGTTTCGCAGATTACGGGCACGAGCAACATCGGCGGCATCAACCAGCCGGTGATCGGACAAAAGAAGATCGAGCACGACATCCGCTTGAAGCAGGACGAGGCGAGCATCCTGGGCGGATTGATCGAGCGCACGGACACGAAGAACATCAATGGAATCCCCGGCCTGGGCGAAATTCCGGCGCTGCGGTACATGTTCTCCGACAACAGCAAGGAAATCGAAGAAGACGAAACGATCATCGTGCTGACGCCGCACATTCTGCGGTTCCCTTCGATCAGCGCGCAGAACCTGGAAGTGATCGGCGCGGGCACGGATTCGAACGTGAAGGTGTATCGCGAAGCTGCTGCGCCGCAGCCTGTGACGGCGCCGGCGCAGCCTGCTCCCGGCACGGGTGCCGGGAGAGCGCCGGGTGCAGGCGTTTCGCCGACGTCGCTTGCGACTCCGGCGCAAGCGGCCGCAGCGTCAGCGCCCGATGCCGCTGTGCAACTGCACTTCGAACCGAATACGACCGTGCTGAAGCCGGGCGATTCGACGACGGTCGGCTTGGCGATTTCGAACGTGACGGACCTCTACACGATTCCGCTACTGGTGCACTACGACCCGGCGGTGATCCAAGTGGAAGAGGTGCGCGACGGCGGATTCCTTTCGGGCGGGGCGCAGAACATCGCGATCGTGCAGCGCGTGGACCAGCAGAAGGGTGAAGTGGTCGTGTCCGCGACGCGGCAACCGAATACGCCGGGCGTCAATGGCACGGGCACGATTCTGGGATTCGTGGTGCGTGCGGTGGCACCGGGCACAGCGCACTTGCAAGTGCTGCAGGTGAACGCGCGGAATTCGCAGCAGCAGACAATTCCAATCGTTTCGGGCGAAGCCACAGTCCAGGTGCACTAATGGCGATGCTGCGCATCTCGCCAAAAGCGTTGAGTCTATTCCCTTCCGCAAGACGAGTGCGCACAGGTGCGCGTTCGCGGCGGCGCGATGCGGGCTTGACGCTGCTGGAACTGGTAGTGGCGTGCGCGATTTTGCTGGTGCTGGCGACGGTAGCGATTCCTCTCGCTCGGAACACGGTGAAGCGTAGAAAAGAAGAACAGCTTCGCTACGACCTGCGGCAGATGCGCGACGCGATCGACCGTTATAAGGACGCAGCGGACGCGGGCAAGATCAAAGTGGCGGCTGGAACCGAAGGTTACCCTCCCGACCTCGACAGCCTTGTGAAGCCGCAGCAGCTGACCGGCGCGCCGGACAAGCGAGTGCGATTCCTGCGGGAAATTCCAATGGACCCAATGACGAAGTCGAAAGATTGGGGCATGCGGTCCGTGCAGGACGATCCGGACTCGAGTTCATGGGGCGGAAGCAACGTATTCGACGTGTTTTCCAAGTCGAGCGGAACAGCGCTTGATGGGACGAAATATTCGGACTGGTAAGCGGGACAAAACCATGCGCACACAGCGAAAATCCGAAACCAGACGCGAGAGTGGATTCACGCTTCTGGAAATGATGGTGGTGATCGCCATCGTCGTGATTCTGGCGACGATCGCTGCCGGCCAATACCAGCGGTCGGTGACTCGCGCGCGCGAGGTTGCGCTGCACTCTGACCTACACACATTGCGCATAGCGATCGACGACTACACGCGCGATAAAGAGTGCGGGCCTTCGTCGTTGGATGACCTGGTGACGAACAACTATATCGGAGGAATTCCCGAAGATCCGATGACAAGACAAAAGGATTGGGTCACGACGGAAGACGACATTTCGATCAGCCCCGAGCAGACATGCAACGGAATTTCCGGGGTTCATTCGTCGTCGGACGAAGTTTCCATGTTCGAGAACACTGCCTACAGCAGCTGGTGAATCTTTCCGGTAAAACAAAACCAAGAACATTTCTCAGGCTGACGTGGGCGCCTTGACAGGCTCGCTCGTCTGGGCGAAGCTCTGCGCACCCAGTTGAGATTTGGTGCGCCTGGCTTGCTTGAGCCGAGGGGCGCGCACATTGCGTGATTACAGGGAGACCCGATGCCGCTGCGAACTACGAAGTCTGCGTTGCCACTGATGATTGGCGGGCTGGTGGGTGTGTTTGCGTTGGCCGTCGCGCCGGTTGCAATGAGCCAGAACACGCCGAACGACAAGCCGCCGGTGCTCGACGTCCACGTGCACGCGATGGACGAGTCGTTTCCGACGGGGCCGATGTGCCCGAACACGTCGAAGTTTATCGCGTCCGATCCGGCGACGAAAGAAGCGCCGTGGGGCTGGGTGCAGGAGCAGTGCACGCCGAAGCTATATCCCTCAGCGAAGGGCGAATACATCAAGGACGTCGTGGCGGAGATGGAGCGGCTGAACGTGACGGCGGTGGTGTTTGGCGATCCGAAAGGCGTGCAGAAATGGAAGGACGCGGCACCGAATCGCGTGATCCCGGGCACGAGTTTTACGGCGGGCGGGATACAGCCGGGCGGGCGGGTGGCGATCGACGAGTTGCGCAAGGATTTCACTGACGGCGGATTCAAAGTGATGGGCGAAATTGGACTGCAGTACGAAGGGATTTCGCCGAGCGATCCGAGCGTCGACCAATATTTCGCGCTGGCGGAGGAGTTGGACGTGCCAGTGGCGATTCACATGGGCACCGGCGGGTCGGGGCGCGCGAACGTGACGACGCCGAAATTCCGCGGGTCGATGGGCGATCCCCTGCTGCTTGAAGGATTGCTGGCCAAGCATCCGAAGTTGCGCGTGCAGGTGATGCATGCGGGCTATCCGATGATCGACAACATGCTGACGCTGCTGCAGGCGAACTCGCACGTGTACGTGGACGTGGCGGGATTGATCTGGAGCTACCCGCTGAAGGAAGTGAATCGATATATCGGGCGGCTGGTAAATGCAGGGTTCGAGGATCGCGTGATGTTTGGCACGGACCAACTGATCTGGCCGGGGCTGATGGCGTACTCGATCAGCGTGATTCAGAACGCGGACTACCTGACGGCGGAGCAGAAGCGCGACATTCTCTACAACAATGCGGCGCGATTTTTGAGGCTGGACACCGCGACGGCTACGGCGGATGCGGCGAAGGGCGTTGCTGCGGCCGATACGACGACGAATAAGCCGAAGTAGACGCCCGGAGTTCGTTGCGTTCGTAGCGAGAAAGCTGCGCGGCGTCGAGGCATGTGCTTGGTGCGCCGTGCCCTTTTCGTTTCGTCGCGAATTTCTGCGAAAATTTCTTTTTCGTTCATCGTGCGGTGAGTTTGACGCTACCCCGTGCTTCCGGTATGATTTGTTTGCGGGGTGGAGCAGCCTGGTAGCTCGTCGGGCTCATAACCCGGAGGTCGTTGGTTCAAATCCAACCCCCGCAACCATTGGGTGCTTAGAGGCTAAACCTCGAAGCGCCCTTTTTTCTTTTCGTTACGCCATCTTCGCTGTACTCCACAGTTCAGTTTAATGCCGCCTGGTTGTTCGTGTTCCCCGGATTGGGAACAAATCGCCACGAATCGTCCGTTCGATGGCGAGCTCGGCGTCGCGTTCATTTTCTGGCAACGTGTGCATGTAGATGTTCGCTACAGCAAGGCTGTCAAAGCAGCTCGGTGTCGCTAAGCAGAATTCAGTTGTGTGCTCTATAAGACTGCAAATCGTCCATGGTCCGCGTACTATTGGAGCACTCGTCCGAGTTGCGATCGTAGTCCTTAGGAGAACGCCGAATGAAAATGAAATTGTCGCGCAAGCTTGTGTTCCTTCCCCTTCTACTGGCCTGTTTTCCTTTGACTGCTTCCACACAAGATAAGTCATCGCCCGAAGTCTACTCGGCCGTCGCAATTGGGACCGGAGGCAGCGTTGGCGCGAAGACCATGAATTTCGATGTGCGAATCACCTCCTATACCACGGATGACGAAGTGCAAAAGTTTGCCGAGTTGCTGAAGGCCAAGGGACAGGATGCGCTGGTTAGCGCGTTGCAGGACGAGAACAAGGGTCGCGTGCTGCCGGTTGGCTCCACGGGGAATCAAATCGCGGTGGCGCGAAAACGCACCGCTGACGGAGTTACCACAATCACCATTATCACAACACGACTCATGTCCTTCCGCGAGCTCTATAACAACGGACGAAGCACGGACTACCCGTTCGGCTTCATTCAGTTCAAGCTGAATTCCAAAGGCGAAGGCACGGGCCAAATCATGGCCGCGGCAAAAATCAAGTTCGACAAGAAGCAGGGCCAGTACGTAATCGAGAGCTTCGGCAATCAGTACATCAAAGCCGCAAACGTTCGGCTCTCCCAATAATCGCTCCGAACAATCAGAAGGCCCACCCAATCGCCGAGCTCAGGCCCAGCTCGTTGTTCTTCGCTGCCACCGGCGGCCGGCTGTCGTAGTTGTCCCAGAACGAGAAGGTGAGATGGAAATTGTTGGTGAGCCGGATCACGAGCGAATTGTTGGTGGTGGCACGAATGCGGCCAGCATCGGAAAGCCCGGGAAAGCACATCGCTTGCAAATGAACCTCTCCCACCTTGAACCGGTAAGAGTCATACGAGAGGCCGATCAATCCTTCGGCGTTACTGTCGCCAGCGCTCGTTAGGCTTGTGTACGCTTCTTTCGTGTACACAATGCCGCCCAGCCAGCGGAATTGTGACGTGCCGGTCCGCCTTAAGTAGCGCCCATACCCTCCGCCGACGGTGGTCCGAAGATCGAGATCCTGCTGGCTGCTGTGCAGAAAATCCAGGAGGCCACCCAGGTAGGCGTTGCGTCCCAGAAAGTATTGCCCGGCCAGAGACGCATCGTTCCGATTGGTTTTTGTTCCTCCGGACTGGTTCCCGAACGAGGTCCCCAAGTCTCCGGTAGCCACCCACTTGGGCGTGGAGTACGTGGCATTCATGTCGGTGTTCACCGCAACCTGGCTGTTGCCGCTCGTAAAGCTCGTCCCGGCATCGATGCTCCCCGTCAGCTGCCGCCAGAATGACGACTTTTGAGTGGCCAAGTCGATCACGTCCGCCGGAGGAACGTGCAGTTCGGTGGTTTCGTTTTCGATTGTTACGTCTTCGGCTTGCGCCTCGGTTCCAGCGAGCTTTTCCAGCTTCCCCGTCACGTGCTTCCCGTTTGAAAGCGTAATCAGATACCTCGCGGTGCTTTTCACGTTGGCAACCTGAGCCCATTCGACCTGGAGGTTATTCGGGGAGTAATCGGTTTCGATGTAGAGAACGCCGCTCTGCAGCCGTTTGACTTCGCCCGTGAAGCGGTCGCCATTCTTCATGACGACCACGTCGCCGCGCAATGTTTTCGCGTGAAGACAGTCGCAGAGGCTAAGTACGAGTAGAAACAAAACGCACGCGCGCGGGTATGCCGCATGCGCCGGAGGGCAAAATGGCATGGTGTCACTCCAGGGCGAAGAATTCGCGACCCAATCAGCAAGCCCGAGCAAACGTCCGCCGGAACCCACTCCTAGGATTTCGGCGCTGGCGCGGAGGCCGGTGCTGGAGGCGGCTGCGGCTTCGGAATCCGCAAAGTCCAAGAAAAACCAAACACGATGACGCGGCCTTCGGGGCGCGCCTTGGCCGTAAATTCATCCTCAAATTTGAAAAAGGCATTGAACGCTTTGACCGGCAAAATAAAATTCGTCTGAAACCCCACTGCATGCCCTGAGTAATATGGGAAGCCCTGCGTCGTCCCGCTGTTCCCGGTCACTTGCCATTGGTCATAACCGATCGCGCCGATCTGCAAGAGCCGAGTGAAATCCTTCTTGAGCGGCAGGATCTGGCCGAATCCCCATTCATCTGTGAAGGCCTGCCCTGGCGTGATGTTCGTTCCGTCCTTCTGTCCGTGAATTTCCCATATGGTCGCCAAGTTGGCGGTCGTGGCTTTATTTTTCGTCAGATACACAGTCGTGTTCGTGGTGAAGTCGTTGCCCCAATATCCCGACCCGACGTTTGTCGAGGCTCCGGGCGTAAAGCGTCCGGTCGGTGCTGTGAAGCCGTAACCGGCGGCCACGTCCGCATGCTTCAAGTGCCAGCCCAGATTTACGGGCTGCACATAAATATCGGCCAGCCCTTGGCCGCCGCCATTGGCGCTGAGGTTGGTGCCCACGATCGCAGCCACGAGCGAACCATTTGCGAACGGCAACACAACGTACGGGAAATAGTACGCCCCGAGAAACTTATGCTTCGGCACGTAGTAAAAAAGGTTCTCGTTTACCCAGAATGAGTAGGTGCCAGTGATGTTAGGGAGCGCGTTCCCGTTTGAGTTATTCAGCTGGCCCGCAGAGTAATTTAACGTCAGGTTGGCGTAGGTGAATCCCGGATCGGGTATGGCGCCGGCATTGAGTCCGTATTGCCCGGGAACGTACTGGCCCTTCTGCTGCGCGTGCAACGACTGACCGCACGCCAAAACCAACAAGGTGAGAAGCACCGCTATAAATTTCATTCGAGAAAACATCGATCTCTCCGTGCCGCAATGTCGCATAAATTTTCGCCTCAAGCGCTACTTCAGTTTCACCGGCGGTCCACTCACTCGTTTTGCCGTCAGATCGACCGACACTTCGACGCGATCAGCAATCTTGATGAATGGAATGCCGCTATTCATACCGTATTGCTTGCGGTCGAAGGCCATTGTGCCCTTGATGGTACCCGCCCCTGTTCCCGCACCCGTGACAACCAGGGAAAGCTTTTCCTGCTTGGTGACGCCGCGGATTGTGAAGTCCCCATCGACCTCAAAAGTGTCAGGGCCGGTCTGCACAATCTTCGTAGACTTGAACGTAATATATGGATCCTGATCTGCGTTGAAGAAGTCTTTGCTCTTCAGCTTGCCGTTCTTCATGCCGCTACCCGTGTCCACGCTGTCCGCCTGAATCTTGATCTCGAGAACTCCTGAAGAAAGTTCAGGCGACGTGAACGTCAGAGTCGAAGTCCACTTGCTGAACGTGCCCTTTATCGCCACCGAGGCGTCCACCTCAAACGTCACCGAACTTTCTACCGGCGTGATTTCGAAAACCGGGGCTTGCGCCCGGGTGACGGTCGGAAACGCGGCGTACGCAACAAGGCATACCGGAACTATCAGCCTTAACCATGAACCTGTTCTGAACATCGGATTGCTCCTTGCGCTTCTATTTCCAGAAGTATCTAATTACTTCACCACTTCTATTTCGCTCGGCCGCCAGGTCTTGTTCAACCACGGTTCAAGTGGGCCATACATGCGCAGGATGACGAACCAGCTCTTTCCCGGCACGGTCTGCAGCCAGTTGTTCTCTTTGCCCGCTGGCGGTTTCGGCGCGAAGTAGATGTCGAACGAGCCGTC
>JBEKJW010000029.1:0-25804 GCA_050011035.1 Candidatus Acidiferrales bacterium
GATCAAAGCCTGCTTGCGGCTCCCCGAGGCTTATCGCAGCTTGCCACGTCCTTCTTCGTCTGTTGGCGCCAAGGCATCCACCGTACGCCCTTAGTAGCTTAACCATAAAACTTACCCAACACATCGCCATCGCCAGGCCCTGGATGATCACTCATGCAGAGCTCCAGCACCGCGCGTGGGGCAAGTTCGCCTTTCCACATTGCGCTACACTCGAGCAAAAAATTTGCGGTTTATCACACCAAACGAGGAAACACACTCGCAGGCGTGTATGCCAGCTTCCATCAGTTGTCAAAGAGCAACATTCCCGCCAACAGGTACCGGCTGGAACGTCTCCCCGCCAAGGGGAGCGCAACGCTAATTTGGAACCACGTTGCGAGCAATAAAAAACCCGGCATCAAGCGCCGGGCGAATCCGTCTTTACTGCGGGCCTTTTGGTGCCGTGGCCCTAGGACGGAAGTGCTCGAAGCTCGATTTGTGCCTACCCGGTAGACTCTACCAATCTCACCTCTGGATGAGCGGCAAACCCGGTCTGTCAGTGCGCACATCGCTTTCACAAGCGTGTGCCGACATTCACCGATAGTATCAGATTCCCGGAGTTCGTCAAGCATATTTAGAATATTTTTTTGGTATTCATCTGTGGAAAATCCGTTACGTGTGGATATCGTCGGAACCCCCTTTTAAAACGGCCTTTTCTCGCATTTCAACCGAACGAAAATTCTGCCTCGCCTGACGCTCGCTTCGGTTTCATTTCAGAACGCGCTTGACGAATACCGATTGACGTTGCGGTTTCGCCTTCGCTACGATTCGCGGATTCCTTCCCGTTGACACGCGCGTTCCCTTTCAACCGCGCCGGAGGGTCGATGCCTTTCTGCTCGAGATGCGGCGCAAACGTTGGAGAAGGCGCCCAGTTCTGCAGTACCTGCGGGCAGCCCATGCCGGCAGCTGCCCCACGAGTTACGCCTCAACCGGTGGTCGGCCAAGCGGTTCCCGCGTATGCTGGCGCTCCCGTAGCCCCTCCCACCGACCTGATCGGTTGCGCTGTGCTGCAGCCACGACCCGTTACTGTTGCATATGCAGGGTTTTGGCTCCGTTTTGTGGCCTGGTTCATAGACGCGATTGTGCTGGGAGTCGGCGGAGGCGTCCTTACCGCCCCAATTTCCGGCTTTGGGCTTATCAACCTCCACACGTTGTTGCATGGCGGACCGCCTTCACCTGACATGTTCTTCGGACACGGGTTTATCTTCCGTGCCTTTGTTGTAAAACAGCTTCTTCACTGGGCGTATTACGCGCTGCTTGAAAGCTCGACCTGGCAGGCCACGTTGGGCAAGAAGGCCCTCGGGCTAGAAGTCACAGACATGCAGGGAGCGCGGATCAGCTTTGGCCACGCGACTGGCCGTTGGGCGGCGCGCTACATTTCAGTGATGACACTAGGTATTGGCTACCTTATGGCCGGATTCACCGAAAAGAAGCAGGCTTTACACGACCTGATTGCAGGCACCCTGGTGATTCGAAAAATCTAAGTAGTTGCGGCTGGACTCAACGTCCAAGGGAGCGCCATGACCTGTTCAAAATGTGGAGCGACACTTACGAGCAGCTCGGGCTTTTGCTCGCGCTGCGGACAACCCATCGTAGGGTTTGCAGTCGGACAAGGCGCGCCGGCTGTCGCTGCTGCGCCCGGAGGAGCCGTTCCCGCATATGCGGGAGCGCAAGCGCCGGTGGTCGCAGCAAACGTCGGATACGCGGGATTCTGGTTGCGCTTCGTCGCGGCAATCATCGATGGCCTTGTGATCGGAATTCCGCTCGCACCGATCTACCTCATCATGATTCTTCCAACGTTGCGAAACATGCAAGATCCGCAGGCGATGCGGGATCCAGCGGCATTGATGAGGATAATGGGGCCGTCCATCGGGCTGATCGTTCTCGTTAGTATGGTTGCGTCCTGGTTGTATTGGGGCCTATGCGAAAGCTCGAACTGGCAGGCCACACTAGGGAAAAAGGCGCTCGGACTGTACGTCACGGATACCGACGGAAACCGCGCGACATTTGGCCGCACCAGCGCACGCTATTTCGCCGGAAGGTTTATCTGGGCGATTCCTTACGTCGGCGGGATGTATCTTTTAGTTGATGCGATTTGTGCGGGCGTGACCGAAAAAAAGCAAGCCATTCATGACATGATTGCCGGCTGCCTGGTTCTGCGCCGGCTCTAGATCGTCAACCGGCCACTGGAGAAAAATGTTCTGTTCAAAATGCGGGGCCAAGTTGGGCGAGGGCGCGGTGTTTTGCACCACTTGCGGCCAGCCCGTACCGGCTGCACCGGCCATTTCCGTTCCACCCGTTGTAGCGCCTAGCTCGTCGATTCCTCCGGCCGGGGCCGTGATTCAAAGCACGCCCATTGCAACGCCGGGCGTTTACGCGCCGCCCATCGATGCGGGATTGATCGTCGCGCCGCGGCCGTACGCGGGATTCTGGCTCAGGCTCGTCGCGCATCTGATCGACGGTGTGATTGTTCTGGTTGTTACGGGCGTCGTGCTCGGCATTTGTGTGCTCGGAATCGGGGTTGGCACGCTGAAGGATGCGTTCTCTAACGCGAACCCGCAAGACCCCGCGCTGCCGTTCACAATCATCGGCTGGTTCATGGTGGGTGGTTTCGTGATGCTAGTGCTTCAGTGGCTCTACTACGCGTGGATGGAAAGCTCCGAGCATCAAGCCACACTCGGAAAAATGGCGCTCGGGTTGATCGTCACGGACTTGGACGATCGCCGTGTTTCGTTCGCGCGCGCGACGGGACGGTTTTTCGCCAAAATCATTTCCGGCCTGATCCCGTTGGCTATCGGTTACATCATGGCGGGATTCACGGAAAAGAAACAGGCGCTCCACGACATGATCGCCAGCACTCTGGTCCTACGCAAAATATAGATTAGCGATAAATCCGGATCGCTGGGGCTGCGAAGCTACACGCCCCAGCCGTAGCGTTCGGAGTGGACGAGCGCATCGCTCAGTTCCGCGCGAATGTGATCGGTGAACTCGGAGCTGCGCAGCAACTTCCCGCCCGTTTCCATAATGTCCATCGTGCGGTAGCCGTGGTCGAGCACGCGATCCACAGCCGACTCGATCCACTGCGCTTCGATTTCCAGGCCGAAAGAATTATGGAGCATCAGGCTCGCGGAGAAAATCGCACCGAGCGGGCAGGCAACGTCTTTTCCGGCGAGCGTCGGCGCCGAGCCGTGAATTGGTTCGTACAGCGCGGGCTTGCCCTCCTCGCCGCGGCTGAGCGACGGGATCAATCCGATCGATCCCGCGATGGCGGCCGCTTCATCGCTGAGAATGTCGCCGAACATGTTGCCGCAGAGGATCACGTCGAACTGCGCGGGCTTCAGCAGCAGCTGCATCGCGGCATTGTCAACGTACATGTGGTCGAGCGTGATGTCCGGATAATCTTTCGCGACGCGATTCACCGTTTGGCGCCACAGTGTGGAGGTGGCGAGCACGTTGGCTTTGTCGACGCTGGTCACGTGGCGGTTGCGCGCTGCTGCGCGATCAAACGCAAAGCGCGCTACGCGTTCGACTTCGGCGGCTGAATATTCCGCCACGTCGTGCGCCTTCGCGTGCTTGCCTTCGCCTTTAATTTCGTGAGCGCCGAAATAAATGTCGCCGGCCAGCTCGCGCACGATTTCCATATCGCAATCGTCGATACGGTCGCGCTTGAGCGGCGAAATGCCACGGAGCGCCGGGCGCAGTCTGACGGGTCGCAGATTGATGTAGAGGCCGAGTTCCTTGCGAAGCTTGAGCAGGCCCGCTTCGGGGCGCTTATCTAGCGCGACGGAATCCCACTTCGGGCCGCCGATCGCGCCAAGCATCACGGCGTCTGCTGCTTTGCAGCCCGCGAGGGTCTCTGCTGGCAGCGGCATGCCGAAGCGATCGATCGCATCGCCGCCGAACGCGTACTCCTTGAAAATAAATTCATGATGAAAAGACTTCGCGCAGTCGGCGAGGATCTGGATCGCGGCGCGCGTGACTTCGGGGCCGATACCATCGCCGTGCAGGACTGCAATCGTCTTGCGGACTCCACTCATGGACTCAACCTTCCGGAATAAAAACGAATTTCGCTTTAGTCGGCGGCCGACGCTGCTGCGGCATCACCCGCGAGGACGGAGGACCTGTTACGGCGGACGGTGTGAATGATCGAAATCACATCGCGGTCCGTAACTTCCTTCGACGCGTCGGCCTGCTCGGTGGCCATAGCGTAGCATTCGGCAAGCTCGGCATCGGTAATTGTGTAGCCGAGTTCGTCCAATCGAGCACGGAGCGCGTTGCGCCCCGAATGCTTGCCCAGCACCATGCGGCGCGAGGAAACGCCGACCTTTTCCGGAACGATGATCTCGTAGGTGAGCGGGTTCTTGAGGATGCCGTCCTGATGGATGCCGGCCTCGTGCGCGAAAGCGTTTGCGCCTACTACGGCTTTGTTCGGCGATACGGTGACGCCGGTGATCGTCGAGAGCAGCCGGCTCGTCGCGTAAATCTGTTCGAGCGTGATGTTGTGCGACGCTTCGAACAGCCCCTGACGCACGTGCAGCGCGACGGCGATTTCTTCAAGTGACGCGTTGCCCGCGCGCTCGCCAATGCCGTTGATCGTGCATTCCACCTGGCGTGCGCCGGCGGAGATGGCGGCCAGCGAATTCGCGACTGCCATGCCCAGATCGTTATGGCAGTGCGCGCTGAAGATGACGTTCGGATAGTTATGCGCGACGTGATTGCGCGCGGCGCGGAACATGTAGCCGTACTCCTGCGGCATCGCGTAGCCCACCGTGTCCGGCAGATTGATGATCGTCGCGCCGGCCTGCGCGGCGGCTTGGACTACATCCAGCAAGAAGCCGAGGTCGCTGCGGCTCGCGTCTTCCGCCGAAAATTCCACTTCTTCGCAATTCTTTTTTCCGTGCTCGACCATCGAGCTGATCTGGTCGATCGCTTCCTGGCGCACGATGCGCAGCTTGTGCTTCAGGTGCAGGTCAGACGTAGCGAGGAACACATGTAGGCGGGGCTTCGCAGCAGGCTCGAGCGCCCGCAGCGCGGCGTCAACGTCTTCGCGGCGTGCACGGGCCAGCGCTGCTATGCGGCAGTCCTTGATTTCAGACGCTACGGCGCGGACGGACTCCAAGTCTCCCGGCGAAGCGATTGGGAAGCCTGCTTCGATGATGTCCACACCAAGGCGCTGAAGCTGGTGCGCCAGCTGCAGCTTTTCATGCCTGTGCATCGAAAAGCCCGGCGATTGCTCACCGTCGCGAAGCGTGGTGTCGAAGATGTGGACTCTTTCCATAAAGGCTTCTTCCGACCATGCCAGTATGGGTTCGCACAGGCAAGCCGTCCAATTTATAATGGTTGCATCTGCGATAAATCTCTTTTATACACAAAGTTGGGCCAGGGAGGCTTTAGTGGATCTAGCGGCGCTGCAGGTATTCCAAATGGTGGCCAACGAGCGAAGCTACTCGCGCGCCGCCGAGAAGCTGTTCCGCACCCAGCCGGCCATAAGCATTTCCATGCGCAAGCTGGAGGAATGGGTCGGCCAGCCGCTTTTTGTGCCAGGTTCCGGCGCCAAGACGCTTACCGACGCGGGCGTGCTGCTCCTCGAATACTCGAACCGCATGCTCAACCTTCGCGAGGAGATCCGCAAAGGCCTGCACGAGCTGCGCGGCCTGGAGCGCGGCCAGGTTTCCGTGGGCGTGAACGAAAGCTCCATCCACGCGCTGCTTCCGGCGCTCGATAAGTACCGCGAGGCGTACCCGGGCATCCACATCCGCGTGCACCGCGTGTTCTCGCGTGACGTGCCGCGCGAGCTGCTGAACCATCAGCTCGACATCGGCGTTATCACCTACCTGCCCGAGGAGCGCGAACTCACCGCCGTCGAGTTCTACCGCGATTCGCTCGTCTTGATCGTCTGGCCCGGCCACCGCCTTGCGAAAAAACGCGAAGTCGAAATCGAAACGCTTGGCGAAGAGACATTTGTCGCGCACATCGTCGAGTCGCCGTACCGCCAACGGGTCGTCCAACTCTTCGCCAAGCACCGCGTTCCGTTGCGGATGGACGTGGAGCTGCCCACCATTGAAAGCATCAAGCGGTTTGTTGAGCTGAAAAAGGGCGTCGCAATCGTGCCGCGCATGTGCGTGCAGGAAGAGGTCGAGCGCGGCGATCTGCGCGAGCTTGGCATCCGGCAGATGAGGATGGAGAGAAGGCTGTATTTGGTCTACCGGCAGGACCGGCCGCTACCTGCGGCGGCACAGGCTCTGGTGGACGTAATCCTGCCGAAGAAAAAAGCTCGCGCGAGCTAAGCGGGCGCCGCGCAGTGCCTAGTTCTTCTTGCTCAAGTGATCGAGGCAGTCTGAGATCCGCGACAATCCCTCCGTCAGCGTTTCGGTGTCGACACCGAAGCCGAGCCGAAAATGCTCCGGCGCTTCAAAAAATCTTCCCGGCACCACGCTCGTTTCATACTTGTCCCGCAAGAGTTGGCAAAACGCATCCACATGTCCGCTCGCTAGAAACGGAAATACCAGCGTGCCCGCTTCAGGCCGAATCGCCAGAATGTCCGAACGCGAATCCAGAAATTTCTTCAGCACCGCGCGATTCGCCTCGAGTAACCGTTTCGACCGCACGCAAATTTCCGGCAGCCGCTTCAGCGCCAGCACGCTGAGTACCTCCGCCGGATGCGCGTCGGAAACTCCAAATAAATCGTTGACCCTCCACATTCGATCCGCAAGCTGCTTCGTCGCGAGAATCCATCCACAGCGCAAGCCACCAAGGCCATAGGCCTTGGTCAGGCTGCTCGTGGCGATGAAATTCGGCCCGAGCTTGAACGCCGATTGCCACGGAGTATCGAAACTCGATTCGAGATAAACCTCGTCTACCAGCACGTGCGCACCCAGGCTGCGCGCGATCTCGCCAACAATTTTCAGCTTGGCATCGGTTGTTCGCACGCCAGTGGGATTATGAAGGTTGGTAATCACGATCATGCGCGTGCGCGGTGAGATGCGCCGTTCCACTTCGCGCGGATCGAGCTGGAATCCAGACTCGAAGCTGCGCGGAAAGCGCCGCACGTTCGCACCGAGGTATTCCGCCGTAGAAAGTAGGGCCTCGTACGTGGGTTCTTCCACCAGGATTTCGTCGCCCGGTTCGAGCAGCGCCGCCATCGCCAGGTGGTTCGCCATCGAGGTGCCTTGCGTATGCACCACGCAGTCGGACGACACGCCGGCCTTCTTCGCCAGCTCGTTGATCAGCGGCTCGTAGCCATAGCCGGCGGGGCCATTCACATGAATATCTTCGATGTGTGCGTGTAATTCTTCGAAAGGCAGCGGAGCCACGGCGCTTGCGGCGAGATTAAATCGCGCGCCCGCGCGCAGCTTTGCCCATTCGATGTACGCCGAACGAACTTCCCGCCGTTGCGGACTCACCAGAGCCTCGCGTCCGCGCGCTTCCGAGTCCTTCGTGGCGCGGAGAAACGTCTTAACGCCGGATAATTCTCGTGGTATTCGGCCCGAGTAGCTCGTACCGGATTCCACGCCAAACGATGCGCTTGGTGATGAGGGACATGAGGAAATTGTACGTGAATAAGAACGGAATGATTGGCGCAAGCACGGCCCAGATCCAGCTCCAGCTCGCCTGCGCGGACCGCCATTCGGGAATCGCTTCTGTAATAGCGATCGTACGCAGCGCGCCCTTCATTGCCGCAAGCATAGGAACTGCGAGCGTCAGCAGCAGCAGGTTTCCCCACGGATGTACGTCAATGATGCCGTACAGCACCATGAAAAATCCGAACAGCACCGTAAGCGAGTAGCTGATGTGCGCGATCGCGCCCATTTTCCATCGGCGCGGCGAATGCACACGGGTGATCAGGATTTGGCGGTTGGTGAATTCGAGCAAACTCTGAAATGTCCACGGGTGCATGGTCGGCGCGAAACACTCGGAACAGAAAACGATATCCTTCCCCGCCACCTCGAGCGCATACGTCATCCCGAAATCGTCGCTCACCGAGCCTTTCCACGATTCGAGAACGTTCGCATCTTTGAAAGTCGTCTTGCGAATAGCAGTGCCGCCGCCCCAGCAAAAATTGTTCTCACGCTTGCCGAGCACGGTCGCCACCGACGCATTCCACACCGACGCAAGCGCGCTCGCAAATCCATCGCCGCCGTTTCCGTTCGGGATGATCCAGCGATAGGCCGTAGTCGCACCGATCCGAGAGTCTTGCAGCGGCGCGATCAACTTCGTCAGCCACGTCCGCGACGCCCGCACATCCGAATCCGTGAACGCGTAAACTTCAACGCTTTCCGGCAGCGACGCCACCGCCTTCGTCAGGTTGTACACCTTTTCGCTGCAATCTTCAGGTGGCCCGGCGATCACGATGTGAACCGGTTTCGAGCTCGCTGCTTTCACGCGCTCAATCACTTTCAATGCAGGATCGAGGCTCGTCGCCAGCACGCAATACAGCTCGTAGTTGGGATAGTCGAATCTCGTCATTGCCATCAGGTTTTCTTCGAGGCCACGCTCCGCGCCTTTGCAAGGAACAATCAAAGCCGCGGCGGGCGTGTAAAAACCGGCGTGTGAGGAAAGCCGCTGGCGCACCATCCTGAACCACACAAATCCCTCGTACAGGGAATAAACCCCGAGAGCGATCTGCGCCAGGATGAGCAGATAGAAGAGGTAAAAAATCATCGGCTATGGCGCGAGGATAGCAAAATGGAGCTGTTCCGCATCGTGACAACATGGCCACATGTGCGGTATCTGCAATGCCGCCTAGGTCTTCGGGGGCAGCGCTGCCTTCAAATAAGCCACTTGGCCGACTTCAATTTGTGCGATGGCGAGCGAACGCACGGCGAAGCGCCTTGTCCGCAGCCGCGTTCAGCTCCGACTGGAATTTCGCGGCGGCTCGGCGTGCCTGATCCATCAGCGATGGGTCCAGCAGGAATGCAGTACGGTCGACAAACGGGCCGGAGGGCGAAGGCTTGATAGATCGCGATGGCTTGCGCTTCGGCTCGGCCGCGGTGAGCGACTCATAGAGGTCGAGGTCGCGCCAAAACGCCTGTGCGTCGTCCTCTGACCATCGCAGTGCCTGCCCGAGTGCCACAAAAAACTCTTCGCGGAACAGGTCGAGCAGCGGAATCGCCAGATCCCAACCCTGATTGCGCGGCTTTTTCTTCGACGCGGCTTTCTTCTTGCCCTTCTTCCCGCCCTTGATTTTCTTTGAGCTTCGGGGCTTAGGGCTGTGCACCGTGACGTGCACTTTCAGCCGCGCGGGAAAAAGCGCCACGGCGCGCAGCACCATTGCGAGGATGGCTTCCCGGCGAATGGTTTCCAACTGTTCGCGGTAATGCGCGGGTTGGTCGGCGCGGCCTGGACGGCGATTCTCCGCCGCGTAGATGTCCAGAAAGCGCGGCACCATCTCGTCGCGATCGAGCGTCGCGAGCAGCAGCGTCGCAGCTTCGCGCGCGCGAATCACCAGTTCTCTTGGCCGGTATGGCATCGGGGAAAACTTAGCTGTACGCGATTCCCCGCCGCGCCGCAACTGGAAATGGATGCGTGTGCACAAAAAAGCCCGGGGATTTCTCCCCGGGCTTTGCCTGTCTCAACTTCCGGCTGAAGCTGGAGCTTCGATCATTCGATTAGTGGACCGGATTAGTGAACCGGACCGGCTAGAGGACGATCGTCATCGGTCTTCCCCGCCACGGAACGGACCGGCTTCTCGAATTTGCCCAACGCAATTTCGAGCGCCTCTTCCGCCGTGCGGACGAAGTGGACTTTCACGTCACCCAGCAGCTCTTCCGGCAAGTCTTCCTTCACATTCGGTTCGTTCTCCGACGGAAGGATGACTTCCTTGATGCCTGCTCGCTTCGCGCCGAGGACCTTTTCCTTGATTCCACCCACCGGCAACACAATGCCGGAGAGCGAAATCTCGCCCGTCATCGCCACGCGGGGCTTGATCGCACGGCCGGTGAGCAAGCTCACCAGCGCCGTCACCATCGCCACGCCTGCGGACGGACCGTCCTTCGGTACCGCGCCGGACGGCACGTGAATGTGCACGTCCTGCTTGCGGAAGAAGTCCGGATCGATTCCGTAACGCTCGGAGTTGGCTCGGACCCATGTGAGCGCCGCGCGCATCGACTCCTGCATCACGTCGCCCAGGTGGCCGGTCATCGTAAACGTCTTACCGCCGCGCATCTTGCTCGCTTCGATGAAGACGATGTCGCCGCCGACCGGTGTCCAAACCAGGCCAACCGAAACGCCCGGCTTCTGAACGCGTTCCTCGACTTCCTTTTCGAGACGCGCCTTGGGAATTCCGAGAACATCGCGCACCACTTCAGGTGTGACTACGAGTTTGTCGGTCTTCCCTTCCGCCATGCGCCGTGCCTGTTTGCGGACCAGCGTTCCGATTTCGCGTTCGAGGCTGCGTACGCCTGCTTCGCGCGTGTAGTGGCGAATCAGGTCGCGCAACGCTTCATCCGTGAATTCGATCTGTTCGTCCGTCACACCGTGTTCCTTGGTCTGACGAGAGACCAGGTAGCGCTTCGCGATGTGGACCTTCTCTTCTTCCGTGTAACCGGAGAGTTCAAGAATTTCCATGCGGTCGCGCAGAGGTTCCGGAACGGGATCGAGCCAGTTCGCCGTCGCGATGAAAAGCACCTTCGACAGGTCAAACGGCACATCCAGATAGTGATCGCGGAACGTGGAGTTCTGCTCCGGATCGAGCACTTCCATCAGCGCCGCCGACGGATCGCCGCGGAAATCGCGTCCGAGCTTATCAACCTCGTCCAGCATCACGACGGGGTCCATCGTCTCGGCTCGGCGAATTCCCTGAATGATCTGCCCAGGCAGCGCGCCGATGTACGTCCGGCGATGGCCACGGATTTCCGCTTCATCGTGCATGCCGCCCAGCGAAATGCGCACGAACTTGCGTCCTAGCGCTCTCGCGATCGACTTGCCGAGCGACGTCTTACCGACGCCCGGAGGCCCGACGAAGCAAAGAATTGGTCCCTTCATGCCCGGCTGCAATTTCTTGACGGCCAGGTAGTCCAGGATGCGCTGCTTGATCTTCACCAGGTCGTAGTGATCTTCATCTAGGATGGCTTCCGCTTTCGGGATGTCGATCTCTTCGGCACCAGATGTCTTGTTCCACGGCAGCGACGTCATCCACTCAAGGTAGGTGCGCGCCACCATGTATTCGGCCGAAGCAGGGGTCATCTTCGCGAGACGCTTCAGTTCCCGCTCGCACTCCTTCTTGGCCTCGGCGGACATGCCGGCTTCTTCGACCTTCTTGCGAAGCTCGTCGATTTCGGCCGCGCCGTCGTCGCTCTCGCCCAATTCCTTCTGAATCGCCTTCATCTGTTCGCGCAGAAGGAATTCGCGCTGGCTTTGGTTCACTTGTTCCTGAACTTGGTCCTGAATCTTGCTGCGGAGGTCGAGAACTTCCCGCTCCTTCGTCAGCTCGTTGATTAGACTCTCCATGCGCTTGCGCACACTGAAAGTTTCGAGCAGTTCCTGCCGGATCATCGTGCTCAGCGACGGCAAGGTGGACGAGACGAAGTCCGCCATCCGGCCCGCCGATTCGATGTTCATCACTTCGCTCTGCAGGTCGTCTGAAAGCTGTGGCGAGCGCGCCACCACTTCACGGAACAATTCCTGCACGTTGCGCTGAAGCGCCGTCAGTTCGGAGTCGCGCTGATCTTCCAGATCCGGTTGCAGCTCCGCGTGCGCTTTCAGGAAGGGTTTGAATCCGAGAACCTCTTTCACACGGATTCGGTCCAGACCTTCCAAAAACGCCACAACGTTGCCGTTGGGCATCCGGACCATTTTGTGGACTTTTGCCAGCGTGCCTACACTGTGCAAATCGGTGCCAGTCGGCGCCTCGATCCGAGGATCGAGCTGCGCGACGACGCCTAGAATTTTCTCCGTTCCTTCCAGCGAGTTCAGCAGCGCCAGCGAGCTTTCACGCCCGACCGGCAAAGGCATCACTGCCCCCGGGAAAAGAACCGTGTCTCGAACGGGAAGGATCGGAAGCTCATCCGGAATCACTCTTGTTACTTTGCTCACCGTAGTCCCCCTTGGACTGCGATACAAAAACCGGTCGGTTGGTATGAAGAGTTATCGACCGACTTCTCCGTTAGATGCGCGAAAGAAGAAAAGGACTTCAAGCCTTCGTAGGCGCGTATAAGAGAAGTTGATAGCATAACGCTAAGGCCTTTGGATGCTTGCCAAATCGTCTGGATTCAACCCTTTGCTAGAGCCTCAGGTGCTTTTTGGTTTCCAAATGGAAGCAAATAAGCTACTTACTTGGCATTCCCTCATTCGTTGGCGGCCCATAATGTTCCACGACGAACCTTTGGGCCGCCTCGCGGTCCTGAATAGCCCCGTTGAGCTGGGCATCTTCCGCGGCGTTCAGGATCTCCTTAAACCGCGGGCCGGGTCGAAAGCCCATCTCGATCAGGTCCTTACCTGTTAGAAACCGGTCCGGCGCAACTTGTTCCGGCGGCGTCTCGGCCAGAAACGTCATCATCGCGTCGTAGTTATGGAGGTTCCGATGGCTCGAGAGGCAGTCCAGCCTATGCAGCTCTAGATGCTCGTCGAACCGGTCAAGGCGCGCGAAGCGTTTCAGCGTCGCGGGCTTCATTAGAGGTACGTCTTTAAAGCGCATGTGGTTCATCACCAGCGCGCTGATTTGATCGACGTCCTCGTTTGAGAAGCGGAACCGACGGCCGATCTCCTCTGCCATCTTCACGCCGACTTCGACGTGCCGGTCGAACCGGATGCGTCCGTTCGGCCCGCTGGGCGGCGCAAACGTCGGCGGTTTTCCCACGTCGTGCAGCAGCACGCCCCACGCAAGCGTGCTCGGCACTCCAGCTTGAAGTCCGTCGAGCATCATCAGCGTGTGAGTCCACACATCGCCCTCAGGGTGAAATTGCGCCGGCTGCTCGACGCCCTTCATCTTCGCGATTTCGGGCAACACCTCGACCAGCAGCCCCGTTTCGTCGAGCAGCTCAAAGCCGCGCCGCGCGTGGCCTTCGGTAAGAATCTTCGTCAACTCGTCCCGAACACGCTCTGCCGATACTTGATGAATTCCCGGCGCCAACTTCTTAATTGCTGAAAAGGTCCGCGGCTCGATCGCGTATCCAAACCGCGCTGCGAATCGCACGGCGCGCAGCATCCGCAACTTGTCTTCTTCAAATCGGCGCTCGGGCTCTCCAATCGCACGAATGATCCCATCGCGCAGATCGTCGCGACCGCCGACGAAGTCGAGCACTTCGCCGTTCGCGGGATCGAGCAGCAGCGCATTGATCGTGAAGTCTCGCCGCGCCACGTCCTCCTGCGGCGTCTTCGAATACACCACGGCGTCGGGATGCCGGCCGTCGCTGTAGGAAGTGTCCGAGCGGAAGGTCGCTACCTCGACCTGTGCAGCATCCGGGTCGCTACGGTCTTCCATCACGATCATCACGCCGAATCTCGCGCCCACGTCGATCGTGAAAGGAAAAAGCGCCTCGACTTCGTCTGGCGTCGCGTCCGTCGTGATGTCGTAATCTTCCGGCTCGCGCTTGAGCAGAATGTCGCGCACACATCCGCCAACGAGGTACGCCATGTGTCCAGCGTCCCGCAAGCTTGCGCAAGTCTGATCCGCAAAGTCGCGCGCGTTCATAGGCCGATTATGCTGCATTCGATGCACGGTGGATAGTTAAGGAGCTGGGCGGGCGCGCAAGCCATATTGCAGGATTCGCCGCTGGTGCAGCTAGGAGACGCGAAGAACCAGCGCCGTGATGTCGTCGTGCTGGCGCGCGTAGCCGACGAAATCGTTTACGTCGCGCATTGTGCGCGAGAGAATTTCTGCCGCACTGCCTGACGCGGAGGCGCTGATCGAGCCGAGCAGCCGGCTCTCGCTGAACTCTTCGCCTTTTTCATTCACGGCTTCGACCACGCCGTCCGTAAAGATGAAAAGCAGATCGCCCGGCATTAGCTGCACGCTCGCCAAGCCGTACGCGATCTCGTCGTCGGTAAAAAGCGGCAGCCCCAGCGGCGGCCCGCCGACGGGAAGTCGCTCGATCTGGCCTGAAGCTCGCCGGAGGATCGGATCGTTGTGGCCGCAGTTCGTGTAGCGCATTTCGCGCGTTCGCGGATCGATCTCGGCGAGGAATGCAGTTGTGAATCGCCGCCCCTCGAGGCTGTGTGCCCGCGCGTAGCGGTCGAGCCCGGTCACCACTTCGCTCAGCGTTGCCGGTGTCGACGAAAGCGCGCGCAGCCCCGACTGAAACGTCGCCATCAGCAGAGCCGCCGGCACGCTCTTGCCCGCGACGTCCGCCACCACCACGAGCAGTGACGCCGACTCCGCCCCTACGCCGGGCATTTCGCGCAAAAACGCGTCGTAGTAATCGCCCGCCACCGTATTTTGCGGTCGCGTAGCGAACGCGATGTCGATGCCCGGGATCTGCGGCGGCGCACTGGGCACGAGCCACTGCTGAATTTCGCGCGCGATTTCCAGGTCGCGCTTCATGGTCACACGATCCGCCAGCTCCAGCGCCAACAGCACAAATAAAATAATCGCGCTGAGGATGTGCGTGTCGATCGTGACCGTCTCGTGGCCCTGGCGGTATTCCGGTTCGATGAAAATGAAAAACACCGCGATGAGCAGAAGCACACGTCGCGCCGGCGACAGCTTCATCAACATCGCCTGAAATAATGCCCACGCCGACCGCAGCCAGCGCTTGAACTTCGAGTGGTCCTTGTTGACCGAATCCCAGTCGACGTCCTTTGAATAGTGTGCGTAGCCCTCGACCGCTTCCGACTTGAACTGGCCCCAAAGTTCCTGAATGGCCAAGCCGTCGGTCACGCGCTGCCAGAATCCGCGAGCCCGCCCGGGCTTTTTCGTGTTGGGAGGAAGATTTGTGGCCGAGGACATCGCGGGGAATTATAGAGCAGGTCGGTCGTGCGCTGCGTTACCCATACCTACGGTGCTGGCGAATATCACTTCGGCCGTTTCGCCGGCGGAGTGAGCGACCCGCCGAATTGAACCTTCATGAATCCAAACTTGTCGCGCAGTTTGTCCGTTGTCTTCGCCAAGCGTTCCAGCTTTTCGCGTCGGTCTGCGTCGAGCAAATCGAGCTGCCCCGATACGCTTGTAAACGACGTCAGCGCCACGCCTACCAGGCGCAGCTTTGCTTTGCCGTCCCACGTTTGCTGGAAGAGCGCTCGAATCGCCTCCATGAAAATGGCGTCCACATCGAAAGGCTCGGGCAGCGTGTGGCTGCGCGTGATCGTCTTGAAGTTCGCATACCGGATCGTCAGCGTTACCGTTCGCGCGTAAAGCCCGGCCTCGCGCATCCGCTTCGCGCCTTTCTGGCACAAATAACTCAGCGTGGATTCGAGCAACGCGCGATCGTTCGTGTCCTCGCCGAAAGTCTGGTTGTGCGACACCGATTTCGGCTCGGCGTCGAGAAAAAATTCGAAAGAATCGATCCCGCGTGCCTTTCGATAGAGAGCCGTGCCCCAGCGCCCGAACGTCGCTTCGAGTTTTTCGATTGAAAGCGCCTGTAACTGGTCGATCGTCTGAATCGAAAGATCCTGCAGCGCCGCATCCGTCACTTTCCCGATGCCAGGGATACGCCGCACAGGGAGCGGCGCGAGAAATCGTGGCTCGCTGCCCGGCGCAACCCACACCAGGCCTCGCGGCTTTGCCTGGTCACTCGCAATTTTTGCCACAAGCCGCGTCGAAGCTAAGCCGCCGGAGCAGGGTAGCGACGTCGTGGCGGTAATCTCCCTCAGCAATTTGTGCGCAGCAGCCAGCGGAGGCCCATGCATCCGCTCCGTGCCCGAAAGATCGATGTACGCCTCGTCGATCGACGCCATCTCCACCACCGGCGAAAACTTCGCGAGCACCGTCGCCACGCGATCGCTCCACTCGCCGTACAGCCCGTGATGCCCGGGCAGAAAAATCGCGTGAGGGCAAAGTTTCGCAGCGGTGCGCAGCGCCATCGCCGAATGCACGCCGTACTTCCGCGCTTCGTAGCTCGCTGAAGTCACCACGCCGCGCTGGTCGCGGTCTCCACCTACAATCACGGCCTTGCCTTTCAAGTCAGGGCGCGTCAGCAGTTCCACCGAAACGAAGAACGCGTCCATATCCACGTGCAGAATCGGCGTCGATGACTCAGGGGTCGGCGCCTGCGCCTCATCGTGCTTCGCGCGGAATTGGGCGAGCTTCGGCATGGCAGGGAACCGAACTGAGGGTAACGCGCCGCGCGAAGCGGACGCAAACGCGAGGTCCGCGCGGCTAGCGCGAGCGCTGCGCCGCGAGCACTCGTGGAATTCCGGCGAGGTCGAGCGTGACGGCGACGTTTGTCCAGCCGCTTTGCCCGTCAAACAGCCCGCGCACGTAATCAGCTGAATCGTGACCGAGCTCGAGCGCGAGAATTCCACGATCCTTCAGCAACGCTGCGGCTTGTTCGACCAGCGGCCCATACAGTTCGAGCCCCGTCGCGCCCGCGAACAGCGCCGAGTGTGGCTCGTGCTCTCGAACTTCGCGCTGCAGCGTCATCTCTTCCTCGCGTCCTATATAAGGAGGGTTGCTCCCGATCACATCGAATGCCTTTGGCAGCGCGTTCGACTCCGCAAGGAACGGCTTCAGAAGATCGCCCTCCAAAAACGTCACGCGATCCGCCACGTCATTTCGCTCGGCGTTGCGCTTCGCGACCTCAAGCGCCGCCGTCGAAATGTCTGTTGCAAACACCTTTGCATGCGGCAACTCGTACGCCAGCGCCACAGCAAGGCATCCCGAGCCGGTTCCAACATCCGCCACGTAGATCGTTTCACGCGGCGCACCAGTATCCATGTGAATTTTCAACCCGCGCTCGCCGAGCCGCGCGAGCACGACTTCCATAACGTGTTCAGTTTCCGGCCGCGGGATCAATATTCCGGGCGCTACCTGAAACTCCAGACCCCAAAACTCCTGTTTGCCGGTGATGTACTGTGTCGGTTCGCCCGCCACGCGCCGATCGATCATCGCGAAATATTTCTGTGCGGCCGGTGCATCGAGAATTTGATCGGGGTGCGCGAAAAGCCACGTGCGATCGCGCTCCGTCGCATGCATGAGCAGCACTTCGGCGGTTAGCGTGAACGAGGAAATGCCGGCGTCGCGTAGGCGAGCGATACCTTCTTTGAGTGCGCCGCGCACATCCACCGCAGCATGGCCGTTCTGGTGAGAAGCTTCGGCAGGCATTTCTTTGAAATCGTCCGCGAAGCGCGATTACGCCTCGCCCAACTCTTTATCCAGACGTTCGGATTCGTAGTGCGTGGAGAGTGGATCAACCAACGGCGCGAGTTTGCCCTCCATCACCTGGTCGAGTTGGTGCAGCGTTAGCCCGATGCGGTGATCGGACACGCGGTTCTGCGGGAAATTATACGTCCGGATTTTCTCGGAGCGGTCGCCCGAACCGATTTGCCCGCGCCGTTCAGCAGCAATGGCGTCGTGCTGCTTCTGCTGTTCCTGCTCATAAAGCCGCGCGCGCAGCACGCGCATTGCTTTCGCGCGATTTTTAATCTGCGATTTTTCGTCCTGTTGGGACACGACCAGGCCGCTCGGGATGTGTGTGATGCGCACGGCAGAATACGTCGTATTCACCGACTGTCCGCCGGGCCCGGACGAGCAGAACGTGTCAATGCGCAAATCCTTCGCTTCGATCTTGATGTCGATTTCGTCCGCCTCTGGCAGCACAGCCACGGTCGCCGCCGACGTGTGGATGCGTCCGGCCGTCTCCGTCGCCGGAACGCGCTGCACGCGATGCACGCCACTTTCGTACTTCAACTTCGAATACACCTTGTTGCCCTGAATCGCCGCCACGATGTCTTTCACGCCGCCGATCGACGACGCCGAGCTTTCCATCACTTCCACCTTCCAGCCCTGGGTCTCCGCGTAACGCGAGTACATCCGGAAAAGTTCGCTCGCGAAAAGTGAAGCTTCGTCGCCGCCCGTCCCCGCGCGGATTTCAACGATCACGTTTTTCTCGTCGTTGGGATCTTTCGGCATCAAGAGCAGTTTCAGTTCGCGCTCCACCGTTTCCGTGCGCGCTTCCAGTTCGTGCTGCTCGTCGTGCGCCATCTGTTTCAGCTCTGGATCGTCGTTGTTCTCCATGAGCATCTGCTTCGCACCGGCGAGGCCCTTCTGAATTTCCTTCCAATCGCGATACTTGGCCACGATCTCGCCCATGTCCGCGTGCGTCTTCGCCAGCTTCTGAAAGCGTGCCGAGTCGTTGTGCACTTCGGGCGATGAGAGCTGCTGCGTCAGCTCGTCGTACTTCAATTCAATCTGTTCGAGTTTTTCAAAAAGCTTGGAATTCGCCATGGCGACGCCTCATTCGTGCCGGATGTCAGATGCTGCAGTGGTTGGTGTGGGTGCAACTCAGGGAACGGCTAAGCCCGTGGCCGGGCGGGGAGGGAATCGCTAATAAAACGAAGCGAACATTGCCAAACAAAGAGTATCCGTACCTCGCAACGCTGTCAATGTGAGTACCCAGCCCGAAGCTTCCAGCTTGATTCCCTTGGAATACAAAGTAATGAAACCTAAAAGAGCGCAAAAGACTTATAGCTTGACGACTCGTTGCCGGGGACGCCGGGGCTTCTTGACTATGAATGTGCTAACGTGTCGCCAAAGCTGCTTCTGCCCGTTTGCTGAAGGAGCGCATCGATGCCCTACGATCCCACGCATCAAGCGATCGTCGACGACGAACACCTCCGTCTCCTAAGCATCGGCTTTTACATCTCCGCGGGCTTCAACGCTTTCTATTCGCTCATCGGTGTCTTTTACGCCGTGATGGGAGGCATCGTCGGCTTGGCCGTTTCGAAGGCAGCCACCTCGGCGCAACAAAACGTCGAGCAGTCTCCTCCGCCGGCTTTCCTTGGCTGGATATTCAGCATCATCGGAATCGCAATCTTCGTCGCCTTGATAACTATCGCTGCGCTAAAGCTGTACGCGGCGCATTGCTTGCGCCACCGGAAGGCGCGCACCTACTGTTTCGTCATCGGGATTCTGACTTGCCTCGAAATTCCATACGGGACTGCGCTCGGGGTTTTCACGATCCTCGTTCTCGAGCGCCCCACCGTCCGAGCCCTATTCGCCGCAAATGGATTTGCTCAGCCAGGTCCGCCACCGCGCGTTTGAAGTGACGCCATCGCTGTAATACGATGGCCGCGATGAGTCTCACCTCAGGCCACGCCGGCGCCAGCGAAATGTTGTGGGAATTTTGGTATCCGGCGCTGCGCAGCGAACAAGTTCACCGGCACAAACTCACGCGCGCGATGCTGCTCGAAGTCCCGCTCGTGCTTGGCCGCGACTCCGCCGGCAAACCCTTCGCGCTTCGCGATGTGTGCCCGCATCGCGCATTCCCACTTTCGTTTGGCAAGTTTGATGGCAAAAATGTCGAATGCGCCTACCACGGTTGGAAATTCGACGCGCACACCGGCCAGTGCAAAGAAATTCCGTCGCTCACGCCCGATTCCAAACTCAAGTGCGACCGCATCTACGCCGGAAGTTTTCCGTGCGAAGAGCGCGATGGCTACGTCTGGGCGTACATGACGAATCCCTCGGGCCGCGGTCTCGACGCTCTCCCGCCGCCCGCGCCCGAGCTTCCGACCTTCAGCGCGAGCTACAAAATCGCGCACCTTTACGCCGATCTGCCGTGTGGCGTCGATCAGGCCATCATTGGTTTGATGGATCCCGCGCACGGGCCGTTCGTGCATCAGGCGTGGTGGTGGCGTACACGCAAGAGCATTCGCGAAAAAGAAAAAAAGTTCGAGCCAATTCCCAACGGCTTTCGCATGAGCCCGCACGCGCCATCGGCCAACAGCGCTCCCTACAAAATTCTTAAATTTCTAACCGGCGAGCCCGCCACCACGACCATCGATTTCGTGCTGCCCAATCAGCGCTTCGAACAAATCCGGGCAGGGAATTACTGGCTGTCGAGCCGCACCACGGTCACGCCGATTCGCCGCGACTTCTGCCGCCTCGATTTCTGCGCGGCATGGAACATCCTTCCGTGGTTCCCGGTCGTCTCGTTCATCATCAACGTGTTCGGCCCGCGCTTCATCCGGCAGGACATCGAAGTAATTCAGAAGCAGGCTCTTGGTCTGCGTTACGAAGATCGCATGATGTTGATCGATGACGCTGACCGCCAGGCGCGCTGGTATTTCGAATTGAAGACCGCCCTTGAGGATTCGCGACGCTCGGGTAGTCCGCCGTGCCATCCGATGCAAGAACCTGTCACCCTACGCTGGCGCTCCTAACCCACACCTGCACAGAAATCACTGCAATCGATTGAGCGCCCACTGCGCGTGCTCGGCGATCAGGGGCTCGTCTGACGCGCTCAGTTTCGCGAGCAACGCAGTCGCGCGAGCATGTGCCGCGCTTCCGCGCTCGAGTTTTGAATTTCCCAACGCGACGCACGCATTGCGCACCAGGCCACGCCACTTCGTCCGCTTCACAGCGCTTCGCGTAAAAATCCGGCTGAATTCCGCCGGCGTGAGCGACGCGATCCACTCCAGCTCCGGCGCCACCAGCTCCGCCGTGCGCGCAGGTTCCGTCTCCGTCGCAACCGTCACCTCCACGGTTCGCGGTTGAAACTGCGCCAACTTCGTCACCGGCGCTTTCCGGTTCCATGGACACACATCCTGGCAAATGTCGCAGCCAATCAATGCGTGTCCCATCCGCTCGCGAAACTCTTCGGGGATCGATCCGTGCAGCTCGAGCGTCAGATACGAAATGCACTTCCGCGCATCAAGCACGTAGGGCTCAACGAAAGCCTGTGTGGGACATGCGTCCAGGCACAATGTGCAGTTGCCGCACAAATCCGGCGCTGGTCCATCGCCCTTCGCCACTGTCGGCGCCAGATCGAGCGTCGTCAGGATCGTCCCAAGAAACATCCATGAACCAAGCTCCTGATTGATCAAGCACGTATTCTTCGCTTGCCAACCGAGCCCCGCGTACTTCGCCGCCACGCGCTCCAGCACCGGCCCGCTGTCCGCTCGCGCGTCGACTCCAAAGGGCTCGCGCCACTCGGCCTTCATCGCCGCCACCAGCGCATTCAACTTCGCCCACAAAACTTTGTGATAGTCGTCGCCCCAGGCATACCGCGAAATCCAACCGCGCGGCACGCCACCCCCGGAATCGTAGACTCCCGCGTCGGTCGAATGCGGTCGGTCCGCGTTGTAATTTAGGGCGACCATGATCACGCTCTTCGCGCCCTCAAGCGCGCGTCCCGGATCGGTACGCCGCTCGTCATGAAGATAGTCCATCTCGCCCGCGTATCCCGCTCCAAGCCATTCCGGCAGGCGTGCCAGCTCCGGCGACTGTCCCGGTTCGGCAGCCGACGTGACGCCGCACAAATCAAACCCAAGCCGGCGGGCTTGCCCGCAGATCCAGCGCGTTCGCTCTACTCGGTCCATCGCCCCATCTTGCACTATCGCCGCGTGTTAATCACTCCGCGCCACGCCCTTCGCGGCTTGGCCTATTTCGTAATCCACTGCTACAATGCCCGCGATGGCCGACTGGCGACAAATTCAAGCGCGCATCCGAAAAGCCAAAAACAGCACGGACGCACGAACGAAACTCAACGAATTGTATCAACGCACGCGCGACGCGATGGTTTCCTGGGAACTCGCCGCCGTCGAAGAAAAGGCCGAACGTCTCGACGAGGCCATCAAGTGGTACACCATTTCCGCTGAACGTTTTCGCCGAGCCGACTGGAAGAAAAAGGCCGAAGACGCTCTGGCGCGGCTTGGAGCGCCGATTCCGGCGCAGGCCGAGAAGTCCAGCTCCCACGCGCAATCCGCGGAAAAATCCGAAGAAGGCGAACCCAACGGTAACGTGACCACTGAAGAACCGCGCAAACAACTCGCCGTCGGCGAAATCGCCGCCGAGGAAGACACAGAAGAATCGGACGAAGCAGACGACGCAGAAGACTCGTCCGAGGAATCCACCGAAGGCGAATCGCAAGCCGAAGTTCTCGGTGGCACCGCTGTAGCGGGCAGCGACGATGCGTCACAGCCTGGCAAAAAGAAACGCCGCCGAGGACGTCGGGGTGGCCGGGGCCGCCGCCGCAAAGCGGGCAGCCCGCAAGGAACCACCCTCCCCGCGCAAGCTTTCGCAGAGAATCGCACGCAGGCCGCCAGCGAAGCTCCGGCTCCGGTGGCTCACGTTCCGCGTCACGATGCGCCGAATTTCCGCTCCGAGCCCGGCGACCGCCGTCCTTCGGCTTACGCCGCGGAACACGATCACGCGCCGCGCACGAGCCAAGCCGAAGCGGCCCCGCCGATGCTTCCGTCCGAACGCACCGCTCACGGCCGCGCCGGCGATCCTGCGCTCGCATCGCGCATGGCTAAGCTCGATTCCATGCTGCGCCGCCTCGTCGCCAGCCCGCTCCACAAAATGGACGATGTCGATGGCGCGCCCGCCGGTCCCGGAGTATTCCTTCTCTCCGATTCCGATCAGATCACTTCGTACTACGTCGAAGCCTGCCAGACTCTCCGCGTCGGCCTCGGCAATCTCGTCCGCGGCGGCGGCCGGCAAAGTGCCAAGCCGCAGCGCACCGGTGGTCGTCCGGCATTCGAAACCGGCAGCGGCTTGAAATCCAAACTGGCCGAACATCTCGGTATCGGCGAAGCCAAGGTCTCGCAGTATTTGAAAGACCACTGCGTCGTCCGCTGGATTCAGCTCGACGACGACGCGCCGCATCTCGCTCACTTTGCCATCGGCGTCCTTCGCACGCCGCTCAACATGGACTGATTTGTCGCGGAGCGCACGGACCAACGCGTCAAGTTTTCCACAACACACCGAAGGTTCGACGAAAAACGTTTACCTCGAATCGCGACGTCACTGCGTCAAAATCTGTGGATATGACAGTGGCTGCTCAAGTGACCGTCATCACAGTTCCCCGTTCCGGGTCATTTTTCCCCATTTTGCCCCTGGTACCCCGTTCCGTTGGCTGCACCGGGAAGCCGTTCAATGCCCGAATTGCACCTTTGGACGCAGGGTCCTAGACCCCTGGTTTGATTCCGGGCAAACTCTGGTAGGTTAACCGCTTACGGGCTGGGGATATTTCCGTAGCTGGGAGCCGTGATGATTCGAACCGGTTTCTGGCCCGTGTCGTTCAAGGAGAAATGAAGTTCTATGCCGAAGACAGTAGGCAATCAGATTTGGAAGTCGTTCGACTGGGTGCTCTGCAAGGCTGCAGGCGTCACCTTCGACACGATTCAGTACTTCAATAAGTACAATCCCAATCCGTCCTTCACGCCGAAGTGGTCGGATAAGCCGCTGCTGAAGTCGTGGGAAAAATCCAAGCCCACGCTCGGCTGGCCGCGCACCACGGACTCCCTCTGTCCTGACTGTGTGCGCGAAGCGCGCGATCTGATCATCAACGGCAACAAAGACTGGACCGATCTGGTTCACGAAAAGGTCGGCGAGATCAAAGCGCAGATCATCGAGCGCGATGGCCAAGTCTGGATGGTGAAAGAGTGCCCCATCCACGGCAAGTTCGAAGACTTGATGGCCGTCGATTCCAAGTTCCTCGAATGGATCGAGAAGAATTTCCCGGGTCGCGACATCCCGGCGCACAACGACGAGACGCTCCACCGCCATGGCTCAAGCACCGTTCGCCATGGCCGCGGCTCGGTTCTCACCGTTGACCTCACCAACCGCTGCAACATGATGTGCGATCCCTGCTTCATGGACGCGAACCAGGTTGGCTACGTCCATGAACTGAGCTGGGAAGAGATTCAGGAAATTCTCGAGAACGCCACCAAGATCAAGCCGCGCCGCCAGATGTCCGTGCAATTCTCGGGCGGCGAGCCGACCATGCACCCGCGCTTCATCGATGCGGTGCGTTATGCGCGCAAAGTGGGCTACAACAGCGTGCAGGCGGCCACCAACGGAATCGAATTCGCGAAGAGCAAGGAATACTGCAAGCAGGCATTTGAAGCAGGCATGCGTTACGCATACCTGCAATTCGACGGCATTGGCAACGACGCTAACGGACATCGCCAGGTGGGCAACCTCTTTGACGTGAAACTCCGCGCCATCGAGAACATGCACGAAGCCGGCATCGAAATTGTGCTGGTCACCACCATCGTCAACAACGTGAACAACGATCAAGTGGGCCCGATCGTGAAGTTCGCGATGGAAAACCCGAAGAAAATTTCCTTCGTGTCCTTCCAGCCGGTTTCTTTCACGGGACGCGACGAGGAAATCACGCCGGAACGCCGTATCCGCCAGCGCTACACGCTTTCTCACCTCGCGCAGGACGTCAGCTCGCAAGTGGGCAAAGTCGAACCCACGCGCGACTGGTTCCCGATTTCCTTCATCAGCACGTTCGCGGGCTTTTCGGACCTGGTGCACGGGCCCGATTCGCAGTGGGGCTCGCTTTCGTGCGGCTGCCACCCGAACTGCGGCGTCGGCACGGCGTTGATGATCAACAAGGAAACCAAAGAGTGGGCGCCGGTTCCGCGCTTCTTGAACGCACAACAGCTGACCAAGGACGTCGCCGCAATTACCGATGCGGCCCGCGGCAAGAAATTCTCCAACTTCATGATGGCGATGGCTGTCTTGAAGAATTACAGCCCCTTCCAGGGGCCCTCCAGTTTGCGGCTGAAGGATCTTTGGAAGAAATTCGACAAAACGTACGCGCTCTCCGGAAACGCAGACAAGAAATACGGCAAGGTTTCTGGCGACCGTACCTTCGAAGACGCCATGAAGCGCCGCAAGGAAGATCCTTGGAACTTTCTTTTCATCGCCGGCATGTGGTTCCAGGACCTGTTCAACTACGATTTCCGCCGCACTGAAATGTGCATCATTCCCTACGCCACGCAGCAGGGCGAGATTTCCTTCTGCGCGTACAACACCGGCGTGGGCTGGCGCAAGATCATCGAAAACATGCACAAGAACGCGACCGTGGCCCAGTGGTACAAGGAGCACGGCAAGCACGACGTCTTCGCCAAGGGCAAGAAGGTCAATCTGGAGAGCTACGAGCATTCGCTCCGTATTGACGCTGAAGATGCCGCGCGCGTTCGCCATCTGGAACACGACATTCCAGTGACCGCGGCTGAAGAAGACCGCATCCGCCGGAAGAAGGCATTCGAAGAGGCCGCCAAGGTCCGCCGCATCTACGAAGAACTCGTGCTCAAGAAGGCTAACGAGCCCGTCGTACAGATCGGAACCATCAAGCAGATTCAGATGGCCGTCCCTGGCGCTCCCGTCAAGCCGGTGCAGATTGCTCCCGCACCGCAGACGGAAGTCGAGCCCGTCGCCGGCGACTAATCGAGTTTCAACTCAAACGGAATCACCAACAGCCCCGAAGCAATTCGGGGCTGTTTCTTTTGTTCGGGAGCTAACGCGATGCCGATTTACGAGTATGTCTGTGACCATTGCAACGAACACTACGAACGCATCGTCCTCAATCAAAGCGCGCCAGTCACGTGCCCGAAGTGCGCGAGCGCTAAGCACACGATTCAATTGTCCGTATTCGCCGCGCATGGCAATGGAGCGAAATCTTCAGGCAGTCCGTCCGGCTCGATGGGCGGAGGCGGCTGTTGCGGAGGTGGCGGCTGCGGCTGCCACTAAGTTTCTACGGGCTGGACTACTCGGTTCGCGCGACGCCAGATTATTTCTTGAGCGCCATTCCACGTTTCCTGACGCTCGGCGATACGTCCACGTTCACCGTTAATTTCGGATCGGCAATCGCATCGCCTGCAGTCACACTCAGCGGCAACACTCCCGCCCAGATCGGCAACTCGTAGTCCTCGGCGT
>JBEKJW010000030.1:0-25524 GCA_050011035.1 Candidatus Acidiferrales bacterium
GGCCGCCGCGGTGCCGTCGCCCATCTGCAGCTGGAAAAGTCCGGCGTTACGTTGAATAAGCGGGGCTACATTGAAGTGAACGAGCACTACCAGACTGGGAATCCGAGTATCTATGCCGCCGGAGACGTGATTGGATTCCCGGCATTGGCGTCCACGTCGATGGAACAGGCCCGAGTCGCCATTTGCAACGCTTTTGGCTTCGAGTACAAGAAATGCTTGGCATCCATGCTTCCGATGGGCATTTACACCATTCCCGAAATCTCTGCTGTTGGTGAAACGGAAGAAAGCTGTAAAGAAAAGAAAATCGATTTTGAAGTGGGCCGGGCGCACTATGCGAATAATGTACGGGGCCAGATTGCCGGAGATTTATCTGGATTGGTGAAGCTGATTTTCAGGAAGTCGGATCGCCGTTTGATGGGCGTACAGATCATCGGCGAGAACGCGACAGAATTGATTCATCTAGGCATGATGGCGCTAGAGGCCGAGATGTCGATCGATGTGTTCATCGGATTCGTCTTCAACTACCCCACGCTTTCAGAAATGTACAAATACGCGGCGTACGACGGCCTTGGAAATCTTACCGGGCACAAAGTCCGCGTGGGCTAGAGGCGCCGGATGAAGCGTCCCGACGGTCAAATCTAGTCGGTCGGGTTTCGCGGGAACTTCAGAAATGGCAGTCTGACGCCATCGATAACAATTTGGTCCGCGCGTATCGATGGATCGGCTTCGAATCCCGCTCCTCCTCCTGCGGTGACATAGTCGTCCTGATCGACGCCATCGCCGCTTACACCAAGCCCACCCACCAAAACTCCGTTCTTGTAGAGCGGCTCGGAGCCGGGAAAAAAGACGATGCCGCTCTGATTCGTTTTCGGCCAAGCCGTACCCGGTACCTGCAGACCCTGCGTACACGGATTCGCAACGTCTATATTGTAGAGATTGAAAAAAGGTCCGGGCGGTGAGCCGTCGATGCCCGGCGGGAAAAATGGCTGGGCGCCGAAGCCGATGGTGCGGTTTGTCACCGCGGTTCCCATCGGCACCTGGTTCAAATCGGCCGGCTGACGCGCCGCGCTGCTGAAGTAGATCACGTTGCGCGCTTTCGTCGCTGCCACGTCGATGCTGAAAATGGTGGCGTCGGGCATGCGGTAAAGGGCGAGCAAAGTTCCGTCGAGGTCGCTGATAGCGATCGCCATCTTTGCTTTCACACCGATGGGCAGCCGAATTTGTGCGCGCGTGGTGTTCGCGGTGGCCACGGCGTTGGTAACAATCTGTTGCACGTCCGTCAGTGTGAGACCCCCCGAACCGGCCGATTCTGGAATCAGGTCGCCTACGGGCGGGATCACCGAGGATAACTTCGGATAGAAAGCGGTGGGATCGTAGGTGCCGGGGCTGTTTGCCTCGCTGGGCAACGTCGTCTGGTTCACAAATGGCAAAGTTATTCCGCCGATGCTCACAACCCCCGGCGCAGGGAACTGCGGAAACCCTACGCCATCGGTCATCGAGTTAGGCCCGTTCAGCGCCGTCATGGCCGAGGCAGCATAGGCCACGTATTCAGCGATGTTCGGGTCGGCCGCCGCGACGCCGATACCTCCTACTTCCTGCCCATTCTTGAAGATCGGAACTCCGCCGGGATTGACCGCCTCTGCATCCGAGTCTGCAAGATTGGCTTTGCCGGTTGTGATGCCAATTCCCGGCGACGATCCGTCGATCAGAGTAGCCGGCGGGATCGTTGAACTCAGCCCCGGGGCCAAGCTGCAGGCCCGGTTCGAATTCTCGATTCCGTACAGCGCCGCGTTCGCGCTGTTGATCACGCCGGGTGGGAAGTGGATTCCGCTGATGAATCGAACCGTGCGCGAGGAGAGCGGAGCTTGGTCGTTGCTGAAGAATGCACCAGTCCGGGCCAGGGAAACTGCAAGTTCGTTCGAGGGCGTGGCTACTCCGAAATTTCCCGGTAGCGTGGCCGGCGCTGTGGACGGTTGGTAAAGGCCGAGGATATTTCCCAGACGGTCCACCACCGCGATCACGATATCACCGGACTGGTTCGTGGCAGTCGCTGCGGCCTGCACTAACATTTGCACATCGCTTGGACTTAACTGCTCGGTGGCGGGAGGGGGTTGGGTCGGTGGCGGCGCAACAGGAGGTGAACCGGCGCCGCCCCCACAGCTGATGCTCCAGCCGCAAACCAAGAGAATCAATCCGAGTCGGCAAACCAGCACGCCAGATTGACGTAAGTTTTCAAGTGATGAACGCATAGCAAGATCCAAAATGAAATTTCGCGAGTGAAGATGCGTTATTCCTACCACAATTCTTCCGATCCTTTGCAATCAATGATGTCTTGAGATGCCTGCGCGGGGTTTGCAAGAGTCTCTGCCTCGATCTCCTCATGCAACGAATCGTTTTATAACGCTTGTAGGCGTCGAAATGATTGTGATAGCTACACAGTCAGCGTGCCTGCAAATCCGATGAGCAAGTCGTTCGAGGTTGAGTAGAATGCTGCGCGACTTCCGCAGCCGACGCTGGTTGCGCGCAACGTTTCGCGTACTGCTGATCGCCTCGGCCTGTCTCACTGGCACGATCGTCACGCGGGCGACAGTGGTGCCAACATTGAATGTCCACGCCGCCGCGCGCTTCGTCTGGAAGTCCCTCGTACAGCAGTCTTCTTCAGAACAGAGACTCCCAACTCAGTCTTCAGCTAGAAAAGCGGCTTTCCAAGGGATCGTGCGAGATGCCGGCGGGAAACCGATTATCGCGGCGCGAGTAATCCTGAGGAACACCAGCTCACAGCAGGACATCGAACGGAATACGGACGCACAAGGAGTTTTTCGCTTCATTGATGTACCGCCGGGCACGTACCAGCTTAAGGTTCACGCCACCGGATACCAGGATTTGCCGGCTTTGGAGATAGAGCTGAAGGCGGATGACAACCTCGTCCGCGAACTGTCGTTGGTCGCCAGTCCGTCAAACGGACAACCACCGGCACAAATTCCAGAACTTCCGCCCGGAAGCGCCGGCGGAGCCAGTAATTCCACACCATCCGGCCAGCCCGTGGTCGCCCCTGTTCTAAATCAAAGCGCCGTCCCCGCCCAAGGCGCGCAACCATCCGCCGAGAATTTGCCGTCGCCCGATCAGGTTTTCCGGACGGAGCCTGACCGTTGGCTGATCACGATGCCCCACTGGGATCGATACGGAATCGGCGGTGAGTATCCTTACGTGGAAGGGAGCCGTTGGGATCCCTTCAATCGCAACAAATTGAAAGGCGACGTGCCGATCTTCGGCAAACAAACCTTCCTTAACATTACGGGAATTAGCGACACGTTTGTGGATGGCAGGCGGCTGCCGGTGCCGAGCAATGTCAGCTCTGCCGAGCCCGGGAGCAGCGGTTTTTTCGGTAGAGGTGAACAACTCTTTTTGGATCAGACGTTCCTGTTTTCGTTCGATCTTTTTCACGGAGACACTTCGTTCCGGCCCGTAGACTGGCGCATTCGCATCACTCCCGTCATCAGTCTGAATTTTCTGAAAGTACGTGAACTTGGAATCGTGAATGTAGATGTGCGCGCAGGGACGTCGCGGCTGGACTCGCACATCGGCTTGCAGGAAGCTTTTGGAGAACTAAAGCTGCACGACATCGGCCCCAATTACGATTTCATTTCCGTCCGCGCCGGGATTCAAGGTTTCAACAGCGATTTTCGCGGATTCATTTTCGTCGAAGAGCAGCCCGGCGTGCGTATCTTCGGCAACCTGGAGTCGAACCGCTGGCAATATAATGCCGCTTATTTCCAGCTGCTTGAAAAAAACACTAACAGCGGCTTGAACTCCATGGCCCTTCGTCATCAGCAGGTGATGATCGCCAATCTCTACCGGCAAGACTTTCTGTTTCAGGGTTACACGGCGCAGGTCAGCGTGCATTACAGCGACGACGAAGCCACCGTCCACTACGACGACAATGGTTTTCTCGTGCGGCCTTCTCCCGTCGGCGCGGTATTTTCCAGCGGTATGATTCGTCCGCATAGCGTGCACGCCGCGTATATCGGCTGGACCGGTGACGGCCACATCGGGCCGGTGAACTTGACCCACGCGTTTTACCAAGCCCTGGGAAACGATAGTTTCAATCCCATCGCGGCTCGGCCAGTGACGATCAACGCGCAAATGGCTGCGCTGGAACTCTCCGTTGACAAGGACTGGATCCGGTTTAAAGGCTCGGCTTTTTATGCTTCAGGTTCCGGAGATCCGCAGCATGGTTCCGCTCGAGGTTTCGATTCGATCGATGATTTTCCGGAATTCGCAGGCGGAATTTTCAGTTTGTGGAACCGTGAGAGCATTCGTTTGACGGGATCCGGCGTAGCGCTGACCGCAGGGGACAGCCTGTTGCCCGATTTGCGTTCGAGCAAAAACGAAGGACAGGCCAATTTTGAAAATCCTGGAATCTTTCTGGCGAATCTGGGTACGGACTTCGACATCACACCCAAACTGCGCGGCTTCGTAAACGTGAATTATCTTCAGTTTGAGCGCACCGAGACTCTGGAACAGATCTTGTTTCAGTCGCCGATTCACCACAGTATCGGCTGGGACTCGAGCATCGGCGTTCGTTACCGGCCGCCGCTCACCGAAAATATTTCCATCACCGCCGGCGCCGCAACTCTGATCCCCGGGCAGGGGCTGAAAGACATTTATACGAACAAAGTCATGTATTCGTTTTTTACGGACGTGAAGTTTCAATTTTGAATCGTTGGATCGTGAAACAGCAGCGAGCGCACCCGCGGATGGCAAAATTCACATCGAATCTAGCGACTCGAATACGGCGCTGGGGAACGATCGCGCCGCTATTCCTGGCCGCCGCGTTCGCGATGGCCACGTTGATCGTCTTTGCAGGCCGTATCCACGCCGCACAGCCCGAGTCTCAAAATCAGAACTTGCTAGGCCAATCTCAGGTCGAGGTTGACCGAAAAAATACCGGATGCGTCTCCTGCCACATCTCGACCGATGAACCCTCCATGCATCCCACGCGGACGGTTCGGCTGGCGTGCGTGGACTGCCACGGCGGCGATACCACTGTGGTCGCCCAACTCGGGGAGAATTCAGCTTCGGCGGAATACGAACAGCTCAAAAAGCGCGCCCATCCCCAGCCCAATGATCCTGCGCTCGCGGACACGTCCGCCAACCCACAACGGCTTTACACAAAGTGGCTCCGCGAAAACTACGGCTACGTGAAATTTGTCAATCCCGGCGACTTGCGGGTCGCCCCGGAAACCTGCGGTGCCAATGGTTGCCACGCCCCTGAGGTCCTCAAAGTAAAAACCAGCATGATGACTCACGGCGGAATGTTGTGGGGCGCCGCTCTTTACAACAACGGATCCTTCCCCGTAAAGAACACTCGTTTCGGGGAAAGTTATTCCTCCGACGGCTTGCCGCAAAGCATGCGCACGGTTCCGCCGCCGACGCCGGAAGAAACCCGCTTGAAGGGCATCGTGCCGGAACTGACGCCGCTCGAGCGCTGGGAAATTTCGCAGCCTGGAAACGTTCTGCGCGTGTTCGAACGTGGCGGCATGAAGAAAGGCGAAATCGGCAATCCGGATCGCGAGGAAGAGTCCGGACGTCCGGACGATCAATTGGGAGAGCGCGGATTCGGCTCGCTGCTGCGAACGGATCCGGTCTTTCTCGGCTTGCAGAAGACCCGGCTGCTCGACCCGCTTCTATCCCTTCCTGGTACGAATGACCAGCCCGGCGACTATCGCGCGAGTGGGTGTAGTTCGTGCCACGTCGTGTACGCGAACGACCGGTCTCCGCAGCATTCGGGGCCATACGCGCCCTTTGGCCATTTGGGCGAGAGCGCTTCGTCCGATCCCACGATGCCAAAGAACGAATCCGGGCATCCGATAAAACACAGCTTCACGCGAGCCATTCCATCGAGCCAATGCATGATTTGCCATGTTCATCCCGGAACGAATATGGAAACGACGTATTTCGGGTACACCTGGTGGGACAACGAAGCGGATGGCGACAAAATGTATCCGCACGATCAGCACAATCCCACCGAAGAGGAAAAATATCAGGTCTCTTTGCGCAATCCGGAAGGTGCCGCCGCGCGCGGCTTGTGGTCCGATCCGAAATTCCTGGAAAAGGTGGGTAGCCCCGAGTTCAACAGCAATCTCGAGCAATCCCAGTTTGCCGATTTTCACAGCCATGGCTGGGTGTTCCGCGCCGTCTACAAACGCGACCGCAAGGGCAACCTTCTCGACACCAACAATCAAGTCGTGGCCGGAGACGATCCGGACAAATTCAAGAAGGCAGTCCATCTGGCGGATATCCATCTCGAAAAGGGGATGCATTGCGTCGACTGCCACTTCGAGCAGGATTCTCACGGGAACGGAAAACTCTATGCGGAGCCGCGCGCCGCAATCGAATTGGATTGCACCGACTGCCACGGCACCATCGACCGGAAGGCCACTCTGGTCTCTTCGGGCCCCGCGTCGCCTGAGGGCGGAACTCATTTCGATGCCCTGCGCACGCCGTGGAACGCCCGGCGTTTTGAATATCGGGGAGGGAAATTGTTTCAACGCTCGATGGTTGAACCCGAAAAAGAATGGGAAGTGGTTCAGACCGTCGATACGATCACGCCCGGAAACGAGCACTACAACGAAAAATCAGCCTGGGCCAAAACGATTCAAACCGATGGAAAGTCCTGGGGCAATGTTCCGTCCGATGCCGCGAAACTAGCGCACGCGAATAGTCGCATGACGTGTTACTCGTGCCACACATCCTGGACGCCGAATTGCTTTGGATGCCATTTATCGATGATGGCGAACCAGCGCAAACCCATGCTTCACAATGAGGGTCTGACCACGCGTAACTACACCAGCTACGATTTTCAAGTTCTTCGCGACGACGGATTCATGCTCGGAATTGACGGCACCGTGACGGGCCACCGCGTCGCCCCGGTTCGTTCGTCCTGCGCGGTCGTCGTCAGTTCGCAAAATCAGAATCGCGACTGGCTGTACTACATGCAGCAGACTGTTTCCGCCGAGGGGTTCAGCGGCACTGCCTTCAGCACATTCGTGCCGCACACCGTGCGGGCGAAGGAAACCAGAACTTGCGACGATTGCCACGTTTCGGATCGAAATGACAACAACGCGTGGATGGCCCAAGTCCTGCTTCAGGGAACAAACCTGCTGAATCTGATGGGCCGCTACATTTATGTTGCGGACGGCGAGAAGGGGTTTGACGCCGTCGCGGTTGCCGAACACGATGAACCGCCCGCGATCATCGGCAGCTACCTGCAACGTGTCGCATATCCCCAGGATTTCAAGCAGCACGTTGCGCGCGACCGGCAACTCAAGGAAGCCTATCACCACATTGGAACCGTTTTGGATTTGCAGCTGCGCGGCGAGTATCTGTACGCGGCTTTGGGGAAGGGCGGCTTCCGAATTTACGACGTCGCGAATATTGACAACAAAAACTTTTCGGAGCGGACCGTTACGGCGCCTGTATCGCCCCTCGGCCAGCGTTTCTACGTGCCAACGAAATACGCCACCGCCGTTGCAAGCCCATCCACGCAGGCTATCGATCCCGTCCGCACGCACCGTCCGGAGAATGAAGAGCAATCCATACATCCGCTTTATGCTTACCTGTATGTCGCAGATAAATATGAAGGACTTGTCGTCATCGGCGATCCGGATCCCAAAAGCAAACGGCCGGGCGTCAGCACGCTGCTCGATGGAAATCCGCGGAACAATTTTCTGAAGCGCGCCCTGGCATTCAATCCTGATGGCGTTCTCAACGGCGCGCGCCGCATCACGATCGCCGGAACGTACGCGTACATGTTGTGCGACCAGGGCCTTGTCGTCGTCGACCTGAACAATCCGTTACAACCGAAGATCACCGCAAAAATCGGCTCGCCGGATTTGAAAGACCCACAGGGCATCAGCATTCAATTCCGCTATGCATTCGTAGTGGACCGCGGCGGCCTCAAAGTTCTCGACGTGACCGATCTCGCCCAGCCGCACATCGTTTCAAGCGCCCAAGTGCCGCTGCACGATGCGCGCAACATTTATGTCGCGCGAACCTATGCATACGTAGCCGATGGCAAGGAAGGCCTGGCCATCGTGGATGTAGAAAAACCGGAAGCACCCAAACTTGACCGCATGTTCACCGCGGACGGTGCCCTCAACGACGTGCGAGACATTAAAATCGGAATGGTCGATGCCAGCGCTTTCGCCTTCATAGCAGATGGGCAAAACGGTCTACGAGTGCTCCAGATTCTGTCTCCGGAAGATTCTAAGAATTCCTACGGTTTCAGCCCGCGACCCACGCCGAAGTTGATTGCTACGTTTCGCACAAGCGGACCCGCGCTGGCCATTTCGAAAGGAATCGATCGTGATCGTGCGGTCGACGAGAGCGGAAATCAAATCGCCGTCTTCGGCCGTCGAGGCGCCCGACCGTTCACACGCGACGAAGCCGCCCGTCTTTATCTCCGTGATGGCCAACCTTTCTCCGTTCCACACGACCCAAGTTCCGAGGAGTCCAAGTAAAGTCCTGCATCCACTGTTTCGCTTCGGAGCTACCGGAATCGTCTTCTTATCCGGTGCGCCATAACTCTGTCGATGTCTTTAGATCAGGAGAGCTTCAAACGAAATGTGGATAGTCTTCGCGCCCAACAGCAACGGGCGGGCTGTGGTCATCTCTGAGGCGCTAAAACGATTAGTACCTCCGTACCAGTAACTTACACAGTGATTGCGGCGACCGATCTATCGACAACCACGTGGTGTGTCCCTACCTTAGTCAGTAGAGCGTCTTCAAGATAACGAATCGGAAATAGATGGCATGAGCCGGTCAAAACGTGTTCCGTCGTGCGGCAACATTGGCCGGCGTATCCAGATCCAGTTCGTTCAAGAAGGATCGGAAGCACACATTGCTCACCGTAAGAAATCTGAATATCGCATACCGCTGTGCGGACGGCAGCCGGCACCACGCGGTGAAAGACGCGAGCTTCGAGATTCGTTCAGGCGAAGTGCTGGGCCTTATGGGCCAGTCAGGTTGCGGTAAAACGAGCATTGCGCTGGCTTTGCTGGGTTTGCTTTCGAAACAGTCAGCCCAGATTTCCGGGTCGATCGAGTTTCGCGGATCCGAATTGCTGACGATGGACCAGCAGGAACTGCGCACAATCCGCGGCTCGGGAATTTCGATTGTGTTTCAGGAGCCAGGAATCGCGCTGAGCCCCGTGATGCGCGTAAGAGATCAGGTTGCTGAAGTAGTTCACGCACACAGAAATTTAGATTGGGCCGAATGCCGTGCTGGCGCGGAGTTGGCACTGGTCCGAGTCGGCCTGCCGGGCACTCAGCGGATCTTTTCCGCGTATCCACATCAGCTCAGCGGAGGGCAGCGGCAGCGTGTGACGCTGGCTCAGGCACTGGCCTGCGATCCTGGACTACTGATCGCCGACGAACCTACGGCGTCCGTAGATGCGCGCGGTCAGCTCGAACTGCTGACATTGTTGCGAGAACTACAGCGTGATCTGGGGATCGCGATCTTGTTGATCAGCCACAGCGCAGAAGTGCAGGCGCGACTCGCGGACCGTTTGATGGTGATGGAAGAGGGCCGGATCGTGGAGCAAGGGCCATTCGCGAAACTCTACCGGAAACCGTCACACACGAGCACGCGAGCGATGCTCCGAACCAGTGAGCCTCATGGCGTTTTCGCGGCCGCAGACTTTGAGATGGTTACCTAGATTCGCAGCGGCAGTGACTCGGGTAAGTAAAGACCAATGATGAAACAAAAGCTTCAACTGAGCGCAAATCAAACCGAACCGGTTTTGCGCGTTACCGGATTGAGCAAGCAGCACGTGCAACGGCGCGCGCTTTCGCGCACCAAATTCACCATCAACGCGTTCGAGAATGTGGACCTGGCGTTGTTCCGCGGAAAGACGCTCGCTCTGGTGGGCGAGTCGGGCGCCGGAAAATCCAGTTTGGCGCGATGCATTGCCTTGCTCGAGCGGCCATCGGCGGGAAAGATGGAACTCGAAGGCGTGGATTTGCTCGCGCTCGACCGGAAAGCGCTTCTTCCAATCCGTCGCCGGGTGCAAATGATTTTTCAAGATGCAACGTCCGCATTGAATCCAGCGCTCTCGGCGTGCGAAATCATCGCGGAACCATTGGCCATCGGGCGCGAAGGGACACGATTGCAGCGACGCGATCGCGCTCTTGCGTTGATGGAGCAGGTAGGACTGAACGCGAAGTGGGAGGGGAAACGGCCGTTTGAGTTCAGCGGCGGCCAGCGTCAACGGCTCGCAATAGCGCGGGCGTTGGCGCTGGAACCGGGCATTCTGATTTTCGATGAGGCATTGGCGAATCTTGATGCCTTGAACCAGACCCTGATTCTGAAATTGCTGGAGGACCTGCAAGTTTCACGCTCGCTTGCCTATTTGCATATCTCGCACGATCTGCGGCTCGTTTCGCAATTCGCCGACGAAGTTGCGGTGATGTATCAGGGAAAGATCGTCGAGCACAAAACGATGCAAGACTTGTACGGTACGGCGGAACATTTCTACACCAGAGACCTCCTGGCCACGATGCACTCCGTGGAATCGATCCTGCTGGAACGGTCGGCGTAAGAGCCCGCCATGAAGTATTTCGCGCGACGACTGATCCACGCCACCCTCCTGCTTCTGGCGGTGTCCGTTTTTTCTTTTGCATTTTTGCAATTGGCGCCGGGAGATTTTTTCTCGCCGATGAGATTGAATCCGCAGATTTCCGCGCGAACTGTTGCGGGACTGCGTTCAGAGTACGGCCTCGATCAGCCGTTGCCGATTCGGTATGAGCATTGGTTGTGGGCGATTCTCCACGGCGATCTTGGACCATCGTTTGCTTACAACAGTCCTGTCGCGCCATTGCTCGCGGTGCGGGCCCGCAATACTCTTCTTCTAACCGGAACGGCGATGCTGCTGGCATGGTTGATCGCGATTCCGCTCGGAATCGCAAGCGCCGTGCAGCGTGGAAAATGGAGCGACCGCGCGGGCGGAGTGGTGGCGTCGGCGTTGCTGACCGTCCCAGATCTCGTTTTGTTTCTGGGGCTTTTGCTGCTGGCCGTCCGTACCGGATGGTTTCCTACTGGGGGAATGGTTTCAACTACATTTGCCGACATGAATCCTTGGGGCAAGGCGAGGGACATTGCGCAGCATCTCTTTTTGCCTGCTTTGGGGCTAGCACTCGCGAGCCTGCCGGCTCTGCTACGGCACATTCGGGCGGCCATGATCGAAGTGCTTGAGGCTCCCTTCATCCGCGCAGCCCGGGCGCACGGTATCAGCGAAGCTCGCGTGCTGTTCCGTTATGCACTGCCGGTCGCGGCAAATCCCCTGATTTCGCTATTTGGCTTTTCACTGGCGACGCTATTGAGCGCCTCCTTGCTTGTGGAGGTAATCCTCAGCTGGCCAGGAATCGGACCGTTGTTGATAGATGCAATTCTGGCGAAGGACTTTTACATAGTGGTCGGAGCGGTGATGCTGTCGTCTGTTCTGTTGGTGGTAGGGAACTTGTTCGCGGACCTGCTGCTCGTTGCAGCCGATCCAAGAATTCGAGTGGAGTAATGGATTGACGCACCAGCAAAAACTCGTGGCGGCGCTGGTCTTACTAGCGACATTCCAAGGTCTGATTCTGTGTGCGGGTTTTGTGGCGCCGTACGGATTCGCAGTTCAGGATCGCGAACGGCCTTTCTCCGCGCCGACTCCACTTCACTTCAGGGACGCCGAGGGAAAGTTTCATTTGCGACCGTTTGTTTGTGCGTCTGACGATTTGGAACAAGGTACGACGGCGTGCAAGACGGATGTGAAGAATTCTTATGCAGTCCATTTTCTCGTTCGTGGCGCGCATTACAAGATCGCGGGACTGATCCCTTCCCAGCTGCATCTTTTCGGCGTTGAACCACCGGGACATATTTTCCTCATGGGTACCGACGCCTACGGGCGCGATCAATTCTCGCGATTTCTTTTCGGCGGACAAATCTCGATGCTAGCGGGACTGATTGCCACGACTCTGTCGCTGTCGGTCGGAACCCTAGTGGGGGGAGTCGCCGGTTACTACGGCGGCTGGGTGGATGAACTGTTGATGCGTGGCGGGGAACTGTTTCTCGCTTTGCCGTGGCTTTACCTTTTATTTGCCGTGCGCGCCGCTTTGCCGCTGCACATATCGCAATGGCAAGTATTTCTGATGTTGGTTTCGGTAATGGGCCTGATCGGCTGGGTACGCCCAGCACGGCTGATTCGCGGAGTGGTGTTGAGCGCAAAACAGCGCAATTTCGTGGTCGCGGCGCGAGGCTTCGGCGCTTCGGACACATATCTGCTGCGACGGCATATACTTCCGCAAACGTACGGAGTGTTGTTGACGCAGATGACGCTCCTGATTCCGCAGTATGTGCTGGCCGAAGTGACGCTGACATTCCTGGGCCTCGGAGTCGGCGAACCGCTGCCGAGTTGGGGTACCTTGCTATCATCTCTCCAGCAGTACTACGTTCTCTCCTCCTACTGGTGGATGTTCTTGCCCGCCCTATTTCTGATCCCGCTGTTTCTGGTTTTTTACACGGCGGCAGATGCGCTCCAGGAACTTCACAAAACCGTAAGTCTGTGAAAGTTATTAGTTCTCTGCTAAAGATTTATTGTATGGGTCGAGTTCAGACTTGGGCGAAGTGTGTCGTTCTCGCGGTGGCGGTCGGCAGCGCTTGCTCTTCCGCTGCAGCACAGTCTGCGCCAACCGGCGAAGAACGCATGATCTTAGACGGTGCACCGGGTCACGCCGGCGGCAGACTGGTCGTTGCCTTGCGCTCGGAACCTAAAACCCTAAATCCAGTTCTCGCGGTCGATGAGCCCTCTCGAGACGTGATTCGCTCTGTGACGGCCGATTTAATTCACATCAACCGCGGATCTTTGAAGACAGAACCTTCTCTGGCGAAATCCTGGAACGTTACTCCGGACGGGAGGCAATATACGCTGCACCTGCGACGTGGCGTGCGTTTCTCTGATGGCGAACCGTTCGATGCGGATGACGTGATCTTCAGTTTCCAGGTGTACCTCGACGAAAAAATCGATTCGCCTCAGCGGGACTTACTGGTGGTTGGCGGAAAGCCGATTGTGGTCGTAAAGGTCGACAAGTACACGGTTCGATTCGAACTGGCACAACCCTACGCTGCCGCCGAGCGATTGTTCGATGGTGTGGCGATTCTGCCGCGCCATTTGCTGGAGGCCAGCTATCGGTCCGGGACCTTTTCTCAAGCGTGGAATCTTTCCGTCGCTGCCAATCAATTCGCCGGCCTTGGTCCATTTCGATTGAAAGAGTACGTTCCGGGCCAGCACGTCGTGCTCGACCGGAATCCCTACTATTGGAAAGTGGACCGGGCCGGCAATCAGTTGCCGTACCTCAACGACGTCATGTTTCTTTTTGTCCCCAGCGAGGATGCACAAGTCATCCGTTTCCAGTCCGGTGAAACGGATATATTGAGCCGGTTCAGCGCTGAAAACTTCGCCGCGCTGCAGAAACAGCAATCAGCGAGGGCCTATCACCTTGCCGATTTGGGGCCGGGACTCGAATACAACTTTTTGTTCTTTAACCTTAACGACCTGAGTTCCAAAGGGCTGCCGGATATTGCGAAGAAGCAGGCTTGGTTTCAGGACCAGCGTTTTCGGCAAGCAGTTTCGGCGGCAATCGACCGGGACGGAATCGTGCGCCTGGTTTACAACGGCCGCGCAACCGCAATCTGGGACCAGGTAACTCCGGGGAACAAGCTTTGGGTGGACGAGAACGTTGCCCACCCGGCTCGATCGCTCGATCGTGCGCGTCAACTCCTGCAGTCCGCAGGTTTTTCCTGGAAGGATGGGAATCTGGTAGATCCGCATGGCAATCCTGTGGAGTTCTCAATCCTGTCCAGTTCGTCGAATGCCCAACGGCTAAAGATAGCCACGATCATTCAGGACGACTTGACCCAGTTGGGAATGGCGGTGCAGGTGGTGCCTTTGGAGTTCCACGCGATGGTGGACAGGCTGCAGAATAGCTACAGCTATGAGGCAGCAGTGATGGGATTGGTTAGCGGTGATGCGGATCCAACGTCGGAAATGAATGTGTGGCTATCGAGCGGAGAGGCTCATCTTTGGCACCCAAATCAAGCAAAGCCGCAAACTCCGTGGGAATCCGAAATGGATGGGCTGATGGAGAAGCAACTGGTCACTTTGGACTACGCGAAGCGTAAACATTTGTACGACCGCGTTCAGGAAATTGTGGCGGACGAGATGCCGGTGATTTGTTTGGTGAGCCCGAACATTCTTATCGGAGCGGCAAATCGCGTGGGAAATTTCCGGCCCGCGATTCTCGTCCCTTACGCGTTGTGGAATATCGAACAGCTCTACATACAATAAATGGTCAGCGCGAGCCGCAATGCCGCTCGAAATGCCTCTCGCTCAGACGAGTTGCGGGCGGCGTGGCCGGACGCGCGGCTGGTGCGGGAATGCGTCAGCGGCAGCGAAGATGCCTGGCGCGCGCTCATTTTCAGATATAAGAACCTCATTTTTTCGATCCCCGTAAAATACGGATTCTCCGCGGACGATTCGACGGACATTTTTCAGATGGTGTGCCTGGATCTTTTGTCCGAGCTTCCCAAGCTGCGCAACGCCAAAGCCTTGCCGAAATGGATCATGCAGGTCACCGCGCACAGATGTTTTCACCGTAAACAACAGCAACAGCGCACGGATGTTTTAGACCCCGAATCCAAGGAATTCGAGGTGACTGTACCGGCCCGCGCCGAGGATATTTTGCGGGAGGCCTGCGACGAGCAAAGCTTGCGGCAGGCCATCGCTGAGCTCTCGCCTCGGTGCCGGGAACTCGTGCAAATGCTCTTCTACGACGAACCTGCCCGTCCTTATCAGGAAATCGCTAAGACTCTTGGAATCGCGGTGGGCTCCATCGGCTTTGTCCGGCAACGTTGCCTGGAAAAGCTTCGCAAGCGCTTGTTGGATGCGGGCTTCGCATGACGGCAAAACAGAACAAGGAACCTGTTTCTGAGAAGCTGCTCGGCGAGCTCGCAAATCTAAGCACCGCGTCCGAGCGCGCGCAGTTCATTGCGACTCACCCGCGACTCATCGATGACAAAGTCGTTCGCCAACTGAACGAACTGGTGCGCGCCAAATTGCGCGAAAACGCGCGCGAGGCGCTCCACTTAAGCGAAGCGAGCGTAGCCATCGCGCGCCACCGGCCGGACAAAGAGGCTCTGGGCCGCAGCTTGCGCTCCAAAGCCAACGCTTTGTACATGCTGGGTGAGAACGAAGACGCACTGAAGTTACACGCCGAGGCGTTAGACATCTTTCGGGAAACCGGAAATCTCGAAGAAGAAGCGCGCACATTAATTCCTTCGATACAGCCTTTCATCTTATTGGGGAAATACGATCGAGCATTCGCCGCTGCGGAAGACGCCAAAAAAATCTTCCGGCAATTGGGCGACGACAAGCGCTGGGCGCATGTCGAGATCAACGTCGGCAACATTTATCACCGGCAGGACCGCTTCGAGGAAGGCTTGGCGTGTTACGAGCGCGCGTACGAGATGCTGCTGCCCTTTCGCGATTCGGAGGGACTGGCCGTCGCGCTTTATAACATGGCCGTCTGCTTGATCACACTCAATGATTTTCCTCGCGCGCTTGCGACCTACCAGCGTGCCCGGGAAATGTGCGTGAGTCACGGCATGAAGCTGCTCGTGACTCAGAGCGATTACAACATTGCCTACCTGTATTACCTGCGGGGCGAATACAGCCGGGCGATCGAGATGTTGCGAGCCACACGATTGGAGTGCGAGAAAAACGGCGACGCGCACGTTCTGGCGCTCTGCTATCTCGACCTGGCGGAAATTTATCTGGAATTAAACCTGAGCACCGAGGCAAAGGAATCCGCTCACGAAGGTTTTCTGCGTTTTCAGAAATTGGGGATGGGGTACGAGGAAGCGAAGTGCCAGGCGTTTGAGGCCATGGCCTGCAGTCAACTCGGGAAAGCGTTGGGAGCGCTCGAACTGTTCGCCCAAGCGCGAGCCAAATTTGTAAGCGAAAAGAATCTTGTGTGGCCCTGGCTGATGGATTTGTATCAAGCTGTGGTTCTTTACAATGAAGGACGGCTGTTCGAAGCGCGCCGGCTTGGTGCGGGCGCGGCGGAATTTTTCGACGGCTCGCTCCTGCCCAGTAAGGCGGTTCTCTGCCACTTGCTCCTCGCCCGCCTTTCGCTACGAACCGGAGACCTGCCAAGCGCAAAAGCGGAATCCTTGCGTGCCATAGAGCGCCTCGCGCATCTAGAGGCTCCGTCCCTTCACTACCAGGCGCACTTTCTGATGGGGCAGATTCAGCGAACTTCCGGAGATCTTTCGAGCGCTTACGATTCATGCCAGAAGGCGCGAGAGTCTCTGGAAACGCTTCGCAGCAGCCTGCGCGGTGAAGAATTAAAAATCGCGTTCATGACAAGTCGCTTGGAAGTTTACGAAAACCTCGTTGAGCTGTGCCTGATTCGCAGCGACACACCGCAAGCCGCTGAGGAATCATTCGGCTACATCGAGATGGCGAAGTCGCGGAGCCTCGCCGAGATTTTGATGCGCAACGGCCCGGCGCTGAAGCCGGCTGAACCGGGTCAAAGCGATCTGGTGCGTCGCATCCGGGAAATGCGCGAAGAACTCAACTGGTATTACCGGCGAATTGAAATCGAGCAGTTACGAGCGGAGGAACCATCCCCCGAACGCATCGCGAAACTGCAGAAAGAGGCACTGGCGCACGAGGACGAACTCCTGCGCGCGCTCCGCGAGTTGCCGGAATCAGAGGAAAGCGCAAGCCAAGGTCCCGCTATACGGTCAGTGGAATCCATCCGCGCGTGCTTGCCGCCCGACGCTGCGCTGGTGGAGTACTTCAGCATAAAAGATCAACTCGTTGCTGCGGTGGTCACGCACGACGGGCTGAAGATCGTGCCGCTTACGCCGGTTTCGCGGGTCGTTAACTTGTTGCGAATGCTGCATTTTCAGATTTCGAAGTTCAAACTGGGCGTCGAATATACGCAAACGTTCGAGAAGTCCATGCTCGGAGTTGCGCAGGCGCACTTGCGTCAGCTGTACGAAGAAGTATTGGCGCCGCTTCGTGGCTTCCTGGCCGCACGGCATCTGATCGTGGTCCCGCATGGCGTGCTCCACCATCTTCCCTTCCACGCCTTGATGGACGAGAACGGGTACGTCATCGACTCCTTCAGCATTTCTTACGCGCCAAGCGCCAGCGTTTTTGTTCACTGCCAGCAGAAATCCATGCAGGCGACAGGGGCTCCACTAATTCTAGGAATTCCAGATGAGCGAGCGCCGCTGATTCTGCAGGAAGTCCGTGCCGTCGAGGAAATCGTTCCCGGTGCAGCATTGCTGTTAGGGGCACAGGCCAGCCGGCAGGTCTTGCAAGAAAAAGGCTCGGCCAGCCGGATGATTCACATCGCCACACATGGCAGATTTCGACAAGATAATCCAATGTTCTCTGCGATTCGCCTGGGCGATGCGTATTTGAATCTTTACGATCTCTACCAACTCAAACTGAATTCGGATCTGGTGACCCTGAGCGGCTGTGCCACTGGTATGAACGTGGTCACTTCAGGGGACGAATTGCTTGGCCTTATCCGCGGTTTTCTTTACGCGGGAGCTCATTCTCTGGTCCTGACTTTGTGGGACGTTCACGACAAGAGCACGGCCGATTTCATGGCTAGCTTCTACCGGCGCTTGCAGGCCGGTGGTGGAAAGGCTTCCGCTGTGCAAGGGGCAATGATCGAATTGCGCGAACGATACCCGCATCCTTATCACTGGGCCCCCTTTACCCTAATCGGCAAGGTTTCCCCGCTGTAACCCCCTTCAGATTTATTTTGATACCCCTATATTTTTTGCCGAGGCGCCCACCCTTATGAGTTGGTGGTGCAAATGGGCAGTGGGGCTTCCGCCTAGATAAGGCAGGGAGGGAATCAATTGGGGGGTGACAGGATGCGGCATTACTCGCTCGAACAGTGGGTTGATTTCGCGCGGAACGTGGTGGACGAGAATGAAAGAGGAGAGATGGAAAACCACCTAAAAACCGGCTGCGTGCGGTGTTCCAGGGAGCTTGGAGTTTGGCAGCGTTTGCAACAGCTGGCCCGGCGCGAATCGTCGTTCGCACCATCCGACGGCGCCGTGCGCACCGTGAACGCATCTTTTGCCAATCGGATTGGACGGAGCAGGGTCGCGGCTAAATCAGGAGTCGTTTCGCTGCTTTTCGATAGCTTTCGTACCCCCCTGCAGGCCGGAACCCGTGCGGAGGGAACGTCCTCAAGGCAAATGCTTTACGGAGCGGGCAGCTACCGGATCGACATCCGGATCGAGCCCAAAACTGACTCCGAGAGGGTGATCCTCATCGGCCAGGTTCTAAACTCCGCTAACCCGGAGGAGAGCTTTCCCGAGTTGCCAGTGAGGCTGCTCAAGGGCCGAAAGGTCATGGCGGAATCCGCAACAAGTAAGTTCGGTGAGTTCCAGATTGAGTGTGCATTGAAGGGAGGCTTTCATTTGATGGTGAAGCTGCCGGGCCAAACCGACGTGGCCCTTCCACTAATTGAGCCTGCGTTCGAGGTCGAAGAGCGCCTCCCGCATTTAGCTGATAGTAGTACGGTTACGAGGGCCCGTGGCGCCAGGAAGAAGGGTACTAGAACCAACGGCTGGCGCGAATAGGCCCAATGTGGCCGGTTGTACCATTGTTCGATTTTCATCGCGCGCACCAAGATGGAACGTGGCGAGACGCCGGAAGCTACGGTCACTTAAGTTCCGGCGGGGCACAACAAGGAGCAAGAAATCATGCGGCGTCTAATCGGGGTTCTGGCACTTCTTTCGCTGAGTCTTCTGGGCACACCGGCTCGCGCCCAGGGGCTTTTCGGCGGTGTGCTCTCCACGCTCGGCCAGGTTCTGTCCGGCCAGAATCAAGGACAAGGCGTCATTGTGCGCACCACTCTCGGGTTGCAAGGACTGCAGAATGTCTGCCTCTCCAACGGATGCACTGTCGTCAGCAACCTTGACGGAGGCGCCAACCAGCTCTTTCTGGTTCGGCCGGCGCAAGGCTTGCTGCCACAGCTTCTCGCCGACGTGCTGCAGTTGGTAACGGGCATTCTGGACGCCGAGCCCGACCAGACTCTGGTAATCCCGCCCAACGAAAGCAATCAGACAACGGCGTCTACCGCTCCGCAAGGCCTGTGGGACACGGTCCCGGTGAACTATTACGGAAACACAGTTACCGATGGATACGTGAATCAGCCCGCCGCTCAAATTATCCACGTGGCACAAGCCCACAATGTTTTTGGAGTGAGTGGCGCGGGAATCGTGGCCGACATTGATACGGGCGTCGATCCGAATCACCCAGCGCTTCAAGGCGTTCTACTCCCAGGTTACGACTTCACGCGCAATCAGCCGGGCGGCTCGGAATTGACCGACGTATCGATCGCGTCGCCTCCACCGTGCCCGACTTGCGCAGCGGCCTATGTGAATCAGCACACCGCCGCGATGCTGGATCAGCATACGGCGGCCATGCTGGACGGCTCCCAATATGCGGCGTTCGGGCACGGCACGATGGTGATGGGCGTTATTCATTTGGTCGCGCCTACGGCAACACTTCTCCCGCTAAAAGCGTTCAGCGCAAACGGAAGCGGTTCGCTCTCCAACATTTTGGCGGCGATTTATTACGCCGTGCAAAACCACGCAAACGCCATCAACATGAGTTTTGATTTGACGACCAGTTCAGCCGAGCTCACCACCGCGATCAATTACGCCAACAGTCACAAAGTAATCTGCGTGGCTTCCTCCGGCAATGACGGCAAGCAAGAAATGGTTTATCCGGCGGGACTGCAGAACGTGATGGGTGTTGCTTCCACGAACAATCAGGATCAGCGTTCCAGCTTTTCGAACTACGGAGACCAGATCGTATGGGTCGCTGCGCCCGGCGAGGGAGTGATCACCACGTACCCGTTCGCCACTTACGCCGCAGGCTGGGGCACGTCGTTTAGCTCACCGATGGTTGCAGGAACTTCGTCCTTAATCTTGAACATGCAACCTTCATTTAACGAAAATCAAGCGGCGTGGTCGGTGGCTCACGCGAAGTTTATCGGTCTGAATATGGGTTACGGGCGCTTGGATGTTTACGGAGCGCTTTCGTCGCTAAACCCGATTCTCGGTTTGGTCCAGTAGGGGATCTGATGCAGACCGGGATCATCGAACGATCGGTGCCGCTAGCTTCGCGCGATTGGGCTTCTCCCGCCATGCACGTGAAGCTGGTCGAAGAACAACTGGCGGCATTGCGAAGTTCGTTGATCTGCGCGTTCAATCAGCTTCTCGATTTGAAGGATTTGAACACCGGCGTTCATAGCACGCGTCTGGCGGAATGGGCTCTGCACGTCGCCGGCGAGCTTGGCCTGGATCACGATTCTCTTGCCGACATTGAAGTTGCCGCTCTTTTGCACGACATAGGGAAGATCGGTATTTCAGACGCGATTCTGAACAAGCCCGCCAAGTTGACCGCCGAAGAATACGAAGTGATGAAGAAACACCCGGAGTACGGATGGGCCGTGCTTCGGCAAGTCCCGCAAATGGAGCGCGCCAGCTTGATGATTTTGCATCATCATGAAAGTTACGACGGCACGGGCTACCCAGGCCGGCTGAAGGGTGAGGAAATCCCGATTGGTTCGCGCATCGTGTCGGTGATCGACTCTTTCGACGCGATGGTGTCCACGCGGCCTTATCGCCAAGGCATGCCTTTCGAAGAAGCAGAACGTCGCTTACTAGCAGCCAGCGGCACTCAGTTTGATGCCCGCGTGGTGAATATTTTCCTGCCACTTGCGCGAGCGGAAATGTCATCCGTATTCGCCGCCGCCGGCACGGCAGTCTCTACTGTTCTCTAGGTCTGACTCCCTCGCGAAGCGGCTTGGCTGGCTGCGCGCGATCCCCTGACGTCCACCAACACCTCACGCGACTTGGTTCTGTAGATTCGGCGATGTGACGATTCGCTATGTGGTGTGATTCTTTTCGAGTCGAAGGATTTCGGGGTTGCCCAGGCCCAGGACCTTGGTAAGGACTTCTCTCGTATGTTCCCCGAGTTTTGGCGGCGGCAGGTTGTGAGATGTGCTCGTTCGCGAAAACTTAATCGGGTTGCCGATCACGCGCGTGGAGTGTCCGTCGCGGTCTGGGAATTCGACTAGCAGATCCCGAGCCACGATCTGTGGATCGTCAAAAACTGCGTCGAGTGCGTTGATTGGCCCTGCCGGTATTCCTTCGCGATCCAGTTCCGTGATCCATTCCGTTGAAGTGCGCGAGCGGAACTTCTGTTCCAGGATCTTTAGAAGTACCTCACGATTTCGAACCCGGTCGGCGTTCGACTTATATTTTACCTCGCTGGCAATCTCTGGCATCCCAACGATCTGCGCGAGGCGGGCAAATTGAGCGTCGTTTGCTACCGCGATGATGATTGAGCCATCTTTCGTCTCGAAATCCTGGTAAGGCACGATGCTGCCGTGAGCGTTGCCGTGGCGCTTCGGGATCGCTCCTGTCATCAGGTACTCGGTGCCCATGTTCGCCAGCGTCGCAATCTGGACGTCCAATAACGCAAGGTCGATGAACTGGCCCAGACCGGTCCTGTTACGTTCATGCACCGCAGCAAGAATCGCCTGCGTAGCGTAAAGGCCCGTCAAGATGTCCGCGATTGCGACGCCTGACTTCATCGGTTGGCCGTCTGGCGCGCCGGTGATGCTCATCAGTCCGCCCATCGCCTGAATCACGATGTCATAGCCGGCGCGTGCGCAATTCGGACCGGTTTGTCCAAATCCGGTAATCGAACAATAGATTAGCCGCGGATTGCGAGCGGAGAGAGACGCGTAGTCCAGCTGAAATTTAGCAAGATTCCCAACCTTATAGTTTTCGACAAGCACATCGGCCGTATCCACGAGCCGGCGCACAATTTCCTGACCCTCCGGCTGCGCGAGATCGATCGTGACCGACTTCTTCCCGCGATTGGTCGACAGGAAGTAAATACTCTCGCCGGGTTGGCCATCCACGCCAGGAAGGAACGGCGCAAACGTCCGCGTGTCATCTCCTGTCCCGGGCCGCTCGATCTTGATCACCTCCGCGCCCAGATCCGCGAGTGATTGCGTTGCCCACGGTCCAGCGAGGACGCGGCTTAGGTCGATAACTCGCAGACCGTCTAGTGGGCCCGGCATGAAGCTCCTCGAACCGGTGTTCCGGTTTGAACCGAGCGCAGTTCGCAGTCGGCGCCCAGACTCTCCGAGCGCCTCATCGCGACACGCAGACCGGTTCGGCTTTTCGCACGCAGCGTTCGCATTAGGCCCGGTAAACGCCAAATTCTCAATCAAGTACAGCCCGCACGCCACGCGGGGAAACTTGGCCCCTACGCGGAATCTTGTGACGCGCGGCGACGAGTGCCGGATTCGGGTCTCTAACTGGGCTTTATCGATATAGCAAGACCGCTGGGCGGACAATTTCAAATTTCCGAACGAGGGGTTCACGAATGACGAACGGGCAAACAAGCGGCGTCCTGCCTGGCTTGTGCTATTTTGCGCGCAACTTTCGGGTGGGTGGTTTCTCGGCGCACTTTGATGCGAACAGCTCGCCACGTCTTCGCGTATACTCCGCTGGGGAGAAGCAGCACGGGCCAGAGTCTCCCGTTAGGGAACTCTAATCTCCAATGAACCTCGATTTCGATCTCGTCGACATCGCGCTGTTCATCAATATTGCGGAAACGAACAGCCTCACCCACGGCGCAGAGCGCAGCTATCTGTCCGTTCCCGCGGCTAGCACGCGGATCAAAAACATAGAAGATCGCCTCGGCCTGAAATTGCTCTACCGCACCCGCCTCGGTGTTGATCTCACGCCCGCCGGCGAAACGTTTCTCTTCCACGGCCGGCTCGTGTTGCAGCAAATCGAACATCTGCGCGGCGACCTGCAGGAATATTCACGCGGAGTGAAGGGCCATCTGAGGCTGTATGCAAGCACCGCCTCGATCACGGAATTTCTTCCGCCCGTCGTGCGCGACTATCTCACTCGTCATCCTGATGTAAACGTGGACCTGCGCGAAAGACTCAGCCAGGACGTGGTTCGAGCAATCGCGGAAGGCTCGACTGACATTGGAATCGTCGCCGACGTAGTACCTACCGGAACGCTTCAGGTGTTTCCGTATCGTACCTACCGCCACGTTCTTGCCACTTCGCTGGCCCACCCGCTCGCGAAGGAGCCGCGCGTCTGCTTCGAGAAAGTTTTGGATTACGACTTCATCGGCCCCGGCGACGGCACCGTGATGCAGGCATTCCTAAAACAAGCGGCCGACAAGGTCAACAAGACGCTGAAGGCCCGCATTCAAGTGGGAAATTTTGAAGCGCTCTGCCGAATGATCGAAGGAAACATCGGGATCGGCGTCCTTCCCGAACCAGCCGCGCGGCGCTACGCAAAATCGATGCGCATCAAAATCGTGGAACTCGTGGACGATTGGGCCGTTCGCAAACTCCTCATCTGTGTTCGCGACGTGAAAGCGCTGCCGGTCTTCGGCGTCGATCTCGTCAATATGTTGGTCGCCGACGCTGAATCCGCGGAAACCGAGTAGCGCGAATGTCTTGTCTCAAATCGGCGCATCGTGATCCGGTCCCTCAAAGTTAGCCGCAAGTTAAGCCTCCGTTAAGGACAAACGAATTGTCACGAATTTCCGCTCGTGTAATAAGCGCTCTGCAACTATCACTTTTTCTGATGGTGCGGATTAAAGCGGCCGATGGATCGGCTGGGTCGGGAAGCCGCCGCTGCATTCGCATGGGCCGTTTTTGTGCGGCCGCGCGGTTCTGAAATCGGCGAGGAAGCTTCCGCCGAAGTCCCAGTCGATTGCTCGGGAGGCAGGAATGAGGCTTTTCACGCTACGCTCGATCGCACTCGCGTGTATTTTGCTTTTCGCCGTCGCCTCGGTGGCGCACGGTCAAACCTCCGTTACCGGCGCGCTCACCGTCGTCGTGAACGATTCGCAGGGCGGCAGCGTCGCCGGCGCAAACATCACGCTCACCAACATCGCCACCGGCGAGGTGAAGACCCAGATCACCGACGCCAGCGGCAGCTACACATTTCCGCTGTTGTCTCCCGGAAATTACAAGTTGACGATCTCCGCAACGGGATTCAAGTCCGTCACGGTCCCGTCGGTCACCGCTGCTGTCACCGAAACTCGCGTGATCACCCAAAATCTGGAAGTCGGCTCGATCGATCAGCAGGTCGTCGTCACCGAAGCCGAGCAGGCGGTGCAAACCGAGTCCTCCACGCTTGGCAACGTTGTCACCGCTCAGGAAATGACCGGCCTTCCCCTCGTCACGCGCAACTACACGCAAATTCTTGCTCTTTCACCCGGCGTTACGGCGGACGTCTATAACGCCACGCAGCTCGGCCGCGGCTCGCAGCCAACTTACGTGAACGGCCTCGACAACATCAGCAACAACTATCAACAAGACGGCGTCTCGATCAGCAACTACGCGTCCTCGACTCCGCAGGATCCCGCGAGCTTCTACGGCGCGATTCCGATTCCCAGTCCCGATGCCATTGAAGAGTTCAAGGTGCAGACCTCGCTCTTTGACGCCGGATACGGCCGCAACCCCGGCGGCAACGTCAACGTCGTCACAAAAACCGGCGGCAACGATCTGCATGGCTCCGCTTTCGAATTCTTCCGCAACGACGCGCTCAACGCGAACGGTTGGTTTCAGAAGCGTGCCGGCAATCCACGCGGCAAGCTGGAGCAGAATCAATTTGGCGGTGTGATGGGTGGCGCGATCAAGAAAAATAAATTGTTCTGGTTTGGTTCGTATCAGGGAACCAAGCAAATTAACGGCGTCGCGACGCAAGGTTCTTCCACTGTCACGCTGCCGTCGCAACTCACCGATAATCGATCCGCGGCGGCCATTGGCGCCGCCTTCTGCCCCGCGAACAATCCCATAGGCGCGCCCGGTGCTCGTTACGCCTACACGTACAACCCTAGCGGTGCGATGAACCCTGCCGGCGACCAAGTCGCGTGCGATGGTTCGAACATCAATCCTGTCGCCTTGAATTTGTTGAATGCCAAGCTGCCCGACGGCACGTTTGTGATCCCGACACCACAGACGGTGCTGAATCCCACCTCGGCTTCAGCCGTCGGCTTCTCTTCTTTCAGCGTCCCGGCGCGCTTCACGGAAAATCAGGCGCTCTTCAACTTGGACTACGTGATCAATTCAAAAAACACCCTGTCTGGCAAATATTTCTACGCCTACGCTCCGCAGACGCAGGATTTCGCCAACGCCAACGGGCAGCCTCCCGGCAGCGGCATCTCGGTGCTCAGCGGCGATCAGCTGTTCATCGGCAAGCTGACTTCGACGATCACGAACAACCTGGTCAACGAAGTGTATTTTTCGAATTACTACATCCGCGCGTCGATCGATTCGAACGACCCAATCACCGCGTCTTCAATGGGAACGCAGACCGCCGCTCCGT
>JBEKJW010000031.1:0-25360 GCA_050011035.1 Candidatus Acidiferrales bacterium
ACGTCGCTTCTCGATCCCGCCATTCCAGGCAGCATCGGTGAAGCCGGCACCGGTCCACTCGGCACGTTCCGCGTTGGCAACCCCGCGATTCACGCCAATCCCGCGAACTTCGGTCCGCGCCTCGGCTTCGCCTGGAATCCCCGGGGGAAAGCGTTCACGCTTCGCGGCGGCTACGGCATTTACTACGACTCATTCAATTTCACTGGCCTCTCCGAAGCGCGCACCACGCCGCCGCTCAATTACACTTTCACTCTCGCGAATTTCAGCGGCGGCAACACTTTTGACAATCTCGTCGCCGGCACCGCTCCCTTCATCACCTCTTCACAAGCGCAGGTCGGCTCCTTCGGCACGCTCACAAACTTCGGCACCATCACCACCGTCAACGGCTCGATGCCGAATCCCTATTCGCAGCAGTGGGACCTGATCGCCGAATACAAAATCAGCAACACGACGCTCCTCAGTGCCGCCTACGTCGGATCGAAGGGGACGCACCTCCAGGCCTTCATCCCCATCAATCCCATCGCGCCCGCGAACGTTCCCGCTCCCGCCACCAGCGTCGCCGACGAGGAAGCTCGCATTTCCGAATTCTCCACCGCCGTGAATAATTCAAACGGCCCCGGCAACAATCGCCTCGACCCGCGCTTCGATCAGGTCAACACGATCACTTCCGCCGCCTCGTCGAGTTACAACTCGCTCCAGGTCAACCTGCGCCAGGCCTTTCGCTATGGCCTGTCGGCCCGAGCCTCGTATACGTATTCGCGCTCGATCGACAATTCCTCCTCCTCCAATCCCAACCAGGAATCATTCGATCCGGGCGTTCAGCAAAACGTCAACGCGCTGTACCTCGAGCGCGGCCCCTCGAACTACGACATCCCACACCGCATCGTCGTTACTGGCGTGTGGAACATCCCGTTCTTCAGCAATCGCACCGGTCTCGTCGCCAATCTCTTCCTGAAAGGTTGGCAATTCAGCTCCACAAATCTCTGGCAGTCCGGCATCCCCGCCAACATCTACTCCGGCCCCGTCAGCGTCGTCGATCCCACGAGTCCGTCCGGCATCACGTCGATCTCCGACGTGAATATCGACGGCGTCACTGCCCCCAGCGGCGCCGACAATACTCGCGCCAACTGCGATCCCGAAGGCGCAAGCTTCAAGCTCGGCAACGCCGCCTCCATCGCCGCGCAGACGCGATTCACCCAGCCGCTCCTCGGCAACGACGGCACCTGCGGCCGCAACATTTACCGCCTCAACAGTCTCGTCAATTTCGATTGGGGCTTCGCGAAGGACTATCAGTTGAAGGAAAGTGGGCCGCTCGGTTCCGGCCCGTGGACGCTGCAATTCCGCACCGACGTCTACAACATGTTCAACAATCCGAACCGCACCGTTTCCAGTTACGCCGATCTCACGCTCACCAATCCGCAGTTCGGCCTTTTCGACACGTCCGGCTCGCCGCGCACGCTCCAGCTCGCACTTCGTTTGACTTGGTAGCGCAACAACCGCCGCGCACAAGCACCCCAAGCTAGATGCAATTCTTAACCCGCCGTAGCCGCGCTCGCCCCTGAACCGAATCGCGAGAGCGCCTCCAAAATCTGTCTCCCATAAAGCTCTGTCTTCCTCTCGCCGAACCCTGTCACGCCGCGAAGTTCATCGAGCGTCCTCGGCGATACGCGGCACAATTCATCCAGCGAAGAATCGTGCAGCACTACGAACGCCGGCAGCCCCTGCTCGCGCGCCGTGTTCCGCCGCCACTCGCGCATGTGCTCGCGCAGCGCCGGATCCACATTCGGATTGCGCGGCGGCAGCGATTCCTCCGCCGAACCTCGCGCCGCGCCTCCGCTCGCCCGTTTTACGAAACTCGAGCCTCCGGCCTTCGCTCTACGCGCTCCCCACCAACTGGGCTTCGATCCACTCTCCGAAGACCGCGCCGCAACTCGCGGCGTCTCCGCCTCCCGCCGCCGGATATGAATGTTGCGATATTCCGCCGGTACATACCCCGCGTCCGTTTCCATCGTCTGTTCCACAGCGCCACGCCGCTTTTTCTTCGCACGCGACGGCGAAACGCCCTCCGCCAGCCACGGCAACGCGTACCCGCACTCGTCGCACGCATCGCACGTCTTCCACTTCGGGTGTTCCCCGAAATACGCGCACACCTGCCGGTGCCGGCACGCTTCCGACTCCACGTAATCCAAAATCGTGTGATATCGCTTCCAAGCGCGCTGCTTTTCCGCGGCGTCGCCGAGCTGTTCGATGAAATAGGTCAGCAATCCCACGTCGCGTTTCTGCCATAGCAGCACGCAATCCGCTGGCAGCCCGTCGCGCCCCGCGCGCCCCGCCTCCTGGTAGTACTGCTCGATCGATTTCGGCAGCGCCAGATGAATCACCGCGCGCACGGCCGCCTTGTTGATCCCCAGCCCAAACGCGATCGTGCCCACTAGCACCGGCACTTCATCCGACATCCACTTCTCCTGATTTCGTCGCCGCGTCGCCGCGTCCATCTTCCCGTGGTAAGCAATCGCCTTCACGCCGTTCGCCTTCAGAAACGCGGTCGTCTCCTCCACGCGGTTGATCGTCGGCGCATACACAATCACGTTCTCGCCCTTATACGCCCGCACCCCGCGTAGTAACAGCGCCGCCTGTGACTTTGCATCCGTCTGCTTCACCAGATAGCGCAAATTCGGACGATGAAAGCTCGCCAGATACTTGTCGGCATCGCGCAGTTGGAGTTGGCTGACGATGTCGTGCCGCACCTGCTGCGTTGCGCTCGCCGTGAACGCCGCTATCGGACAATTGGGAAAGTGTTTTCGGAGCGAACTGAGCTGCCGGTATTCCGGCCGGAATTCGTGTCCCCATTCTGAAATGCAGTGCGCCTCATCGATTGCAAAAAGTGAAACCGGAGCCCGCTGCAAAAACGCAATCGCATCCGGCCGCGCCAGCCGTTCCGGAGAGAGATACAGCAGCCGGTACTTCGACTTCAGCACGCCACGCTCGATCTCGCGCTGCTCCGCGCCGGTCAGTGAGCTGTTCAGCAGCGCCGCCGGAATTCCCATCTGCGCGAGCTGCGCAACCTGGTCTTGCATCAGGGCAATCAGCGGCGACACCACCACCACCGTCTTGTCCTCAAGCAGCGCCGCCGGCATCTGGTAGCAAAGCGACTTCCCGCCGCCCGTCGGCATGATCACGCACACATCTTTTCCGCCGAGCAGGCTCCTCACGATCCGCTCCTGCATCGGCCGGAACGAGTCGTAGCCCCAATATCTCTTCAGCGCGGTCGCGAGTTGCAAATCCAAACTCATCACGACAGTATAGTGTCGCTCGCAAGCGCCGCACAAACTCGCGACGCGAACTCGCTATCGGAAAGGATCACTTTTATGACGTTGCCAGCCTCAGCAAACGATCTGCAGCTCGCTCTCTTTCGCCAGACGATAGCCTCGGTGGCCTACCGCGCCGCCAAGGCTCTTCGCGGCGTTCCTGCTGATTTCGCCGAGTTCAAAGCCGGCCCCAAAACGCGCACACCCGGCCAGATCCTCGCCCACCTCGGCGATCTTTTCGATTGGGCGCTCTCGCAAGCTGAAGGAAAGGAAACCTGGCACGATTCGCCCGCCATCGATTGGCAGGCCGGCAGCGCGCGTTTGTTCGCCGCGCTCGATAAGTTCGACAAATACCTCGCGTCCGGCGCCGCCGTCGCCGTGCCGTTCACGCGCCTTTTTTGCGGCGCCATCGCCGACGCTCACGCACACATCGGCCAGATCAACATTCTTCGAGGAATCGCCGGATGTCCCGTCCGCGCGGAGAATTACAGCCGTGCCGACATCGTGCCCGGCCGTGTCGGCGCCGAACAAACACCGCCCGAGCGCGAGTTCTAACACCGCCCGTGACGCGCCGCGCGACGGCGCGCTAACTCACCCCAAACAAAAAAACGCAGCGCACGTTTTCACGCGCGCCGCGTCTCGACACTCCATCCAAAATCGTGGCCGGGAGCTAGGCTGAGGGACCCGAACTGCCCGGCCTTCCTACCCATCTCCGCAGGGTCTGGGTAAGAAACTGTTTTGCGCTTACGCCGCGGATTCGGCGTTGCGCATGAATTCGTAACGCTCTATCGCCGCTGCGATTCCCACCTCGCCCGATTGCTCGGGACTGGTCCGCAGGATTCGCCCGAGGCAGCGCACGCGCACCGGTCCGGCTTGCGTCAATTCGTGCGGTAGCGTCATCACGATCTCTACGGGCGAGCCACTCTTCAAACCCTTTGGCAGGTGAAAATAGAGGCCACGGGAGCTGACTTCCCGCGATTCGGTCGCGGCCTCTCCAACCACGCTTTCATCCGTCCATCGGACGGTGAGCGGCAGGCGCATAAGGAAACGCCTCGTTGCACGTCGCTCTTTGGAAGCCACTGGACACTACCTCCCTTGAAAAACCGGACTACGCTCTTGATGTGAAGAGATTAATGGGGTTCTACAGGTAAACCCATAGAGCGAAAGCGCCAATTTTGGGGGGCGAAAAAAGTACAAAAGTACTAGGCCATGCTAACTCACTGACGCTAGTACCGTTATTTTTGACGAGAGATAGCTCGTACCGCCAGTTCACGCGTCGCACTCTGCTCCCACTCGCTTTTAGACGCTGATGCCAACACGCAGCTTCTCAAGATGCGCTCCTAGCATTGCCCCCGGCGACCGGGCGAGCTTCGCCGACACGCACAAATCCCGGGGCCGGGCGGGTTCTCTAGACGCTGGAAATTTCAGTTTTCTTCGGGTGGAGGAGCTTTCTTGAAGGCCTTCAGCGTATCGGCCAGCGTGATGAGCCCTTCGAGCTTTCCCAAATCTTCCCGGCTCAGCACCGGCAGCACCTGCCAGTCGCCCATCAATTGCAGCGCCTCCGCGAGAGTCTGGTCGCGGAAAATGTACGGTACCGGCCCCTTTGACTTCACCATCACGGCCGTCGTCGAAGGCGAAGCGTCCGGCGCAAGTTTCATCACGTCCTCGCGGTCGATCAGCCAAAACTCGCCGGGATTCACGCGCAGCAACAGCACAGCTTCCGGCGCGCCTTCCGCCGTCCGTGCGATGTTCGTGATTTTTTCACCGGGCTCGACCACGATCGCCGCGTCTGTCCGTAGCGCGTCCTCAACATCCAGAGAAAGCATCTCGCGTTTCTCTTCAATCGACGGCAGGTAGATCCCATCCTGTCTAGCCAGCAGATCGAACAGCGGCGTCTTCTGATACGTCCGCGAAATCGTGTAAGCCACCATCGTCGATACAATCACCGGCAGGATCGCCGTGTAGTTCCCCGAAAGTTCGATCACCATGAAAACCGCGGTAATCGGCGTCCGCAAAAATCCGGCGAACAGCGTCCCGATTCCCACGAGCGCGAACGTGCCTACCGTTCCTGCCAGGTTATGAAAGAAGTGCTGCTCGATCGACCCCACTGCTCCGCCCAGCATCGCTCCAATAAACAACGTCGGCGCAAACGTTCCGCCTGGCGCCCCGCTCAAAAACGAAACGCCCGTCGAAATAATTTTCAAACCCGCCAGCATCAACAAAATATTCCACGCAAATTGCGCGTGCATAGCCTGGTCCACAATCGGATAGCCCGCGCCCATCACTTGCGGCACTTTGATTCCGATGAACCCGATCAACAGTCCCGCCGCTGCGGGCTGCAAAAACAAAGTCCAATTCGGCAGCGCCTTCATCTTTGGTCGCGCCCATGCAATCCATTTCAGCAAAATCAGCGACGCGATTCCGCCCGCCACCCCCAGCACCACGTACGCGCCCATATCTTCCCAGCGCGCCACACGGAATGGCGGCACCCGGAATAGCGAGTCCGCGCCAAGAAACGCGCGCATCGTCACCACCGATGACACAGCCGAAAGCACGATCGCACCGAGCACACCCGCGCTCCAGGTCCCAATCACTTCTTCGATGACGAACAGCACCGCCGAAATTGGCGCGTTGAACGCAGCCGCCAACCCCGCCGCCGCTCCCACCGGCGCAATCAGCCGCACTTTCTCCGTCGAAAGCCTCAATTTCCTTCCTATCAGTGACGCGATTCCCGCGCCCATCTGCAGCGAAGGGTCCTCGGGCCCGAGCGACTGTCCACTGCCGATCGCCAGCGCGCAGCAAACAAATTTTCCAATCACCGTAATGAACGGCACGTAGCCGTTCGAGATATACACCGCTGCCTTCGTCTGATTCACGCCGCTCCCGCGCACGTGCGGGAACACATAAATCGCCAGCACCGCCACCACCAGCCCCGCCAGCGTCGGCGCCAGCACCACGCGCGGAAACGATGGCGTCAGCGACGAACCCAGCAGCGTGAACTGCACCCACTCGATGAAAATCCGGAAGCACACCACAGCCAGTCCCGACATCACGCCGATTAAGACCGCGAGGAAGAGGAAGAACTGGTCCTCGCGCATCCGGAAAACGTGCCGCAGCAACTCGTGCCACTTCGCTCTCGGTTTGGCTTCGGGCACGGCGGCCACCGGCGTGTCCGCGGGAAGTACGGGATCGACCGGAATCGGAGCGGTCACGCTCATGGTTGACCCAGCCTCGTCCGGCCCAGCAGCCAAAGTATCCGGTCCTTGTCCTGCGGCTCGCCGCACGCCGTCGCGGCAGCCGCTTCAGTCGAAAACGCAAGTGTCATCGCGTCATCGAGCCGGTCCGGAAAACTCGCGAGGTTGTGCTCGTTCCAATCCTTTTGCATGCGATCGAATTGCGCCGCGTTCTGCTGAAGCTGCGTCACCGCTCGCGCCGCGGGGCCGTTCGGCGTGCTCTTCGGGTTGGAAGCGATGCACGTTTGCGCTCGCGCAGTGGCAAGCTGCACAGCGTTTTCCGCCCGCGCCGCGCGTTCTCTCGCGGAAAGTCCCGAAATGTACGGGTCCGCGGAGATCACCTCGCGCGACACTGCTTGCATCGCCGCGATGTCCGGCTGGTTTCTCCGGTCAGCAGGCAGCTTGGCAAACGAATCGCGCGCTGCCGCGTACATTCCCAAATTAAATGCCGCCGTTCCCGCCCCCGCGATCGCGTCGGGATTCGGATGCTCCATCGACGTCAACGGCCGGAACACGCCGAGTGCCCGGTTCCAGTCTTGCGCGCGCAAAAGCAAATTTCCTACCACGATCTGGTGCGCCACATCGTCCGTGCTTGTGTTGTCCGCGAGTGACATCGTTTCCACGCGCGCCTGTTCGATGTGCCCAGTCTTCAGGAGGTATTCGCACAGTTCGCGCCGAACGTCCCACCGCCGGCTCACCGGGCTGTCCGGCCACTCGCCGTCGATCGCGCTGTGGTAGTAGCGCAGCGCTTCCGCGAAACCTGTCGGCTTGTGTGCTGCGACTCGCGCAAGCTCAAGATTCACCGGCCCGCTCCCGGGCGACTCCGCCCACAGCGCCAGCAGATAATTCTGTGCTTCGTTGTCGTTTGTTCCGGTTGCGGCCAGCGCCTCGGCCAGTCGAAACTGATAGGTGTTGTTGTTCGGCGAGTATGCCAGCGCATTCCGGTACTGCGAAATCGCCGCATCCAGATTTCCGGCTTTCACGCTCCCGTCAGCCTCGGCCGCCCAGTCGTCCGAAAGCCCGTGAATCGTCTTGTGATACATCCGGTTGAGAAATGCCGTAATCGCAAACATCAGCAGCAGCGATGCAATGCAACTCACCAGCACCGCTTCACGGGAATAAACTCGCGGGCCGGAACGGGCAGGTGGAATCGGAGTGGTTACGTTTGCAGTGGACGCCACATTACTAGATTACTCCAGAATCTTTTCCGGGTTAAGGAGCTATCGGAGGAAATTCGGACAAAAAAACGGCCGAACGAATTCGGCCGTGTCGATCGGTTCGAAATTGGAAATTCTCTATTGCTGGTCGATCAATCTGTGGTGAATCGCGTAGAGCGCAAGCTCGAGTCTGTCCGACACCCCAAGCTTGTCGAAAATGTTGTGCAAATGATTCTTCACCGTCTGCTCGCTGATGAATAGCTTCTCGCCAATCTCGCGGTTACGGAATCCCTGCGCCACCAGCTGCACGATTTCTTTCTCGCGATCGCTCAGCAGGGGCTTCTCACGCCGTTGTCCGGACTCCGCCGACTTCTTGAACGCGTCGATCACTTCCGCGGTCATGCGGTTGTCGAGCCAGATTTCGCCGTCCGCCACTTTGCGGATGCTCTTCACCAGCAGATCGCTCGCGGACTGCTTCAGCACCACGCCGCGCGCGCCCAGTCGCATCGCGCGAACCACGTCGCGATCGTCCTCCGCCGCCGTCAACACGATCACTCGCGTTCCCGTCGAATCGAAATTCACTTCCTCCAGGACGCCGAGCCCGTCCTTCTCCGGCATGCGCAAATCCAACAGCAAAATATCCGGCTTCAGCTTCGCCAGCATCTTCGTGCACTCGACGCCGTTCGACGCCTCGCCCACGATCTGAATTTCCTCTGCCGATTCCAAAAGTTTCCGCAATCCATCCCGAAAGATGGCGTGGTCGTCTGCTACCAGGATCCGAATCGCCTGCTTCGCTTTGGTCATATTCAATTGAGCGGGATTTCTACCGTTAGCCGCGCCCCGTGACCGGGATTCGACTCAACCGTTAGCGTTCCCCCTACGCTCCGAGTTCTTTCTTTGATTGAAATCGGTCCCAAGCGCAGCCGGTCGAGTTCTTCGCTGGCAAATAAGCCGGAAAAACTGAATCCTTGGCCGTTGTCGTCGACAACGAGTGAGACTTTCGCCTCATCTTGCCCTAGTTTTACCACGACGTGTGTAGCCTTCGCATGCTTTTTTATGTTGTTGAGTGACTCACGATATATCTGAAAAAGTTCCCGGCAAATTCTGTCCGGTAATCTCAGGTCGCGATCCTCGATAAATAAATCCACCGCCAAATTTGACTCCATCTTGTACCGCTCCGCGAATCCCAACATCAATTCGCGCATGTCCGCGCTCTCAACCCGCAACGGCCGAAGCTCGGTCACCATCCGCCGCAGCTCCTGGCTTTCAAGCTGCACCGTCTTTTGCAGCGTCTCCAGTTCCGCGCCCGCCTTATCCGGTGCCCACGGGAACTTGTGCCGCAGCACATCGAGCTGAATATTCAAACTCAACAGCGTCTGCAAAATTCCGTCGTGCAAATCCCGCGACATCCGGCTTCGCTCGGCTTCCACTGCCCGCGCTCGCAAGTGCCGCATCAGAAAAACATTTTCGAGCGGCGGTCCAATGTGCCGCACCACGTGCTCGAACCAGCGCAGGTCGCTATTCGTGAATCGCGCTCGCGGCGACTTTGGGCCCATCTGCAGCCCCGACTGAGGATTGACCAGCAACACACGCCCAGCCGGCCGTCCCGCCGCATCAATCGTCACCGCCATCAGCGTCCGCGCCGCAAATTCCTGCTGCGTTGCCGCCGAGGGCGGCGTCACACTTCGCACCGCGCGTCCCGTCCTGCGATCCCATCCAAACCCGCGCGCCGCGAGCCGTCCTTCGGCATCCGCAAATTGCCAGCAGAACGAAACCTCGAACGCATCCACTAAAAATATCTCGGCCTTCGACAGCGGCAGAGTTTCCGGCCCACCCGGCTCTCTATCGTTTGGATGAACTTTCCAAACGAACAAGCGCTCGAGCTCTTCGTCCCGAATCGCCAGGCACGCTTGCTCGCAGTGAAACGCGAGTGCAATTTCGCCCAGCGCCTGCCTCACCGATTCGGTCAGCCCGCGATCGAAATGCAGCTGACCCGAAAGCTTCTCTAGAAACCGGTGCCGCTCCAGCTGCTCCGCTTGTCGCGACGCAAGAAACGCCATCCCGAATCCCGAGAGCAGCGTCCCCAGCGCGATCCCCGTTCCGATCAGCGCCTCGTGCAGCGTCAGCCGGTGCGACGACGCCAAAACTCGTGCAGCCACCGCCAGTGCAGCCAACAACACGAACGCTCGAACGGTCGCCGTTCGCTGCTGCGTCGCCAGCGTAAAAACAACAAACAAGAACAAAAACCACCACGCCGAAATCGATGGCGTGAACAGCAGAAAAATCACCAGGACCGTGAGGTCCACTGCCACCGGCACCTGAAACGGTGCCTCTGCCACAAAGCTTTCGTACGCCAGCAAACAGATCGCTGCGAACAGGTACGTCCCCAGATACCAGGCCGCCGCCTTCACCGCCGTTCCGTTCGGGGTCACCAGCAGGTCTACCAACGCCAGCGCTGCGAAAGTCGCCCGCGCCAGCGAGACCTGTTTCTCCAGATACAGTCGTTCGGCGCTATCCAAAGACATTTCGGCGATCTACCGCAGGCGACCTCTAAGCCTTCCCTTGCGTTTCGCTCGGGATGGTACCCCGACTTAAAGTCTAGCAAGCCAATCGCTTCCCGCAACCACGTGTCCTCTTATGGTTATCGCAATACCAGACACTTTTCCGGTCCGCTGGTTGGCCATCCTTGGCTGCAGATTGCCGCCCACGCATAGAATGCGGTGGCTTGCCACCGCCGTGCCGCTCACACGCCGCCGGGTTCGTTCACGCGCCTAGCGGGCACCACCGCCCGGCCTCCTCCAACCCCGTATCCGCCGACTTTTCCACAGGATACAGGGGTTGACACAGGGTACATAATGGGTTGGCCGGGAATGGCCGAAACGGGGGCACCGGATTGTCGCAGCGCTATACGCGGAGAGAAGTCGGGCGCATTCTAGGACTTGAGCCGGGCCGTCTCCGCTACTGGGAGCGCCTGCGCCTCGTAAGGCCGCAAGCCCGCTGGGGCGAACGGTTCTACAGCTTCGGCGACCTCGTTGCCCTCCGCACTCTTCAGCGCGTCACTCAGAATCACGTTCCCGCCCGCCGCGTCCGCCGCGCCATCAAGCTGATCGAAACTCAGTTCTCCGCGCCGTCGCGTCCAGTGCAGGAGCTGCGCCTCGTCGAACTCGGCCGCGAAATTCACGTCGTGCCCCCCGGCTCCGAGCGTCCTTATAATCCGTTCCTCCAGCAGTGGGCCTTCCCGTTCGACATGCCGGTCGAACCCGCCAAGCTCCACGCTATGGCCGGGCCCACGCCCGAACAATTTTTCCAGTCCGCGCTCGATTGCGAAGATCGCACTGAGACTCTGCCGCAAGCCATCGAAAATTATCTGCGCGTCGTCGAACTCGCGCCCACCTGGATCGAAGCGCATATCAATCTCGGCGTCGCCTACTATCAGCTCGGCCATCTTTCCGACGCGCGCGACGCCTTCCTCTCCGCCGTGCAGATCGATCCGCTCAGCGGCATCTCTCGCTACAACCTCGGCTGCACGCTCGAGGAACTCGGCGAGTTCGAAAAAGCCATCGATCATCTTGAACGCGCCGCGCGAGCCATGCCCGCGCATCCGGACGTTCATTTCAATCTGGCGCTCGCTTACGAAAAGCGCGGCAATCGCCGCAACGCCCGCGAACACTGGCAAGCCTATTTGCGTTTCGCGCCCTCTGGCCCGTGGGCCGAGCAAGCTCGCTCGCGCCTTCGCAAATACGCGAGCCGCAAAAAAGATGCCCCCATCCCCTTCCGCCGCCCCTCCTGACTTGCGCCACCGGATGGGCGCCAGTCGAATCGGCAAGTACTGCTCGTCTGCCCTTCAACTTCCCCACCCAGCTATACTCACCGCGCAAATCCAAAGGACACTCATGCAAACTCGCCTTACACTCTGTGTCGCCGCTCTCATCGCCGCACCATTCGCAATGCTAGCCACAGCGCAAAATCCGTCCTCCACAAAATTCGCCCAACTCAGCGAACAGTTCATGCACGAATCTCTCGAGCTCTCCCCCGTGAACGCATCGCAAGCCGGCTATCACACGTACGTCGCTCCCAAAACCGGCAAGACCATCGCACTCGATGCCCTCCTCGACGACATGTCCGGCGACGGCATCGCCAAACAACGCGCCTTCTACGCCGAGTGGCGCGATCGTTTCCGCACCGAAACTCCCATCGCCGGACTCAGCACCGAAGACGCCGCCGACTGGCAACTCATCGACGATCAAATCGGCCTCAACCTTCTCGAATTCGACAAAATTCAGTCCTACAAACACAATCCCACCGTCGCCGTCGAACTCATCGGCAACGCGCTCTTCCTCCCGCTCACTGAGGAATACGCGCCGATCGAAACGCGCGTCGGCCAAGTTCTCGATCGCGTCAGCCAGATCCCGCGCTTCCTCGTTCAAGTCCAGCCCTACGTCACAGATTCGGATCCCGTCTGGATCAAAACCGCTGTCGAAGAAAATGACGGCACCATCGACCTCATCCAGACCACGCTCAAGCAGCAACTCCCGCCCGGTTCCGACCTGCAAACTCGCTACGACCAAGTCGCTCCCTCCGCCATCGCTTCGCTCAAAACTTATTCCGATTTTCTTTCGAACACGCTCGCCAAGCGCGCAAAGACCGGCACCTGGCGTCTCGGCAAGCCGCTCTACGACGAAAAATTCCGTCTCGTGATGGAAACGCCTGTCACGCCTGAACAAGTCCTCGCCGACGCCGAGCGCGAAATGAAAGACGTCCGCGCGGAAATGCTTCAGCTCGCGCTCCCGATGCACGCGCGCATGTATCCCGATCACACCGACCACGCCGAACTCGCCGCGCACGATCGCGAAAACAAAATCATTAGCGAGGTTCTCTACAAGATTTCCGATGCGCATCCCGAGCGCGATCAACTGATGTCCACCATCCAGGCCGACCTCGCCGGCATCACCAAATTCATCCAGGACAAGAAAATCGTCTCCCTCGGCCCTCGCGACAATTTGAAAGTCGTCCCCACGCCCGTCTTCATGCGCGGCATCTATTCCGTCGCCGGCTTTCATAGCGCGCCGCCGCTCGAGCCCAACGCCGAAGCCGAATACTGGGTCACGCCCATCGATCCAAAAATGTCGCCCGCGCAGGCCGAGTCGAAGCTTCGCGAGTACAACAATTACGCGCTCCAGTGGCTCAGCATTCACGAAGCCCTACCCGGCCACTACGTCCAGTTTGAACACCTCAACAATATTCAGCCCGAGCGCCGCCGCTTGCTCCGCTCTCTATACGGCAACGGTGCCTATGTCGAGGGCTGGGCCGAATACATCGCGCAGGTCATGATGGACGAAGGCTTCCTCGACAACTCGCCCGAATTCCGCATGGTCATGCGCAAAATCCGCCTCCGCGTTATCTCCAACGCAATCCTCGACATCAAAATGCACACCATGGACATGTCCGATCGCGAAGCTCTCGACTTAATGATGAAGGATTCGTTTCAGACGCAGGCCGAAGCGGAAGGAAAACTGCAGCGCGCGAAACTCAGCTCAACGCAGCTGCCGACCTACTACGTGGGGATTCGCGAATGGTTTGCGCTGCGCAAAAAATACGAAGCCGCCGCGGGAAAGAATTTCAACCTGTTGAAATTTCACGACATGGTCCTCGACGAAGGCCCGTTGCCCGTCCCAATCGTCGAAAAACTCGTCATGCCATCCGCGTCAAAATAGCCAAACAAAAAAGCGCGCCGAAGCACAAAGCCTCGGCGCGCTTCACTTCTAAACCGCTTAGAACGAAAACGACGCCTGCAAGTAGATCTGCCTATTCGCCGAAGCCGTCGAAAACGGCCCACCCGCCAGCGCGTTCGAAATTCCAAAGTATCGCGTCGAATATGACGCCGCTCCGCCAATCTCCTCCGGCGGAATGATGGACGCCGACGGCACCGCCAGGTTCACGTTGTTGAACACGTTTCGCGCGTTCACGCTCAGCGTCAGGCTGTACTTCCGCGTCGTGTCGCTACCACTGCCGCCGAATCCAGGGCCTCCACCAAATGGACTCCCGCCACGTCCGCCGCCTCCGCGCCCACCGCCACCGCCGCCTCCACTGTTGCGGCCCGCCTTCGTATCCGGACCGAATCCGAACGTCTTCGCCAGCCGCAAGTTCAGCGTGAACCGGCCTTCGCTCGTCAAGCTGTTGATCGGAATTTCATCCGCGATATTTGGCAGCGAGTTGTACGTCCCAAATCCCGGAATCGTTATGTTTGCATTCGGATTTGTTGTGTTCAGCACCGTGCTCGGCCGCTGGTTGAATTGCGAGCTCCCGAGAATGTCGTTGTTCAGCGTGATGCTGTACGGATAGCCTGACGACGCGACAAGGAACGGGCTCAACCGGAATCCTTTCGGCAGACCGATCGATCCGCCCAGGAAAAACCGGTTCCGCACATCGAACGACGCGCGCCCATAGTCTTCGGCAATGTTAAACGGGTTCGACGGAAAGCTGTTCACTCCCGACGTGTCGCTGTTCGCGTAGTTCAACACGTAGTACGCGAACATCGTCAACTTCGCGCCGGCACGCACGGTTGTCTGCACGAACAGCTGGTTCTGTTTGAAGTTTGCTTCCGACTGATATTGATAAATGTTCGCGTCCGCCACTGGCCGAACCGCCAGCTGTGGATACAAGTAGTACGGAAAGTCGGGATTGGTATTTGTCGGCGTGTTGATGTTGTTCGTCAGCAGCTGGTCCCAACCTGTCGAGTGCAGATACGAAACGTTCAGGTTCGCGTACTTCGTGAGCTGCCGCTCCAAGCTCAGTGCCACCTGAAACACGCCCGGCGACTTTTGCCGGTTGTTGTACTCGTAGTAGGACTCGAGCGTCGTCGGTCCCAGCGTCAACGGCGGCGGAGTGGGGGCCGGATTAAAAAAGTCCGGATTCGTCACCACCACTTGTGCCAAATTCACGTTGTTGAGCCGGTTCTCGGTCAGCACGTTGCTCTCGTCGAATCGGTCATAGAAAATTCCCGCTCCCGCACGCACCACTGTCTTCGGCGCGCTTTTAGCGCCTCCGCCGATGCCCCACGCCAGCCCAAGCCGCGGCGCCCAATCGGCGTGATCGCCGATGTTGTTCTGCGATTCAAATCGCAATCCGTAGCTCAGCGTGATGTTCGGCTTGATCCGCCAGTCATCCTCCACGTACAACCCCACATCCACCTGCGAAATGTTAACGTACGGATTTCCCACCGCTCCCGGTACCGTCAGCGGCCCGGTGGTGATGGTGTACTGTGCGGCGGAAGGCGTGCCCGCGAGCGTCGCCTGATACGCCGCCAGCGACGGGAAGAAATACGATCCGTTGAATCCCGCGTTCGAATAATTGTTGTCGGTCACTCCGCGCAGGCGCCCGCCGAACTTCAAGAAGTGATTGGTCAGCTGGATCGACGTGTAGTTCTGAAACTCGTAGTGATTCGTCGTGTCAAGCTGCGTCCCGCCCGCACTCCCGCCACCGGAAAAATAGAGCGGCACCGTGATCGTCGGATCGGTGCTCACCGGAATTTCGCTCAACGCGTCGCGCAGATACTGAAAGCGCGTCTCGTTCACCACTTTCGTGCCGAACATCTGCGTATCGCTCACCTGCAACGTGTTTTCCGTGTTCACGGTGTTGTAGCCCTGGCTCGGTAGCGTGAACCCGCCGACGCCCTGGTTGCCCCAAGTGTCGCGGTAATACTGATATCGAACCGTGAGCGTGTTGCTCTTGCCGAGCTGATAGTCGAGCTTGGGCGCGATGTTGTAGCGCCGTCGCGGCACGGGAACTGCCGCGCTGAATGGCTCGGGATTCCCCGCCGCGTCCAGAGTCTGCGCGTTCACGATCCCCAAATCGTTGATGTCGCGAATATCTCCCGACATGAAGAACGACGCCCTCTTGCTCAGCGGTCCGCCCACGTTGCCGCTGTACTGCACCGAATAGTAGCCGGGATATCCGCTCTCCGACGCCGACTGATCGAAGAACGGGTTCTTCGAGTTGATCCCCGAGGGGTTCGCGTTCACCGAAAATTGCCCGTGCCACTGGTCCGTGCCGGGTTTCGTGAAAATTTCAATACGGCCGTATCCGACCTTGTCGTACTGCGCGGAAAATGGGTTGGAGTTGATGCGAATTTCGCGAATCGCGGATTTCGGCGGCAGCTGCCCCGCCGTGAATCCATCGATGTAAAACTGCCCGCCGTTCGGTCCTGCTGATGGTCCCGCCAGCGCCGTCAAGTCCGTCTGCAATTCGTCAGGATCGTCCGGCAGCGCATCCAGGTCGTGTCCGCTCAGCGTGACTTGTCCCGCGTTGTTCGTCGGGCTCACGTCCAGCGCCACCGGCGAATCCGTCACCACCACCTGCTGTTGCTCCACTTCAATATCGAGCGACGCTTTCAACTGCACAGTCTGTCCCGCCGCCACCTGCACCGCAGCGTTCGAGTACAGCTGAAATCCCTTGGCGATCACTTCGACCTTGTACGTTCCCGCCGCGAGATTCTTCAGGTCGAACGCGCCCTGCTGGTTCGTCACCGCGCCCAGCGTCTGCTGGTCCGGCGTCGTCACAATCACCGATGCGCCCGTCACCGCAGCGCCCGAAGGATCGAGCACCTGCCCATGAATCGCGCCCGTGCCTTGCGCGTGCACCAGCCCGCCGCATAACGCACCCAGTAAAGTCAGAATTGCTACACGAATAATCACCACGATTGCCCAGGCTCTCATCCCCGCTCCCGAAAGAATTTCTTCTGCGTATGAATCGCTATAGACGTGACTTGAAGAGGTTGGTTTACTGCGCGCCCCCGCCTTCTCCCCCCGGTGCGCCGCCGCCCAGACTCCACGGAGAAAGCAGTGCAGCTTGGCCTGCCAGCGATGCTCCTGCCGGCGCCGCCAGAATCGCCTCCACGCCGCCGACCAGCATGATCGCCGTCATGTTCGAATCGTCCGCGCCGGACGTGCCGACCACCATCACCGCATCGCCTCTTTGAAAATCCGCCAAGGCTGAGTTCGGCATCCGGTTCAGCATCTGCTGAAAATCTCCGCCGCGTGCTCCGCCGCCCGGACGCGCTGCGCCGGCATCACTCGCCGTGCCGCCCTGCGAATTTGCCTGGTTCCCGGCATTTGTGCCGGCACTCGCGGAACCGCTCGCCGCTCCTCCGCCTTGCCCATTGCCGCCATTCACGCCGCCCGCCGCACCGTTCGCGCCGGCTTGACCGCCGGCGGCGCCGCCCTTCAATCGCATCGCGATCATCTGCGCCATCTGCGGCTGCAGCTTTTTCAGCTGCGTCGAATCCGTGACCTTCACCGTCACACTTTTCTTTGCCAGCAGATCCGTCACGGTTACAGTTTTCGCCGCCGGATCGACGCCCGTCACAAGGCCCGCCACGTTGCGGAACGATCCGCTCACCACCTCATCCGCCGCGAACTGCGTTCCGTCGTCACTCTTCGTCCCGCGCACTCGAAGTTGATCGCCCGGCTTGATCGCATCGATCGGTGCCGGTTTTGCATCGTCAAACTTTGTCGAATCCGGCGCGTACCGCCGTAGCACTGTCGCCTTCGTCGTGGTGATAATCACGGGCTTCGGTCCCGTCGCCGTGCGCGTCGTGATTGTGATCGTCCCCGCCGTCGGATCAACCGCGCTCACAATTCCGCCGGTGCCGTGCGTCTGCCACTCCTGCACTTCGCGCGCGTGCTTCGCCGCCACGTCCTCGGCCTTCATCGCTACTACGATTCCCGCGGGAAATAGCTTCGCGTCCACCGGCACGCGCCCGCGAACCAGAATCCTGTCGCCCGGTTTCAAATCCGCAATCTGCATCGCAGTCGCCGACTTCAAGTCCTTCGATCCCGGCGCCACGCGCAACACTTTCGTGCTGTCCTGCAGCGTCACCGTGATCTCCGTCCCCGCGTCGTTCTTCATCGTGATTCCAGTCGGGTTCACGGTCTCGACCACTCCCACTTCCTGCCGCACCGGAACTTGTGCCGCGTCCTGCGCCACCGCGCGCGGCGTGATCGTCGTCGTCGCCGTCGCAACCAGCGCGCACGCCGCAAACGCCATCGCCCGTGCGAACTTCGCACTCGTCTTCATCCGCGTTCTCGTCAACATGCACCCCTGCAAATACTTCACCCTGATCATCGCGATGACTCCAAAAAAAATTGTCCGAGTGGATTGAATGTCTGGCGATTGATCCTGCGCCGCCCCCGGGCGCAGCCCTGCCATCACTCACAACCCAAACTACCGTCAAACCTTAGACGCGCGCCAGGGCCCTCTGCGTTTCGTCAAAATTTAAAATTTCCAGGATTTGAAACAGGCTCGCCGGGCGTTCGTCCCACCCCGATTCGGCTTCGTTACAAGCCTTATCGGCACGCCAGCTCGAAATCACATACGAAGATGAACGCCGCGTGAACGCGGTCCGCTCCGCCCCATCTGCGCAGCGAATCGCTTACATCCGTTCTTTAACGATACACTCGCCAATTACAGCGCTTACCCTATTCTCCGAACGGTCGCCCCCGCATACCATCGCCGTTCCGGCCCCATTAACCCGGCACTCCGGAGGCACAAGTGCGGCACGACGCATCATCGGCTTGGCGCAAACACTACTTGCGCGCAGTCGGTAGCCTCAACGGCTGTGATGAACGCCTAGTCAAGGCTCTGGGTCGCGCCGAGATTGCCATCTTCACTCGTCTTCAAGAAATCGAGCACTCCCCCGCACACGCGACCGATCACGCCTCCGAAAAAGTAGAACTAACGAAAGCCATCGACGGCCTCCTCCTGATCAAAACCGCCGTCCTGGGCTACCCCAACTTCTCCCAACCCTCGCAAGCCGCCTAACTCCGCCGGAATGGCTGAACGTGGTGCGCGCGCCGCGATTGGCGCGAATCCTAGCACACACCCTTGGTGTCGATTAAACGTGTGTCTATGAAGAGCGAGCTACCGAAAGACCTTCGGCGATTTACTGTCTCGGTTGTACGTGAACGTTGCGGTTCGCCGCCGGATCCTGCACTTCTACAAACGTCGCAAAAAACCGGTTGTCCGCGAGTACCGTGCCCGTCGATCCTGTCACTTTCCAGATTCCCACCGGCGCGTCGACAATCTCGTTGTCGACCACCTCATTGTTGTTGCCGTTGACCACCACGTCCGCCTGACCGCTATGCACCACCTTGTTTTGGCTCGCCGTGTTGTTGTTGCCGATCAGACTGATGGCATCGAGAATCGGCGTGTTCAGCACCAGATTCTGCTGCACGTTGGCGTTGTTGGCCTCCACATACACGCTCAGTTGGTTCGAATTCAACGTGTTCTGCTCCACTACCACGTTGTTCGACTCGAGAACCAAAATTCCCGTGGCCGCCGTCGAACACGTAGACGGCTCCGTGCACGGCTCCCACTCGTTATTCGACACGTTATTCGCGATCACCTGGCCCGCCGCGCCAAACGCGATCTGAATTCCGTTCTGCGCCGCGCCGTTCGTTAGCCCCACGCCGCTTACCGTGTTGTTGCGCACCACAACCGTCGTGCCGGACTCATTCGCCGTCACGCCATTTTTCTGGTAGCCGTGAATGCTGTTGTTGGAAACCGTCACCGTCGTCGGCGTGCCCGTGCTGATCACGTCCACTCCGTCGCCGCTCTGGCATCCATTCAGGCTGAACGGAAGTTCCATCCTGCGAATCGCATTGTGATCGAGCATGCCCGACGAATTTTGATACAGCACGCCCACCAAAAAAGGTGCGCACTCCATGATTCCGTTCTTGCTTCCATCGATGATCAGATTTTCGATGTTCACGTCGGCCGCGTTCGACACATAAATCACCGCCGCGGTCGGCTCCGAAAGCGTGCTCACGTTCGCCGTCACGTTCACCGGTTGCACCATCGCTCCATTGTCGCCATGAATCGTGAGCGACTTCGTGATCAAAACCTGTTCCGGGTAAGTTCCCGCACAAACTCGAATCGTCGCACCCGCCGTAGCCGCGTCGATCGCGGATTGAATCGTCGAATACATGGGCGTCGAGCACCCCACCCCTTGGGTGCCGACAATCAAGACCTGCGCCTGCGTTGGTGCGCCCACAAACAAAATTGCCGCCACAAAAATAAAAAAGGCCGTGATGGTTCGCTGGTTCATGATCTGCCTCCACCGGAAAGATCGTCTGGCGCACGGCGGAAGGGTTGGGTGGGAACCGCCGCGGGACTGCCCTAATGCGGATACGCCATCCTACTCCCGCCCAACGCCGCAAGTTTGTAAATTCCTTCGCGACACCAGCCTCCGCACGGACCCGCTTCGCCCAAACTTCCCTGTCCACACGACCACTCTCCAAAACACCGTCCACCTCCACAATCTCGCTCAAACACTCATTACGGAGCCTTGTGCGGCATAGATGTTTATCTGTGGGCCGCTGCCTTTCCGGGTGCCGCACCCTTCTTCCCAAAAGGGTGCGCGGCGCGATCTCAATCCTGGCGATGTCTTAGTTCTTGGCTTGGTCAAACTAGGCGAGAACGCACGTGGCACAGGGTGGTGTTGCCTGTGTGTCTTTCAACCTTCACTTCCCAACCGTATCCGGCCTCTGCGACGCCAACTCAATCAACGCCTCCATCACCCGCGCCTTCTGCTCCTCTCTCAAAATCAGGTAACGCACTTTCCCATCCGCCCCAGACGTAAATTTCGTAGTCCCGTTCTCTCCCACCTGCACCTCGCCGCGCTCCGACAAATCAAAATACCCGCCGTCCGGCCTCACAGCGTACAGCGCCGCCGTCAAATCCCAAGTCGGCCGGTCGTACGGCATCTTCATGTAGTTCCGGTAAGCATCCGCCACCGGATGGTGCTCGACGTACGAAAATGTCGTCTCGATCGCCGTCGCCGGAAACGGCAGCGCCACTCCAATCTCGAATCCGCTCACCACAATCGGCGTCGGCCACTTCGCAAACAGTTCCTGCGCCGCCGGCACATCCTTCATCAAATTGAACTCCGGCTTCCCCGTCTTGAAATTTCCCGCCATCATTACCAGCCGCGCCACTTTCGCGCGCACTAGCGCCGTTCCATCGAGAGCGCTGTACGAATCCGCCCCAGTCGCAAGCAGCCGCGCCAAATTCGTGCTGAATCCCACCTGCACGATCACCGTGCTGTGATCCGCCTGCGCCCCGAGCGTTCGACGCAGCAACGTCACCGCATCCTCCGCGTCCTCGCCCCGCAAAAGTTTGTGCTGGTATACGTACGCGCTGCTCCCAGTCCGCTCGTTCGCCGGCACCTCGATCATCGGGCTCGACTCTGGCGTCGCGCCGTCGCGCACCATCCCGATTGGAATTTCGGGCCGACCATAAAACGTGTCCACCAAATCGCAGTACGGTGCCGCCCACGTATTTCCCTTCGTCACCGTCACCGCAACGATCTTCGCCTCGCCGCGGCTCTCCATCGCGTGCAGCATCGCCAGCGCCAGGGCATCGTCGATGTCGTTCCCCATATCCGTATCGAAAATCACCGGCACCGCCGCGCGCCCCTGCCCCATCGCAACCGTCCCCGCGATCCCCATCACTAATACGGCCGCACCAATCATCACCATCCGCATCCCTGATTTCACCCTGAGCTGTGAATTTTGATGTTCGAACAGAACAGCGGGCTACTGCGCGAAGTTTACAAAGAGCGCCACCCACTCTTCATCGCCCACCACGCGGAACTTGTGTCCTTTGCCCGTCAGGTCCTCGGCGATATAGATACCGCCCGGTTCGACAGAGAACTTTTCACCGTTTGCGACCTCCACTTCCGCCTTGCCGGAAATCGGAATCACGTACCGGCGTGCGTCCGCATTGTGCCAGTCTTCAGCGACACCCGGAGCCACTCGTACAACGTACGAACTGCTGACCTTGACCGGCTCCGATTGTTCAACCGTTATCGCGTTTCCATGAACGGCAGAAAGCTTCACACTAACTTTCTCCACGTGCGATTGCCCGTCCGCACCCGTATACATTCGAGTCGCCTGAAGCGGGGCCTGCTGCTGAGCGTCAACGACGCCCCGCGCGTAGTACACGCCCCCTAGGAAAAAAACGCCTACGATAAACGCCGCCGCGAGAACTCGCCTCGTCCGGGATCTCATGTCGCTCCTCCGCTGTTAGCGCTCCGCATGTTACACGCTCTAGCGACACTCGGCGACACACAGGAACTCGCGGGTTTTGTGCTAATCTAGAGTTCTTCTCGTTGGTGAGCGTAGCTCAGCCGGTAGAGCATCGGTCTGTGGCACCGAGGGTCGCGGGTTCAAATCCCGTCGCTCACCCCAATTCCTTCTTACGGCAGGCGAACGACTTGTTCAGGTTCGCGACTCTACGCTTGATCGCGTAGGAGTGCATGTTCACTGCACACGAGCACGTGACGGGCCTGCGCTGGGTAGGCGTTATTTGCCCCGGATCGCGTCTTATGCGACGCAAGGTGCCGGCGCGATGGTATTAGTGAAGGTCATGCGGATTCCGTGCTTCGGCCGCAGAATGATCATCGGGCGAGCTTCGATCGTTTGGCCCGGAGCCAACTGAAAATCGTATTTTCTGAGGAGCTCACTCAAAATCATGAGGATCTGCAGCATCGCGTAATTCCCTCCGATACAACCTCGGGGTCCGCCTCCGAACGGAAGGAAGGTGAACGGCGTACGCAGTTTGTCGTTGGCCTTGGTGAAACGCTCTGTATCGAAATCCTCCGGGTTCTGCCAGTAGCGCGGAGCATGGTGTGCACCGTACACATACACAATGACCGTCGAACCGCTGGCTATCGAGAGGTCGCCCACGCGGTCGTCTGCGATGGCCATGCGGTCAATCATCCAAAACGGCGGGTACAGCCGGAGCCCCTCGCAAATGACCTGAGTCGTAGATTCGAATTTGGGAACATCGGTGTACTTCAGAGGGGCGTCACCGAGCACAGAATCAAATTCCCGCCTTACCTTTTCGAGGCAATCCGGACGCGAACTCAAAAGATAAAAGAGCCACGATAGCGCATTCGATGAAGTTTCATGGCCGGCGACCAGAAGTTGCATACTCTCACTCAGGATGAGCTCATCGCTCATGCCTTCGCCATCGCTGTAGCGTGCATCCATCAAAGTCTGCAGCAAATCGCGTCCGGGCGGTTCGTTGCGGCGCTTCTTGATGTATTCGAGCAGAACAGCGTCCGCGCGGGTTCGCATGTCTTCGTGCCTGCGCAGTTCCCCCGAGGCGGCGAACCAAGGATTCAGATAGGGCTGAAGGGTTTGGCGAACAATGAATTCCTGAACGGTGCAGATGGTGCGGCTGACGAGCTCAATATCTTCCTGCTTCAACCGTGCGCCAAATAGCGATCGAGCGACCATCGCGAACGTGATTTTCATCAACTGAGGGTAGATATCGACGGGACCGCTACGCGCCGCCATGTCGAAATCCCGCAACGAGTCAGCAAGCGAGTCCTGCATGATTGCGGCCAGCGCCTCGAGTTGCGCTCGATCGAAACCTTTCTGAATGAGGCGCCGCTGCGTTCGCCAGGCTTCACCGTGGGTTGTGAGCAGACCTTTTCCCAGGAAGTGGCCCATGCGCTTTACTTGAATGTCGGATTTTTGGTAGTTCTCCGAATTGGTCTTTAACACGTGCTGAATGACAGCGGGATCGATCGTAACGATCGCCTCTTTTAGGCCACCCAGATACATCCGGAAAGTGTCGCCGAAGGTTTGATTGTAGCTGGACAATACCTGCGTGGGATTGCGGAACATTGCGCGAGAATCCGCAAAGCAACGAAATCGCGAAACGACGGGAATACGAGTGGCTGCGGTCATGCTCAGCGTTCCTGATACTGGCATTGAACCGGAGCCGATTCCATGTCCCTCGTGGGAAGTGGTCGCGGCACCATAGCCAAAGATAAAGCACTCAGAATCAGTTTTCGTTCCCCAGTTGCTTCAAGAGTATCAGATGATGCCGGATTGCCTGGGCCATGGTGGGGTGCTGCCGATAAGGAACGCCAAACTCTGCGGCGGTCTCTTTCACGATCCTGGTCAGCGGAGCATAGTGGGTATGGCACACGAAAGGGCAAAGATGGTGCACGATGTGATGATTGAGGCCGCCCGCGAGCCATCCGACGAGAGGGTTTTCCGTCGCATAATCAGCCGTTGTCGCGAAGATGTGATACACGCCGTTGTCAAACTCACCGCGGGCCGTCGGAAAGTAGGTGCTGTCGATGGTGTGCGTCGTCTGGAATACCAGTGTCACGGCTAAACCGACGAACAGATGGACCAGGAGGAACGCCCCGGCCACCAACAGAGGTGATTTGCCGAGCACCATCACGGGCAAGACCAGCATGTAAGTGAGGTAGAAAGCTTTGCCGATGATGAGAATGGCGTATTCGCGCAGTGGATGATTGGCGCGCTTCAGATAATCGTGGGACGGGAAGAAAAAGCTCTCGAAGTCCCTGAAGAACACATAGTCGAGAGAGAACATCGCATAAAAGAACAGAGCATAGATGTGCTGGAAACGGTGCCAGGGTGCGCGGGATTCATAGGGGGTAAAGCGAAAGATGCCGCGTCCTGAAAGCGCATCGTCTTCGCCGTGGAGATTGATGCAGGAGTGATGGCCCCGATGATGGAGGATGCGCCACATGTACGAGCTGATTCCGCACAAATCGAAGACATAGTTCAGCGTTTTGTTGACGCGCGGCCGGGACGAGATGGCGTTGTGGTTGCTGTCATGGGCAATGTTCAGCAAAAGGAATGTCTGCGCGAGGCCACCCAACAGGTACAGGGCAACAAACTTCCATGAATCGGGCCGCAGAGCATACAGCGCAATCCAGGCGCCCACGAGGACTGCCAGGCCGACAGCGATCTTGACCCACATCGTATGGTCCGCTTTATGAGTAATGTTCTGGTCGGCAAAAAACTTATCCAGGCGGCGACGTAAGACTTTTGGGAAGGAAGGGGCACCGACGGATTCGGTGACGGACGCCGCTGAGGATTCCGAAGGTACAAGATCCGGAGTCTCCGAATCTGGAGCGATCGACACTTCGGATTCGAACGTCACCGGCGCCTCCGCGGTCATGCTGATTAGGCCCGACGCGTTCCATACGCTGCATCCGGGGTGCTGACCCTCAGCGAAATTGGTGCCGTGCCGACAGCCTCGCAGCACAATTTTAATGCGGGGCCGTAAAGACAATCAAGGACATTCGGAACCGATGATGCCTGGTTGCAGCGTGTGAACAATGGGAGCGTCGACGCATGGCGTTGTCCATGACGCTTTGTTAACATATAGCCTTCGATGAAGCGCAACGAACCGGGCTTCCGGCAAGAGACCAAAGAAGGTCGGCGGAGCTCCGCAATTCCCTTGCGCGCCTTTTGGGGGCCAAAATGGAACGCATCCGTTCCCCCGAGCGTCGAGCGGAGCTCTTGCTGAGGAAAAAATACACATACATTCTCACCGTCGGCCCGCACTTCAGGTCTGCACTTTCAAACTCAATCGCCGATTACCGCTTGCTGGGGAGAGATATTTGGTTTACAGGCTTGCGTTCTACTCAACATTGGAGGATCGCTGATTGATGGCGGCGTCAATTCTAGGCCACCTGGATAGGCTGGCAGATGAGCACCCGGACAAACTTCTTTATTCGTATCTTGATGTAAACGGCGATTCGATCGAAAGCTACACCTACGCGTCGTTTCTCCGCCGAACGGAGGCGATCGCCGGATATTTGTGGAAAGAG
>JBEKJW010000032.1:0-25127 GCA_050011035.1 Candidatus Acidiferrales bacterium
CCTGTATTTCAAGAGTAGCCGATGCATTGCGTTTACAAGGATATCGTAGATGTGCTTGCTGAACTCCACTTGACCGGTTACGGCGTTAATCAGCACTTTGCATCAGTCCAGGCTTGGGTACGCTGTGCTAGCATCGGCTTCGCGCTACCGTTTTTCTTTCGGAGCACAGGCATTGGGCAAAGTCATTTTCCGCCTCGTGGGTGGCACCGCAATCGGTTTCGGGCTCTCACTTCTTGCGATCGGAACTTTTACGATTTGGCGTTATCCATGGGCCTCGCGACGAGACGTCCTGCCGCTGCTCGCCTCGGTGACGGTACTTCTCGTTGCGGGGATGGGGCTTCTATATCTGCGGAAATGGGCCGCCCTGTTGATTTCTTGCTTTGCGCTTTACGCCGGTGTTTTTTGGGAACTCCGGGAAGCGCTCCACCCCATCCCGGGCCAAGCGGATTGGCTAGGCTTTGCGTTTGCTCTGTTGCTCACGATTCCCTCGGTTGTGACGGCGAGATTTTGGGGCGTCTTGGTGTGGCGCGCGCTCCCGCGCATTTGAGAAATCGGCGGTCTGGTCTGCGCCTGGTTAGTCGCGTTACCCGACATGCGCTCTTGGCGGGGTTTCACTTGTCCGGTTACCGCGTTAACCAGGAGTTAACCACAGCTTGAGTTGTCGGGAGCTCAGAAGTCGCCTGCAAATATAATCTCCGAATGGAGATTCTCTTTTATTCCGTAAGCTTCGCGCTTTTTGTGCTGGCAATTCTCGCTTTCGGCTTGGTCGTTCGCGATTCTTTTCAGTTTTTGCCTGCTGAGGAGCAGAACTTAATTCGTACTTTTGGGACATCGTCGCCTGGCCCACCAGGCTTCGGAGTGCTGCGATTCCGAGACGGCGCACTCAGGCATGCTTGGGATGAACATGTCCAAAGATTTCCGAATAGCCGTAAACGTCTCCTATTTGCTGCCTTTCTGGTCACCGCAGCCATCTCTGTGATGGGCTACCCCCTTTGGTCTGCGCTCAGCTCGCGCTGAGCTCGCTCAACGCCTGATTAGTCGCATTACCGGACAAGTTGTTTTGGGCGATTTTCACTTGTCCGGTTACGGCGTTAATCAGGACTTAGCCCTTTTAGAACGTGAATCAGCTATTAGGCCTGGACAGCCGGGGAACCAGTAGATCCTTCACGTAGCTATCTAGACGCTTAGTGCCCATTGTCCAACAATCCAAGTGCGCCCCATGAAGAACCGTCCACCCATGTGACTGAACGACGTGATCTCGCCCGCGAGGCGTTGCGAATGGATTTGTTTCGGTTTGGCAAGCGATGAGGGTGCAAGGTCCACTGCGTCTGTCCCCAACGAGACCGTCGAAAATGAGAAACGATAGTCCGTTCCGCCTGCCCTCGATTACATTCCACACTTGAGTAAGTCGTCTTCCGGATGGGTAAAATTCCGAAAGCCAACCTGGCAGAGGAAGGCTGATCTTGGGGTGAGAGGGATTGAACCACCATTGTGGTGGAGTAGGGGGGCCGACATATCGCAAACCCCATCTAGCCGCCAGAGCACGCATAGCCCCTGCGCGAAACACGTAGAAAACCCTCAGTGCGCAGAGGATCAGCGCGACTATTACAAATACTGTAAGCACACTGAGCAACATCACGCGCTATTCTGATGAGTTCACGCTGTCCTGTCCACGAGAGAAAAGGTTCAACTCCTGATTAGTCGCGTTACCGGACAAGTGCCCGCTCACCTCACCGAAAAACGGAATCCGTCATAATGTGAAAAGCAGCATCGGCGCGCAGCCAGCGCGACCCGATGCGAAAACGAACTCCGGAACAAGAAGCCCGCCAGCGCGCGATCGCCGCGCGCCTCGCCGCGTTCCTCGAGCAGAAAAAAGCCGCCCACCTCGCCAAACAGCAATCCACAAAAGAAAAACGCCGCGCCTACGACCAACAAAAATCACAAACGCCTCAGCGCAAGAAAGTCGTAGCCCGCGCACGCAAAAAATTCCAGCGCCGCCACAACAGCAAGATCCTCCGCTACCAAAAAAAGCGCCGGCACACGATCAAGCTCCGCCGCGGCGGAAGCCGCCGCGTCCACACCCGCCGCAACCCCGACCTCCCACGCATCCTGCTAGCCGGCACCGACTCCATCCTCACCCTCGACGAGCTGAAGCATCCGCGCTTCGTCGTCTACTCCCCACGCCACGGCCGCTCGATCGAACGCCTCCCCTACGCCGAACCCCTCGCCGGCGAACTCCCTGATATCGCCGCATTTTGAGGGCGGTTTTCATTTCGCAACATATAACGGAAATGGTACCTGCCCGCTATTGCCCACCCGCGTGATGGTTTGCCAAGCTACTGGCGGGCGCGAGGAGGCTGCATGTTCACCAACAGTCCGTTCATACGAAAAACTCGCTGGCTATGGTTCGCACTAGCGTTGCTGCTGCTGGTACAAACGCCACTCGTGGTTGCTCAGTTCGTTCGTTACGGCGCGCAGAAGCGCGGAATGTACGCTATTTTGGTTGTGGCGCTGTTCTTCCGGGCCGCGTGGATCTGGTTCTTCGGCAAAATGTGGTGGGACACGCGCCACTCTGCGCCGCCGGCGCCCCAAAGTTAGATCGCCGCCTGGCACGAATCCGTGCGAGCGCAGCGAACCCGCACCCCCGGCTGGCCGCGCATCCCTCTAGCCGGCACCGGCTCCGTACTCACACTCGCCGAGCTGCGATCGCCGCGCTTCATCGTCTACTCCCCACGCCACAGGCGTTCGATCGAACGCCTCCCCTACGCCGACCCCCTCGCCCAAGAACTCACGCCCGACCCGCCGCGATCAGAGTGAACCAGGCGCGAGGGCGAGCGAAGCAAGCCCGCCACCTTCGGCAACAAACGTGCATCGACACCAGTGCAAGCTGACCGCAGAGCTGATAGGGTTAGTTCGTGAATTCCGCAGCTGACACCATACCCGCCCGAACGTCCGCAGCGTCGGTGTCAAAACCACGCAGACACCGCCGCATTTTGCGCACCTTCGACCCCCACATATGGAACTCCCCTTCTTTTCATCCCCGTACCCGCTGTGGCGTAAGAACCAGTGTCAGTTATGAAACGTGTGGGCCATCCAACGTTGCCCGTACACGCAGATTCCGTTAGCCTTAGTCGAAATGGCCAAAGCTACTCCGCAGCCTAAACTGAAGGTCTGTCTCCTATCTCCCCACCCGATGGTGCTGGACGAGTTCCGCCGTCTGCTGGATGAGTCGGGTTTTCAGATTGTTTCGCGCCAGCTGGATTCCATGCTCGCGCCCGACCTGCGCAACCTGGAAGTCCCGCGCGCCTCGGTCTACGTGATTGACGCACATGCCGCGCGCCAGGCCACCGGCGCCCTGCTGGGCAACATTCTCGATCACAACGCTGCCGCCCGCCTGCTGGTTGTGGGCGATAACCTGAAGGAAGCCGATAGCTACACGCTGCTTCGCCAGGGCGTGAAGGGCATCCTCAATTACAAAGAAGCTCGCGAACAGCTGCCTCGCGCGCTCCCCCTAGTCGCGTCCGGTGGTTTCTGGGTGGCGCGCAACGTGCTTTCGCGCTTCGTCGATTCGATCCTTACGTCGACGCAGGGCCGCCGCCTCCGCACCGATTCGCCGGCCGAGTTGAGCCGCCGTGAACAGGAAGTTCTGTCCGGCTTGCTCGAAAATCTTGCGAACAAGGAAGTCGCGGATCGGCTTCACATTTCCGAGCGCACCGTGAAATTTCACGTTTCCAACTTGCTTGCGAAATTCGGCGTTCGCCGCCGCGCTGACTTGATTCTTCTTTGCTACCAGCGCCGCGGAGCAGGGAACTAACGTCCCCTTCGGATTCACCGGCCCTTCCGATTACTTCATCCTTGCTATAATTTCTGACCACGCTCTCTAGCGGAGAGCGTGTGTCCTTTCATGTCTACCTTTTCCGTCCAGAATTTCGGCTGCCGCGCCACCGATGCCGACGCAGCCGCACTCCGCGCTGACCTCTCGGCAGCAGGCCTCGCGCTTGTTCACGACCACACGATGGCTGACGTCGTCGTATTGAACACTTGCACCGTCACCACGTCCGCCGACACGCAGGCGCGCGACGCCGTGCGCAAGATCCATCGCGCGAATCCTGGCGCGAAGATTGTCGTTACCGGTTGTTACGCTCAGCGTGCGCCGGAAGAATTGGCCGCGCTCGATGGTGTCGCCTACGTGGTCGGTAACTCGCACCAGTCCTCGATCGCCGGCCTCGTCGGAGACTTTTCGCTGATGGGCGGCGGTGCGGTTGGAAATGGCTTCGTCTCACTTAATTCGCTGGATAGCGAACCCATGTCGCTTTCTCGCGGCCCGGCGAAAATTCTCACGGGCGACATCTTCCAGCAGTCTGCCGTGCAGATCGCTCCGCTCGCTGAACGCGATGCGGAACGCACGCGTCCCATCCTGAAAATCCAGGACGGTTGCAACAATCGCTGCTCTTATTGCATTATTCCCTTCGTTCGCGGAAAGAGTCGTAGTCTCGCCCCGGACCACGTCGTCGCCGAAGTCCAAAAGCTTGTGGCAGCGGGCGCGAAAGAAATCGTGTTGAGCGGCATCAATCTGGGCGCCTACGGCCGCGATTTTTCGCCGCGTGTCGAGTTAGCCTCAGTCGTGCGCCGTATCCTCCACGAAACGTCGCTCGAACAGCTTCGCTTCAGCTCAATCGAACCGCAGGACGTCACCGAAGACTTCATCGCGCTCGTTGCATCATCGCCGCGCATCGCCCCCCACTTCCACGTGCCCCTGCAATCCGGCTCGGACAATATCCTGAAATCCATGCACAGGTGGTATCGCGCTCAGCATTACGCCGAGCGTATCCGTCTTATCCGCCGCCTGATTCCACATGCCGCAATCGGCGCCGACGTGATCGTCGGCTTCCCGGGCGAAACTGAAGCGGACTTCAACGCCACGCGCGAGCTGATCGGAGCGCTTCCGTTCACCTACCTTCACGTTTTCTCGTTTTCGGCGCGTCCCGGTACGGGCGCCGAATCGCTCCCCGGAAAAGTGGGCGAGAACACGATTCACGAACGCGCTCGCATCCTCCGCGCAATCGGCCGTGCGAAATCCGCCGAGTTTCGCAAGTCGCAGGCGGGGAACGCCATTCGTGCGCTTACGCTCGCTCGCCGCGGCCCCGGCTATACTGAAGCTCTCACTGGAAATTATTTGAAAGTGCGAATCGCGGGAGACTGGCCCGCAAACCAGTGGTTCGAAGCAAAAGCTCCAGCAGAAGAAGCGAAGATCGCAAACGCTCTCGCCTACGACGGAGTTCCGCAGCTCGTCTGACAACAGCGAGCACCGTTCAACCCTCGAAAATTACCTGTGCCAACGCCAGATTCCCGCTGTGCGTGATCGTCAGCAGAATATTCTTCACGCCCTTCTTGTCCGCCAGTGCGCGCGCCACGCCTGTCAGGCGCAACGTCGGTTTGCCGCTGGGCTCGCGTACCACCTCAAAATCGCGCCACGCAATGCCGCCGCGCCAGCCGGTGCCGAGCGCTTTCATACCGGCTTCTTTCGCCGCGAAACGTCCCGCGAAGCGCTCAAAACTCGTCTTGTGGCTCTCGCAATAAATGCGCTCCGCGTCCGTATATAGGCGCTTCTTCAGCGCCTCGCCATGCCGCTGGATCGCTTGCTCGATCCGGTCGATCTCCGCCACGTCCAGTCCGATTCCGACGATCATTCGCCCGCCTTCGCGCGGCTGCGCCGAACTTCGCGCCGCATCTCCACCTGCGCGGCGGCGCGATTACAACTATAATCGATGGCCGCCGCGTTTCGCGCGGAGGTTGACGATCGCACCGATGCCGACCACAACGACAAAACTGAAACGCAAATCTTCATCCACACGACGCGCGACCACCGCCAAGAACTCCCACGCCGCAAAGTCCGCAGCTTGGCCGCTTCGCCGCGTCGCCGGCACACAAGTTCTCAAAGTCCCGAGCCTGTCGCGCGTCACGTGGCTTGTTCACGGCTTCAGCACTGTCGCCGGTGGCGCAAGCCCGCTCGATCGCAATCGCGACGGCCAAAAATCTGCCGGGCACGTTTTGAATCTCGGCTTCACGGAATGGGATACACGGGACGCCGTTCTCGCGAATCGCAAAAAATTCTCCGCCGCTCTCGGCGCCGCCAAAATGCGCGTTGCCGCCCTGAAACAAATCCATTCGGATATCATTCACGTTGCTGGCCACGAGCCATTCCCGGAAGGCGAGGACGCGCTAAAAGGTGACGCGCTCGTCACTCGCGAACGCGGGGTCCTTCTCACCGTTCAGACCGCCGACTGCATCCCCATCCTTCTCGTCGACACCAAAAATAGAGCCGTCGCCGCCATTCACTCGGGCTGGCGCGGCACGGCGCAGCGCATCGCTGAAAAAACGCTGGGCCGTATGCAAATGGAGTACGGCACGCGTCCCGAAAACGTAATTGCTGCCATCGGTCCCGGCATCGGCTCGTGTTGCTACGAAGTCGGCCACGAAGTCATTCAGGAGTTCGCCACGAAATTCGCAGACGCGAAAAAGTGGTTCATCGGCCCGTTCGACGCGCTCACTAATTCAGACTCCGATCCGAACTGGCTCCCGTGGCTCACCATGCGACCGCCCGGCCACGCGCCCCCTCCGCCCACTGCGTTTCTGGATCTCGTTGCGGCGAATCGCGCGATCCTCGCCGCTGCCGGCGTACCGCAGAAAAATATTTCCTCGTCGGATCTCTGCACCGGTTGCCGCCCCGATCTTTTCTTCAGTTATCGGAAAGAGAAAACGACGGGCCGGATGATGGCCGCCATCGGAATTAAGTAACTGGCTCGCTTCGGCGGATTAAATCGGGGAAATCTGCGCAAGCTCGCCGCCGGCGCCCGCGCGGCCACTCGACTCCAGTAGCGCCAGCTGCCCGCACGCCGCCATCACATCCTGCCCGCGCGAATACCGCACAAACGCCGGCACATCTTTCGCGACGAGAATCCGCTGGAACTCATCGATGCGCCGCTCGTCCGGCTCGTCGTATGGCAAATCGCCCGGATTCCAGGGAATCAGATTCACTTTCACGCGCAGATTCGCGAGCAACTTCGCCACACGCCGCGCATCATCCGGCGAGTCGTTGAACCCGCCCAGCAACACGTACTCGAACGTCAAATGCTCCCACGGCCGCAGCGGATATTTCGCGCACGCCTCAAGGAGCGCCTCGATCGGATATTTCTTGTTGATCGGCATGATCTTGTCGCGCTGTTCGTTCGAAGAGGCATTCAGCGAAATCGCCAGCTTCGGCCGCACTGGTTCAAGCGCGAACTTCTCGATCCCCGGCAAAATTCCGCTGGTGGAAAGCGTCGTGTGCTTCGGCGTGACAGCGAGGCCCTTCGGATCGAGCAAAATTCGCACTGCACCCATCACCGCGTCAAAATTCAGCAGCGGCTCGCCCTGGCCCATCAACACCACGTTTGTCTGCGGCTTCAGCCTGTCGCGGTGCTCGCCGAGAGCTATCAGCACCTGCCCAACAATCTCGCCCGCCGTCAGATTCCGAATCAGTCCCAGTGTTGCCGTTAGGCAGAAATGGCAATCTACAGCGCAGCCTGCCTGTGTCGAGATGCAAATCGTCTGCCGGCTTTCGTCCGGCATAAAGACCGTTTCAACCGTCGCGGGTTTCACCGTGCGCGCCTCACCGGAACTAGAACTCGCAGCCGTTGCGCCACCTTCGAGCCCGAGAACGTAGCGCACTGTCCCGTCTCCCGAGCGATACGTCCTCACGATCTTCGGCAGCCGCACGGAAGCCTCGCTCGCCAGTCGCTCGCGCAACCCAAGCGGTAAATTACTCATCGCTTGCACGTCGAGCTGCTTCTCCGCATACAGCGCATGATAAATCTGCCCGCCGCGGTACGACGGCTCGCCCATAGACACCACAAGTGCGCGCAGTTCATCCTGCGACATGCCCAGCAGATTCACGCTCGGTTTTGTTTCGCTTTCCGGCATTTCCGTCATCGTAACACGCCGCATCCGCCGCTAATTTCACCGCCCCGCCGGACCAAGCCCGGCGTTATACTATGTATAAGCCAAATTTACGCGGTCGCCACGGAGGCGCGTCATGAGTTCTTCGCTCGAAGTCGGTAAATCATCCCTGATATCCTCGATGCAGCAGCTCTCCATCGACGACTGGGTGAAGAAGCTCACCAGCATCTCCGAAAAAGACTTCACCATCGAACGCATCTGCGACTTCACCGCGCGCTACGGGATCCAGGCCGAAACGCTTAAGCCCTACGTCTTCTATGCGAACAGCCACTACACCCGCAATCTAATTTTCAAATGCGACCTGTTCGAAATCCTCGCCATCTGCTGGAACATCGGCCAGGTCAGCCGCATCCACAATCATCGCGACCAGAATTGCTGGATGGTTACTCCCATTGGCCGCCTCCGTGTCCAGAATTTTCGCGTCGAATCGCAGGATCCTGCTACAGGCGAATGTAAAATCAAGCCCACCGACGCCTATGACATGGATCCCTCGCATCCTGCCTTCGTTCAGCCCAACGAGCCCGTGCACCAGGTTCTGAATCTTCCCGAGTTCAATCAGCAATCCACCAGCGTTCACATCTACTCGTATCCATATCAAAGCTGTGAAGTGTACTCCCTCGATAAAGGCTCCTACGCCGACGTTCCTCTCCACTATTCCAGCGAGTACGGCAAGCTCGATCCTGAAGAGAAGCTCAGCTAAAACCCACGCTTGGCTCTCGCCGAAGGCGTATTCGCCTTACCTGTGGCTCTACCGCATCCCGCGCGAAACTTTTCCTCGTTCCGATGACTTTTTCCTTCCCACCGTGACACAATGGAAGCACACATGACAGTCGCGAACGGAAACATCCAGCAGGCCGTCCTGCCGAACGGCCTCGTCGTCATCACCGAGCCGATGGAGCACGTGCACTCGGTCTCGGTGGGCATCTGGCTGCGTTCCGGATCGCGCCGCGAACCCGCCGATCTGAACGGCATTTCTCACTTCATCGAGCACATGGTTTTCAAGGGCACCGCGCATCGCTCGGCGGAAGACATCGCGCGCGAAGTCGATAGCGTTGGCGGCATGCTCGACGCCTTCACCTCGAAAGAAATGGTCTGCTTCAATACCCGCGTCCTCGACGAGCACTTGCCGAAAGCCTTCGACGTGCTCAGCGATATGGTCCTCGAGCCGAAATTCGCCGAAGACGAAATCGATCGCGAAAAATCCGTGATCCTCGAAGAAATCCGCATGACGCAGGACAATCCCGAGGATCTGGTTCACGAGCTTTTCACCCAGAATTTTTGGGCGCCGCATGCGCTCGGCAAACCGATCCTTGGCACGCCGGAAACGGTTTCAAGCTTCACGCGTGAATCGCTTTGCGATTGGTTTGACGACTGGTACGCGCCGGACAATATGGTCATCACCGCAGCCGGCCACCTCACCCACCAACAGCTGCTTGACCTTGTCGAGTCCCGCTTCTCCAAACGCAAGCCGTCGAAGGCATCGATCGTCGATCCCAAGCCGCAGCCCGCATCGCACGTCACGTTGCGCACGAAGAGCGAACTCGAGCAGGTTCACATCTGTCTCGGCGTTCCCGCTCTGCCGATGACCGATCAGCGCCGCTTCGCTGTCGCCGTTCTCAACAACGTTCTCGGCGGCGGAATGTCGTCGCGCCTGTTCCAAAACATTCGCGAGCGCCAGGGCCTTGCCTACTCGATCTTCAGCGAACTCAGCTCGTACCGCGATACCGGCACGCTTTCGGTCTACGCCGGTACGTCACTCGACACGGCTTCGCAGCTTGTCAGTTCGGTTCTCGATGAATTTCGCCGCCTCCGCGACGAGCCGTTGAATCCCGAAGAGCTTCGCCGCGCCAAAGATCACCTCAAAGGCGCCACCCTTCTCGCTCTCGAAGGCAGCGGCCAGCGCATGAACAGCCTGGCGCGCTACCACATGTACTTCAACCGCCATTTCACCGCGCAGGATCTGATCAAACTTCTTGAAAGCGTTACCATCGAAGACGTTCAGCAACTCGCGCGCGAATTTTTCCAGTCCGGACACATGGCTGCTTCGGTCGTCGGCAATCTCAACGGCTTCAAACTCACGCAAAAGCACCTCGCCATCTAGTTCTCCGCGCCGACCGCGGCTCTCCAAGGTTCTCTTTTCGCTCCTTCATGTTGACGTGTGCTCCGCGCTTTGCGATTATCCATTCAGTGCTGCGTTGTCACACGCGCGGCCCAGCTTCGTTATCGGAGATACGGCATCTCGTTTCGCGTTTCCATTCTGGCCTCAGGCAGCACGGGCAATTGCACATTGCTCGAATCCGGATGCACATCTCTCCTCGTTGACGCCGGCCTTGGGAAAAAAGAACTGCTCCGCCGCTTCGAAGCGCTAGGCCGCTCTCGCCCCGAGCATCTCGACGGCGTTCTCCTCACTCACGAGCACAGCGATCACTCCACAGGTCTGGCACAGCTGTCTCGCGACTGGAATTGTCCCGCGTATCTCACCGAGCCGGCGCACCGCGAAATCCGCAAGATGTACGAAGACGGCCCGAAGGCCAAGCTGCACCACTTCCAATACATCCGGCCGGGCATAAAATTCGTCATTGGCGACATCGAAATCACCGCGTTTTCGATTCCGCACGACGCCGCCGACCCCGTCGGTTACGCTTTCCGCGCGAACGGCAAGAAAGTCGCCATCGTTACCGACCTCGGCTACATGCCCGAAGTCGTGAAGTTTCATCTCCGCGACGCCGATTTTTTGATCCTCGAATCGAATCACGACCTCGAAATGCTTAAGGTCGGCCCTTACCCGTGGTACATCAAGCAGCGCGTGATGAGCCGCACCGGTCATCTCTCGAACGCCGTGGTCAGTGAATTTCTTGCTGACTCCGAGGTTTTTGACGCGCGTGCTCGCCATCTCGTCCTCGCGCACATTTCCGAGCAGAACAACACCCCCGACCTCGCACGCATCTCCGCCGAAGAAGCACTTAACCGCCGCTCGAGCGAATACGCGTTCCGCGGCCAGCTTCACGTCGCTTCCCAGCACATTCCTCTAGGTCCTTTCGACCTCTAGCCCGCGCAAGTTCTCGCGTTTCGTCTTCCCGCCACAGTTCAGTTATTATTGTATGTAGCGAAATTTTCCCAACGGGAGCCCGCATTTGATTCCGCGCTATACCCGGCCCGAAATGGGTCATGTCTGGAGCGAGCAAAACCGCTTTCAAAAATGGCTCGAAGTTGAGCTAGCTGCCACCGAAACTCTGGCCGAAGCCGGCATCGTTCCTCGTGCCGCCGCTACAATATTGCGCGAACGCTCTCGTGTAGACGTCGCCCGCATCAACGAACTCGAAGCCAAAGTCCGCCATGACGTCATCGCCTTCACTATCGCTGTGCAGGAATCGGTTGGCGATCCGGAAGCCGCACGCTGGCTGCATTACGGCCTGACGTCCAACGACGTTGTCGACACCGCACAAGCACTGCTGATCCGCGAAGCGTCGCAGCTCATCCAGAAGAAACTCGATGCGTTCGGCCAAGTCCTCGCGAAACGCGCGTGGGAATTTAAAGACACGCCGGAAATCGGCCGCACGCACGGCATTCATGCCGAGCCGATCACTTTCGGCCTGAAAGTTGCGAACTGGTACGCCGAGAACCGCCGGGACGCGGTTCGCTTTGAAGCTGCCGCGCGCCAAATCGCCGTCGGGAAAATCTCTGGCGCCGTCGGCACCTGCACGCACCTCGGTCCGGAAATCGAGGAAAAAATCTGCGCGCGGCTTGGCCTTACTGTCGCTCCAATCACTTCGCAAGTGATCGAACGCGATCGCCACGCCGAATATCTCTCCACGCTGGGCATCCTCGCCGCGTCGCTCGAACGCATTGCACTCGAAGTGCGCCACCTCCAGCGCACTGAAGTTCGTGAACTCGAAGAGCCCTTTGGCGGTGAGCAGCGCGGCAGTTCCGCCATGCCGCATAAGCGCAATCCTGTCGCAAGCGAACAGATTTGCGGCCTTGCGCGCGTCGTCCGCTCAAACGCGCAGGCCGCAATGGAAGACGTCGCCCTGTGGCACGAGCGCGACATCTCGCACAGCTCCGTCGAACGCATAATTCTTCCCGACTCGACGATTCTGGTCGACTACATGCTCTACCGCACCACCGAAATCGTCGCCAACATGAAAGTCTTCCCGGAACGCATGAAGCGCAACCTGGAAGCGACGCACGGCCTCGTGTTTTCAGGGCAGGTGTTGCAGGACCTCGTCGAGCACGGCGCGCCTCGCGAGGATTCTTACAAGTGGGTGCAGGGCCACGCCATGGCCGCGTGGGAATCCGAAACCAGCTTCCGCGACCGCATCGCGAGCGACCCCAACATCGCGAAGTACCTCGACGCGAAAGCTCTCGAACACACCTTTGACCTGAAGCGCCAACTCCGCGCCGTCGACGCCCTCTTCCAGCGCGTCTTCGGCACCACCACGCCGCCCAAGTCCTAGCGCGTGGCGTTTGAGTGGCACAGGCAATCGTGCCTGTGCGCCACTTCTTAGAACGCGGTGGCTTGCCACCGCCGTGCCTCAAACAGGTTCGCCCAGCCCGATCACGCGCCCAGCGGGCAACCACCGCTCCTCCAAGTCCGTAGCCCGCTCCGCTCACCCGTGCGCGAGATAAACGTACCGCGCCAAAAACACCGCCGTCACGATCCACACAAATGCATTGATCTCCCGCGCGCGCCCCGTTGCAATCTTCACGACGGTATACGAAATCAACCCAAAGCTCAGCCCCGTGGCGATACTGAACGTCAGCGGCATCGCAATCATCGTAATAAACGCCGGGAACGCCTCCGTGAAATCGTCCCACTTCACTTTGCCGATCGATTGCGCGATCAACGCTCCAATCAGAATCAACGCTGGCGCGGTCGCATACTCCGGTATCCCTTCCGTAAGCGGCGAGAAAAACATCGCGCCTAAGAACAGCACCGACACAAACACGCTGCTCAATCCCGTCCTCGCTCCCGCTGCTACGCCCGCCGCGCTCTCGATGTAACTCGTCACTGTCGACGTGCCCGTCATCGCCCCAAGCATCGTCCCCGTCGCATCCGCCACCAGCGCCCGCCCTACGCGCGGAATCTTCCCATCCTTCACCAGCCCCGCCTGCTCGCACACGCCCACGAGCGTTCCGACATTGTCGAACAAATCCACAAACAGAAACGCAAAAATAATCTCCATCAGCCCCAGATGCGCCGCCGCTCGCAGATCGAGCTTCATCCATGTCCCCGACGGGTTCGGCATCGACACAATCGCCGTCGGCCAGTGCGTTTGCCCGCACGCCACTCCAAGCAGCGTCGTCGCCGCGATTCCGACCAGAATCGCGCCATTCACGCGCCGCGCCATCAGCACCGCCGTCACCACCAATCCAAAACACGCCAGCTGCAGCTCGCGATCGCTGAAGCTTCCAATCGTCACCAGCGTTTCCGGACTCGCCGCTACAAGCTTCGCGTTGTGCAGTCCCACAAACGCGATGAACAGCCCGATCCCCGCCGCCGTCGAATGTTTCAAACTCTCCGGAATGCCGTTGACGATCTGTTCGCGCACGCGCGTTACAGTCAGAACGAAGAACAACGCGCCCGACAAAAACACCACGCCCAGCGCCGTCTGCCACGGAATGTGCATGTCGAGGCAAACCGAGTAGGTGAAATACGCATTCAGCGACATGCCGGGCGCGAGCGCGATCGGATAGTTCGCATACAAACCCATCACCAGCGTCGCCACCGCCGTCGAAACGCACGTCGCAAACAGCACTCCTTCCGCCGGCATGCCCGTGTGCGCCAGGATCTGCGGGTTCACCACCACGATGTACGCCATGGTCATGAACGTCGTCAGCCCGCCCAGCAACTCGCGCCGCACGGTCGTCCCGTGTTCCGCGAGGCGGAAATAACGTTCGATCACTGTGGCTTTTCCGGGGTTTGGTTTTGACGCTGAGGAGTAGGTGCAGAGGGTGCAGGAGGTGCGCTCGAGGGCGTAGCCTGCGGCGTTGCATTCGGCGCATCGAGTGGGGTCGAAGTGCCAAGCTTCACTTCCGATCCGAATTTCCTGTAGTCGGTGTAGCGATCGATCTCATTCGCCTTCAAATGCACAAATGCCACGCGCGCCGTCGCATGTACCTCGGCATACGTTGGAAGCCAGACCTCGTCGTTCACCTTGGCCTGCTCGATCACCAGGTTCGCGCCTTTCGAGATCGATCCCACCAGGCCTCCGCCGATTTTCGCCGTGTCGATGAACCGCGCTTCCAGCCGCGCCACGTCGCGCGCATCTTCGTCCACCCAGATCACGCCGCCCAGTTTCTGCGCGATCGCTTCATTCAAATTGCGCGCTTTGTAGTCGGGATTCGCCGCAAAATCGAACACGATTACTTCGTGCCCACGAAAAATCTCGCGCCTCGGATTCGTAAAACTCTCCGCTCGCAGAAAATCGGAAATCTGCTCATCGTCCCGTTCCTGCTGTTTCTCCTGTTTCTTCGGATCGTTCGCCAATTCCGCCTGCTTTTTCTTCAGCTCGTCGAATTCCTTACTGAATCGCTCATCCTCTTTTTTCTTCTCGTCGCCTTCGAGCGGCTTGCCGTCCTTTGCGAGCAAGTGCCGCACTTCGTCCTCGCCGACGAAGAACAGGTCGTACTCTTTCACCGTCTTTGACGTGACGTCGCCCCGTGAATCGACCTTCAGCTCTTCCACCGTCAAATGGCACGTGTAGTGTTTCTGGATCTCCTCGATCGCCCGTTGGTTCTTGTTCATGTCGCGCAGAAGCTGCGGAATGTCGGGCAGTGGCCGCGTGTCGTTCGACGGAAAATTGAATATCGCATCGTTCACGCTGCCGTTGAAATCCACGTGCGTCACCGCGATCGTGTAGGTCTTTCCGCCGCGCGTCACTTCCATCGACTGCGGTTCAAGCACGCCGCTCACGGGACGATAGTCGAAATAATCGATCTGCACATTCTGCGATCGACCCGCCGCCGCATCGCCGTCCATTCCAATCGCCGGCGCGATCTCGCGCACCAGCAGGTGCGTCCCGGTGTCGAAGAAGAGCTCCCGCTTCACAGACGGCGAAAACGCCAGCTCGATCTGATACGCCGTCTGCGAACGAACATCCGCGGTCCCCACCAATCGCACGCCGATCTTGTCGCGCTTTAGGTGCACCAGCTTTCCGTTCAGGTAACGTGCTTCCGCTTCGCACTCCGCTGCGCCCGGGCCGGTGAGCGTCACAGCTGCGTCAGCCCCGCGCTTCTGCCAGCCTGACTTCCCGTTGAACGCAACCACATCACGCGCCGCCCCCACGCCAAACTCCGAATAGAACTTGTTCGGCGCCTTCACCACCAGCGAATACGTGCCGGACGTATCCGGCAAATCCTCGTCCTGGCCGCCGCCTCCCTCACTCTTCACGCGAACGCTACCGGAAATCGCAGTGGTCCGTTGCGTCGCGACCGCCTTCTCGCCGCCTATCGCACGAATGTATTCGTCTACAATTTTTTCAGGGGATTGCGCGAAGCAGGGACGCGCGCCAACCAGAACGGCCGCAAGCAGTGCTCCGCACGCGAGCCACCGCCCGCATCGCCGCATCGAGACACCAACGCCGCTCCAAACGCTCATCATGAAGCCCAAATTATATCGTCGGAATCGTTTTACTTCGGGAGGGAAGTTGCTCGCCGGAGCGCGCGCCCCGGCGAGCCTCAATCGTCGAACTTACTGTACGCGCTGGATGTACCGCGCTTCGGACGTATCCACCTTGATCTTGTCGCCATTGCCCACAAACGGCGGCACGTTCACCACCAGCCCCGTCTCGAGCTTCGCCGGCTTCATCACTGCGCTCGCCGTCGCCTTCTGAATCGTCTGCTCGGTCTCGATCACCGTCAGGTCCACCGTATCCGGCACCAGCACGCCGATCGGCTTCTCGTCGTAATATTCGATCTTCACCGCGAGATTCGGAATCAGGTAGTCCTTGCTGTCGCCCACCACGTCGCTCTGCAGTTCGAGCTGTTCGTAATTTTCCGTGTTCATAAAGTGGTGCGTGTCGCCGTCGCTATAGAGATATTCAAACGGCAGCTCGTCCACCACCACTTTCTCCACCGTTTCTTCCGCGCGGAACCGATGGTCCATCATGTTGCCCGTGCGCAGATTGCGCATCTTGGTCTGCATCGAGCCGCGCTTGTTGCCGGGCGTGCGGTGGTCCACGCTGTACACCACGCACAGGTCGTTTTCGTGCTTGATGATCATGCCCGGGCGCAACAGTGTTGCCTTAATCATGGAATGCTCCTGAAATTTTGCGCGGTAAGTCCCTGGAATAAGGGGTCGGTTGCCACAACGCGCGGGCCCAAAGCCCACAAAGCGGCGAACACACTGCGCTGAAGCCCCAATTATAGCGGCCCTTCTCGCACCCGGTCAATCGAAGCCGCTCGCCAGAATCTCGCCGACCACGCCGTGCCGGGTAGATCGGGTGTATCGAAATCGCGGCGGCAGCGATTCCGCCGGCAAAAAAAAACGGCGCGCAGCCGGTATAGCGCCACGCGCCGCCTCACCGCAATCGCGATTGATTAGTCGCCGCTCTTCGCGCCCGTATAAGTAATTCGCCAAATCGCGTTCGACCCGTCATCCGTCACGAGCAGCGACCCATCCGCCGCCACCGTCACGCCCACAGGCCGCCCCCACACGTTTCCATCGGGCAATACGAACCCGGTCATGAAATCCTCGAACTCGCCCGTCGCTTTGCCCGTCCCGTGTAGCGGTACGCGAATCAGTTCGTACCCGCCGCGAATATTCTTGTTCCACGAGCCATGCTCCGCCGCGAAAATGTCGCCCGTGTATTCGGCGGGGAATTGCTTCCCGTCGTAGAACGTAATTCCCAGCGACGCGAAGTGCGGCTGCAGAATCACGTCCGGCGTGATCACTTTGTCCTGCAGTTCTGGGTGAGTGCCGAGTCGTCGCGGATCCTGGTGTCCGCCCATGTACCACCACGGCCAACCGTAAAACCCACCCGGTTCCACGTGCGTGATGTAATCGGGCACGAGGTTGTCGCCCAGACCATCGCGCTCATTCACTGAAACCCACAGTTCGCCCGTCTTCGGATCGATCGCTGCGCCGCCTCCACCATTTCGGATGCCGTACGCGTAAATCCGCATGCCCGAACCATCAGGGTTGAACTCCAGCACATCCGCGCGATTCAATTCCGCAGGTGTCGTGTCCGGATCGTCCACGTTTGAAACCGAACCCACCGGCACAAACATTTTCTTTCCATCGGGAGTGAAGACGATAGGCCGCGTCCAATGACCTCCGCCGCCCGGCACATCGGCAATGTGCTCCGGTCCGCCCGTCGCTTTCAGGTCGCCATTCTTGTACGCGAACCGCACCACCTCGTTCGTGTTGCCAACGTAAACCCACTTCGGATCGGGCCCCGGCGGATAGAATGCGATTCCGTACGGTCGGTTCAGTCCCGTCGCGTACGTCGCCACCAGTTCCGGCTTTCCGTCGCCCGTAATTCCACGCGCGATTTTCACGTTGCCCGGCCCGCTCTCGGCGAAGAAATAGTCTCCGTTCGGTGCCGTCACAATGTTTCGCGGCTCTTCAATTCCCGTCGCGATGTACTGCTCCACCTTGAAACCGTCCGGCACTTTCGGCCAGGCGTCGCTGGGACGTGCAACCACTCTCGGCCCATTGTTCGCCGACTTGGTCGCAAACGGCGCCGGCAAGTCCGTCACCGTGATTTTGTGAAACGTGCCCGGGCTTTCGGTTCGGAAATCGAGGAACGGCGGAGTCGGCATCGGCGTATTTGCAATCACGTTTCCCTGGCCGTTCCCGGCCGACGCATTCGCGCCACCACCGGGTGCCGCACCGCCGGCCGCGGCGGGCGCAGCCTTCGCCGTGTTGATCGTCTTCAAATACGTCACGATGTCCCACCGCTGTTTCTCAGGCAGCGATTCCCACGCCGGCATTCCGTCTGGCACGTCGCCGGTCGTGATGAACCAAAAAAGCTCGCCGTCCGTTACCGTCTGCGTCGGGCCTTTCGTCAGCGCGGGAATGTTGGCCATACCTTGCCCTTTTTGCCCGTGGCACAGCGCGCACTTCTGCTGATAAATCGCCGCACCTGCCGTCGCCGCTTCGGGCGAACGGCCGCTCGGATTCTTCGTCGATTTCGCGCTCGCCGGCGCATTATGAAATGCCGCGTTCTGCGCGCCCGCAGACCCAGCGAACGCCATTGCGGCCATCAGGGCCGCTGCAACCAACGCTTCGCGCGTGGATGCGCCCTGGAACTTCGCTCCTCGCTCCATGAAACCTGCCTCCGGGAATTGATTGTGCGCCGTCATTCTACTTCGACGCGCACAACTGCCGCCACGTGCCATATTTTCGCGCGGTTTTATTGGCTGAAACTCGCAGGCTCGTGCGCCTCAAGCCACGCGCGCATCTTCGGCCCCCACACGCCGATCGTCGGCATCAGCCCACCATGCCCGTACTCGCTACCTTCCGCCACTTCTATATACGTAGCGTCCTTCAACTTCGCTGCCGCCGCTTTCGCATCTCCCAGTTGCACAGGCACCATCAAATCGCCCGCCATGTTGATCAGTAGCATCGGCGCACGAATTTTCTCGAGCTGCCGCCACGCGTCGAATCCATCGTTCATCCTCACCTGATAAATAAAATCGTTCGCATCCGTCTCCGGTGTTTCCATCGCAGCGAACTCTGCCGCAACCGCATCCCGCGTTGGAGATTGCTCCTGCAACCCCACGGCCTGCGAGAGCCACATGCTGTACATCATCTCCGCCAGCGCCACGCTGTGCGGATTTGTCTTGTAGTTGCCGCCGTCGAAACCCGGATCATTGCGCACAATCGCCTCGGCCAGAAAATCGATCTCGCCGCGCCGCCCGGCATTCGGCTTGGGCGACGAAATCATCGGCACCAGCGCATCCATAAACTCCGGATACTGCACGCCCCACTGCCAGGTCCGCCGCCCGCCTAGCGAAATACCGCTCACCAAGGCCAGATGATGCACGCCCAGGCTTTCGACCAGCAGCTTCTCGACCGCCGCCGTATCCTCGAGGTTGTAGTGCGGGAATTTCTGCCGCAGCCCGTCGCTCGGCTTCGATGACTTCCCAGATCCGATGGCATCGGGTGCGATCACGTAAAAGATGGTGGTATCCACTGCGCCGCCGGCACTCAGCAACGGACTCAGGTGATCGCCCGCCGCTCCCGCGAAGTTAATCCCTGAACCCCCGGTTCCGTGCAGTAACAGCGCGGCGTTGGTGATTTCTCCAGCCGCGTTTTTCCTCGGAGTGCCCCACGTCACGTAGTGGATGTGCAGTTCCGGCATCGTCTCGCCGCCGTGAAACGTAAAATTCTTCGCAACGAAATCTCCAGCCGCAGCAGTCTTACGAAAATCTTGCGCGCTCGCCGTCGCGACGCAAACAAACAGGCCGATCACCACCACTGCCGTCCTCAATCTCATTCCACGCTCCTCAAAACGCCGCCCGCGCTGCTGCTAACCCTTTCGCTACATCGACTGAAACGTACAAAACAAGCGCTACGATTTCGCTACCAATTCGTCCCGGGCCATGTTATTGTGTCTTTGCGCTTAATACTTCGGTTGTGTTGTGCGGTCCCTCCGGATTAGCAGTCCGCCTGAGAATACCCGCCTTCAGTAAGCTCCGCCGTCATTACGCGTAATTCAAACATGTGGCATGAGGCCCGTGTTTTCGCACCCTATGGGTGTACGCGATCGGCCTTTCTCCACGCAAAAGGTAAAACACTAGATGGATAGCAATACCGTTTCACAAGAACAGCCGCACCAGCCCGTTTCGGGTCAGGTTCAGCCGCTGTTCTCCGCCATGCCGATCTCCACTTATATCAAGGAGCGCCTGGCATTTCACAAATTCGTAATCCCGACGCCCGTTCAGGCTTCGGCGATTCCGCAGGCTCTCGATGGCAAGGACGTTCTCGCTACCGCCCAAACAGGCACCGGCAAGACGCTCGCGTTTCTGATCCCCGTGATCGAACGCATGCTCAAGGAGAAAACACAGGGCATCTCCGCGCTCGTGCTCGTACCGACGCGCGAGCTCGCGATGCAGGCCGTCGAGCAGTACAACGCCCTGCGTGGCAAGCAACTCGGTCCCGCGGCGCTCGTCGTCGGTGGACTTTCCGAGAGCACCCAGCTCACCGCGCTTCGTCGCGGCGCTCGCTTGATCGTCGCAACGCCCGGCCGGCTCGAGGATTTTCTCTCGCGCAAGCTCGTGAATTTCCGCGATCTGCGCATTCTGATTCTCGATGAAGCCGACCGCATGCTCGACATGGGCTTTTTGCCCGCGATTCGCCGCATCGTCGCCGTGCTTCCGCGCGAGCGTCAGACGCTGTGCTTCTCGGCTACGCTCGAAGCGTCGGTCGCGCACCTGGTTCACGATTACATGAAGTCGCCCGTGCGCATATCCTTCGGCTCCGTTTCGAAGCCGTCGGAAAATGTTCGCATCCAGGCCTTCGAAGTCCCGTCCGACAAAAAGACGCAGATGCTTATGCGCCTGCTTCGTCAGGAATCGGGACGCGTTCTGATCTTCGCGCGCACCAAGCGCGGAGCGGATCGTCTTTCGTGGGCTCTTGATCGCGACGGCTTTGACGTCGCCGTGATTCACGGCGATCGTTCGCAGTCGCAACGCAACGCGGCGCTCGCCGGTTTCCAGCAAGGACGCTTTCGCATCCTCGTTGCTACCGACGTCGCATCGCGCGGCATTCACGTGCAAGACGTCGCGCAGGTCATTAACTACGACCTGCCCGAAATCGCCGAAGACTTCATTCACCGCGTTGGCCGTACCGGCCGCGCTGGTGGACGCGGCGTCGCTACTACGCTCTTCAGCCGCGAGCAGCGCACGGACATCATGCAGCTCGAGCGCAAGCTCGGCATTCGCATCGAACGTCCGCGCATCGATCTCGACGCGCCGTCCGCTGCCGAACCGCAGCATCAGCCGTCGCACGGTTCGCGCCACGCCGCGCGCCTGCACGCCGATCGCAAAAGCCGCATCGGCCGCCTCCCCGGAGAATTTCTCCAGGTTCAGGCGTAAACGCAAACAAGTAACGCACCAACAAAAACGGCGGATCCGTCATCGGGTCCGCCGTTTTTATTTCTAGGACGCGTTTCTCGAATTTACTGCGCGCCGCCGCCGTGGCCGGACGCCATCATCGCTTCCACTTCCTCTGTGGTCCGCGGCGCCCGCTCCGACAAAATCTTGTAACCCGTCTCCGTCACCAGCACGTCATCCTCAATCCGCACGCCAAGCTTCTCCTCTGGAATGTAAATCCCCGGCTCGATTGTGATCACCATGCCCGGCTCGAGCGGGCGGTCCGTCTTTCCCGGATCGTGTACATCAAGCCCCAGGTGATGGCTCACACCGTGAATGTAGTATTTCCCGAGCGGCTGCCCTTCGCGGTCCTTTCCGTGCGTGTTGATGTAATTCATGCTGATCGCGTTCAGATTGTCCGCTCCACCGTGAATCCGTGCTCCCGGCTTCACCGCCGCGAGCGTCGCGTTCTGCGCGCCCAGCACGATGTCGTAAATCTCTTTCTGTCGGGGCGTGAACTTTCCGTTCGCCGGCAGCGTCCGCGTGACGTCCGCCGCGTATCCGCCGTATTCGCCACCGACGTCGATCACCACCACGTCTCCATCCTGAATCTGGGCATCGAGCACGTCGTAGTGCAGCACCGTCGAATTGAGGCCAGTCCCGACGATCGGCGCATAAGCCTCGCGCGCGCAGCCGCCCCACTCGTGAATCTGTTTCATCCGCGCCGCGACCTGGTATTCGAAAAGGCCCGGCTTTATCGTCTTCATTGCGTCGATGTGCGCGTCCACGGAAAGATCGATCGCTTTCTGCAGCAGCGCCAGTTCGCCGGCGGATTTCACCTGCCGCATCGCGTAAATCGCCGGCGCACCATCCTTGATCGTCGCGTTCGGCACGGTGGCTTTGATCCACTCGTTGGCTTTGGTGAAGTGCGGGTAGCCGGGCTCGTCCACATTGCCTTTCCCATCTTTGGGCGGAAGCGCGGTGTAAACGTTCGGCCAGATCTTCTCGGCAGCCTGCAAATCCGCCGCGAACTTGTCTGCATTCTTCACCGCTTCGAATCCCGTTTTCGCCGCGATGCCGGGATCGTCGGGGCCGAGCTTCGCACCCTCCCACTTCTCCAGCTGTAGGTTCCGCGCCGGCAGATAGAGAATCTCGTGCGGCCCATTCCAAGTCTGCCCTGCGGGAGCGTCCGGCAGGATCATCAGCGCCGCATCCGCTTCATCGTGGCCGCTCAGGTAGTAAAAGCTCGGTTCCTGAAAGAAGATCGCCACTTCAGACGGATCCTGTTTCGAGGTGTAGCCGAAGAGCACGAGCGGGCCATCCAGCTTCGAGCGCAACGCCGCGCGACGTGCCTGATATTCCGCCGCAGGCTGCGGAAAGCGCGCCTCGGCCAGCACAGCCACGAATATCACGGCGCAGGCCACCAGGGCCGCCCGCTTCACAGCCGCATGAATGTTCATGGTTTTCTCCGGAGAGCTTGGACGAAAGGCCCGCAAAAACGAAAGTCCCGAAGTTTCACTGCGGATTAAAATCCCGGCGCGCCTGTTGAAGCCGGCCGGACTTCGCCCGATTCGACGCCGAATTTCAATTTCTCAAAATAGGTCTGCCCGAGCGACATCAATCCTGTGTACAGGTAGCCCCACACAAACAAGAGCAAGAAGGGCACCGTCGCGTAGTTCAGGCGGAAGATCGAATAGACCACCGCAGCGGCGAAGTAAAGCCCGAGCGCCACTTCGGCAAACGGCATCCATCCGGCGCCCTTCCGGTATTTCTTCTTCGCCCAGTCGGCGGTGCTCGCGCCGCTGTGCGCGCCCGCCTCGACGCGGTATTTCGGCGTGCGCACGAACTCCGATTTCACTCCAAAGATCGCTTCGAGCACGGCTTTCGCATTGCGCACGGAAAGCCCGATGCCCACGGCCATCACAAACGGCAGATACAAAATCGTGCGCTTCCACGTTTTCGGATACAGCGCCCGCTCCGCAGCCAGATAAAAAGACGAAATCGAGCAGGTCGATGCGAGGAACAGCGGCAAGTCGATCACCATTACCTGAAACCATCCCTGATAAAACCGCACGATCATAGCCGGAAGCAAAATGATCGACATGCACACCATCAGCGGATAACTGATGTTCGCCGTCAAGTGAAACACTGCTTCGGCCTTCACCGCCGCCGGCGCATCAGAACGCAACACGCGCGGCAGAATCTTCTTCGCCGTCTGCATCAAGCCCTTGGCCCATCGCGCCTGCTGCGATTTGAACGCATTCATTTCCACGGGCAATTCGGACGGGCAATCGACTTCCGGCAAATAGACAAAATGCCAGCCATTGAGCTGCGCGCGATAGGAAAGGTCCGTGTCTTCGGTGAGCGTGTCGTGCTGCCAGCCCCCCGCATCTTCGATCGCCGCGCGGCGCCAGATGCCCGCCGTTCCGTTGAAATTGAAAAAGAGCCCGCTGCGGAATCGCGATGAGTGCTCGATCGCGAAGTGGCCGTCGAGCAGAATCGCCTGCACTTCGGTGAGCGCCGAATAATTGCGGTTGATGTAGCTCCAGCGCGTTTGCACCATCGCGAGCTTCGAATCGGTGAAGTAGGGAACTGTGCGGCGCAGAAAATCCGCCGGCGGGATGAAGTCCGCGTCAAAAATCGCTACGAACTCGCCTTTCGATACAGCCAGGCCTTCCTGCAGCGCGCCGGCTTTGAAACCTTCGCGGTTGTCGCGGTGAATGTAAGTGATGGGAACGCCGAGCGCCTGGTAGCGTTCCACGCAATCGCGCGCTACTTGCTGCGTCTCGTCGGTGGAATCGTCGAGCACCTGAATCTCGAGCAGTTCGCGCGGGTAGTCGAACGCCGCCACGGACTCGACCAGGCGCTCGATCACGTAGCGCTCGTTGTAAATCGGCAGCTGCACGGTGACGCGCGGCCACTCCTTCAGTTCGGGCGGCGGCCCGGCCACATGCTTCCGGTTTTTGAAGTAGTTGTAAACCAGCGCGTAGCGGTGGACGCCGAAGCAAGCCAGCACCGTCATCACGAAGAAGTACGGCAGCATGATGGCCATGTCGAACGCATTCGGAGCGTAGAGGCCCTTAAACGGGTTCAGCGCCGGGTCCATATTCCGCCGCCAAAAGTCCGTGACGGGGTTGCTGTTTGGATGCAGGATCGATCCAGCGGCCGAATTCACCCAATCCGCCGTTCCCGCCATCGCCGCCAAATTGTGGGCCCAACTCAACAAATCCGCCGTCCTTCCGGTTGTGGCAGCCCGCTAAATCCTCGCGTGCCTACCCAAAAGGCAATCCCTAACTATACGGGCTCCGAGCGCACTGTCAACTTTTCCACAGCCGATCTGCCTAAACCGTTTTGCTCCGTAAGCCTTGTTCGCGCAACGCGTTGTCGCCATCCCTGAGATGCTTATCGACGCTCTCAGCGCTTCTCCTGAGGCGGGCTGACGACAGCACTGTTGTGATCGGGCTGACGCGGCGGACCTCGCAGAATCGCCGCGTGGAGTTTTGGGGCGGTCGCCGTTACACTAGCGAGCCAGAGTCCTAAGTAAGGAGCTGAATTTGATCCGACCCAGCCTTCTCGCCAGCGCGCTTGCCGTTGCGTCGCTCGTCTCGCCCGCTTACACCGCCGCTGCTCCCGCAAAACACGTCTCCGCCGCTCCTGCAAAACACAGCGCCGCCATTCCGCCGGACAAAGACACCGTTCTCGCGAAGGCCTATCGGTTCGAGCGCGACGGCTGGATCTACGTTCACCTGGAAGGTTCCCCTCACGATATCGGCTACCAGCATGGCTACCTGCTCTCACAGGAAATCGCGAACGCCTACGCTGCCGTGCAACTGAATATGACGCACGAGTCGAATCGCGACTGGGAATTTTTCCGCCGTGCGGGCCGGCAGATGCTCTGGCCGAAGATCGATCCCGAATATCAAGCCGAGCTGCAGGGCATTGCCGACGGCCTCGCCGTGCGCAGGGTGAAACTCGACCTCGAAGACATCGTCGCGATGAACGCGTTCATGGAGCTCGCCGACTACTACGTGCCGTGGCTCGATGAACAGGTCAACCCGCCGAAGGCGCCGAAAGCCGCAGCCGACAAGCAC
>JBEKJW010000033.1:0-36907 GCA_050011035.1 Candidatus Acidiferrales bacterium
GCTTGAAGTGCGGGTTGTAGATGACACCGATCACGTTGCCGAACGGATCGCGCACTTCGCCCACCAAAATTCCTCCGCCCACATCTTGCACTTCACTCACAGACGTCGCGCCAAGTTCGATCAATCTCTTATATGCAACGTGCGCATCATCGACGCCCCAGTAGGCTACGCCCGCGGCTTCGCGTTTCGCACCGGCCTTCGGTTCGGGCGTGAGGCCGAGCTCGTAGCCGCCAATGTTGTAGCCGACGTAATACTCCGGCTGATCGAAATACGGTTCAACGCCGAAAACTTTCGTGTACCACGCCTTCGCTTTCGCAATGTCAGGCACGTCGTACTTCACAGTTCGCAGTCCAAGGAACATGTGCGGCTCCTTCGCATCGACAGGATTGATTGGCATCTGGCCGCCGTCGAGCGTACCGGAATCCAGCGGCGTGAGCGATGCTGCATTCACCTGAATCGGTCGCGTCGTGTCGGCGCCGCCCGCCGACACGCCGGCCGATGCGCTCGTCACGTCTGCAGCAGAAGCATCGACTCGTCCTGCGATAAACGCCATCAAGCACAGCAGCGCTACGCACATCGTAAACGATGCGACATGTTTCAGCGGCACCCCGCGCACCTGCGGCGGCGGATCGGGAATCAGAATCGGTATCAGGGACACGGGCTGTTGCCTCAGTGGCACTTGCGCTTTCGCGGCTCTACCAATACGGCGCGTTGTGGGTCGAGCGTGGGCCATCGCTTCCTCCTTCCGTCAGCGTTAATTGCATTTGCGGAGATTTCCACGAGCGGTCCGGTCCACGGTCAGGGCGCGAACCCATGCCGTATCTGTCGCGCAATTCCCGAACGCGCTGCGTGATCTCCTCGCGGTACGAACTCGGAGCGTTGCCATGGCGCTGGTACCAATCGCGATATTGCTTGGCGAGGCGCGGAAACTCCGCGCCGATGAATTGAATGAAGTGGTTCAACGACGCGGAGCGCAGAAACAGCACATTCCCTGCGAACCATTGCGCCCCGGCTTTGCCGGCAGCTTTCGCCAGCGCCTCCAGATCCTGTTCGCCATCGGTGATGCCGGGAACGATCGGCATAGCCAGCACACCGGTCGGAATTCCCGAATCGCGCAGCTCGCGCACCGCACCGAGCCGGAGATCCGGCCGGGGCGCACGCGGCTCAAGCGCCCGAGCAAGACTCGCCCGCGTCGTGGTCACACTCAGGTTCACCGAAAGCGACGAACGCTCGTTGATGACCTTGAGTAGGTCCAGATCGCGCACCACGCGGTTCGATTTGGTCGTGATCGAGACATTCAACCCCTCGCGTGTAGCGATCTTTTCCAAAATAGAGCGCGTCGCTCGAAAATCCTTCTCTGCCGGCTGATAAGGATCGGTCGCCGTCCCGATAGCGATGTGCTCGCCCCACACCGGCTCGCGCGAAAGATCGCGGTCCATTAGCGCTCCGGCATCCTGCTTCACGTAAACCTTCGACTCGAACTCGTCGCCCGGAACTTCCATAAATTCATGGGTGTATCGGGCGTAGCAGTAGTGGCAGCCGAACTCGCAGCCACGATAGGGATTCACCGTGAAGCGGAACGGAACCCGCGGCGAATCGCAGTGGTTTAGGATCGATTTAACAGGTAAGAGGAAATACTCGGTGCCCCTCTTGGCGTCAGCACAAGGGGAGGAAGCGGCGAGGCGCGCAATGCCGACCAGCTCCGAATCGGGCTTCGTTCCCCGGCTCGGTGCCGGGGTGGGCGCGGAAGCTTCGTTCGGTGACTCACAGGTGCCGTGGCGAGCGGCTGTGGGGAAGAAGGTGAGGCTGGTTTGCTTCGAAGCGGTCCGAGGGCGCCGAAGCGTCCGTGGAACATCTCGAAGTATGGGGTAAGTGGCCATTGTTTGCCTCGCCGCACTGGTGCACTTTATTCGCCTTTTGTTCGCTGTGTCAAGAGAAATGTTTCGCCTTTCTTTCGCCTGTCTCTTTCGCTTGTCCGTTGGGACAAGTTCGCCCCAGGAAACCAATCCAGCTCAGTGAAACCCACGGCGAAATGGGCCGATATACTCGAAATAGACTCTCTGGCGGGAGCCCCCGGTTTGAAAAAGGTCGGCATACTTGTCATCGACGACGATGAAGTGAGCCAAGCTGCGCTCACAAGCATCCTGGACGCCGAGGGCTGGCGAGTCCGCGTAGTCGCCGAAATCCCCAAAGCCATGTCGGAGCTGGCCAGCGGCCAGTGGAGCCTGGTGGTCGTCAACGTAGGGCTCACCGACGTTTCTGGACCCCTCTTCATGATCCTGAAGGACCTTGCGCAGGGCGAGGCGGACGCTCCGGCCGACGCCGTGGTCGACGATTCCCGTCCGCGCGGCATCCGCGTCCTGTTCCTCGTTCCCGGGCCGCTCGCCGGCACTGCTAAGCCGATCCTGACGCGCGAGAAACTTCCCTTCTTTACAAAGCCGTACCACCTGCACGACTTTCTGGAGAAAGTGAGCGATCTGCTGGTCGCGACCGGCTCGATCGAAGATCCCATCCGCAGCATGAGCGATTTCAGCTTTGGCAGCCGCGCCCAGCGCGAACGCACCGAAGCGAAACGCGCGCCGCAAAATCCCATGTTCGCTTCGCGTGACGACTATCAGATGACTGAGGAAGAGATGCTCGAATGGGAACGCTCTGAAGCTGAAACCAAGAAGAAAACCGAAGAAGAGAAAAAAGAACGTCAACAGCGGTTCTGAACCGCTCGCCAAGGTCCGATTAGTCGTCTTCGGCGGGACGAACTTCGCTGTGATCGTGGGTCGTTGCCAGTAGTTCCCTTGCAGTCTTCTCCAATCTCGGATGTTCCGCGTTCGGCGCAATCTCCGCCAGCGGAACCAACACAAATCGCCGCTCCGTCATGCGCGGGTGCGGAATATCGAGCCCCTTCTCGCTGATCGTCTGGTTCCCAAACAACAGAATGTCGATGTCGATGACACGCGGCCCCTTCGGCACCAGCCGCTCGCGTCCCATGGACCGCTCGATCACCAACAACTTCGCCATCAGCGCACGCGGCGTATCGTCCGTCTGGATCTCGATCACGCTGTTCACGAACCAGTCCTGCGTGCGCATATCGACTGGCTCGGTGTCATACAGCGCCGACTCTTTGGTGACGCGCACCCCGCGCTCGCGCAACGCCGCAATCGCCCGCGAAATGTTCGCCGCGCGGTTCCCGATGTTCGATCCCAACGATAGGTACACCGTCTCCATGTGAGCGCAAGCATTCTATCGTGGGATGGAACTCGAACGAGTTTTCTTGCGGTGCTGGCTGGCCGGTGGAAACAGCCGGGAGCGCCGATCCAGCTCTACGACGCGGAGGCCGACGGAAGTTCGGCCCCGCGGCGGCGGAGCGACGTCACAGCGATTACGATGACGAGCGCGGCGGCGATCACGAGCGACGAGGTGATGCGGCCGAGGGCGAAGCCGCCTTCTTCATGCGGCTTGGTGAGCGTGTCGCCGAGCGTGGCTCCAAGCGGGCGCGTGAGAACATATGCGGCCCAGAAGAGAACAGGGCGCGGGATGCGCGTGAAGTACGCGGCCAGGGCGACGAGCGCGATGAGGCCCGCAAAGAGAAGCGCCCCGCGGCTGAAGCCGAGGCCGAGATCGTCGGCGGTCATGTCGCCGAGCGCGGTGCCCAAAGTGTTCGCGACGAGGATGGCGACCCAGTAGAAAATTTCGTCGGTGCGCGTTGCGATCTGATCGACGCGGATCGCGCCGGTGGTGAGGCGCCACGCGACGAGCACTATGATGACGCCCGTGAAAAGCAGGAACGAAGATTTGATGTAGCCGAGGCCGAGAGTTCGATCCAGATAGTCGGACGTGGTGGTGCCGACTGTAGTGGTGGCGACGACGACGGCCCAGTAGATCGCCGGATGATAGCGACGCGTGGCGAGCTGCGCGGCAAGCGTCACCGCGAAAATCCCCAAAAATATAAGTGTACTGACGGCGTAGCCGAGCTGGAGCGTCATCGACAGCGCGTCGCCGCCGGTTTCGCCGAGCGTGGTGGCGAGAATTTTCGCGACCCAGAAGGCTAGCGCGACGTGCGGCACTTTGCTGAGCAGCGTGGAGGTGGAGCGCGGTTGGGAGTAGGCTTCAGTTCGCGGCGGCGCGCCGCTGAAATTCCCGGAATAGATGGAGATGCTCGGTGCCATTTAGGCCTCGCGCTAGAAAAGGCCGGGCTGGCGGCGGGGTTCTTCTAACTGGAAATGTTTGTAGGCCAGGGCGGTGGCGACGCGGCCGCGCGGGGTGCGATCGAGCAGGCCTAGCTGCATGAGATACGGTTCGTAGATTTCTTCGATGGCGTCTTCTTCTTCGCTGAGCGAGGCGGCGAGGGTGTTGAGTCCGACCGGGCCGCCGGAATATTTCTGAATAATTGCGAGCATGAGGTTGCGATCGGTTTCATCGAGGCCGTGCTCGTCGATGCCGAGCATCGCAAGAGCGTCGCGGGCGACACCGAGATCGATCACGCCTTTGGCGCGAACTTGCGCGAAGTCGCGCACGCGACGGAGCAGACGATTCGCGACGCGCGGAGTACCGCGGCTGCGGCGCGCGATTTCGAAAGCTCCGGTTTCGTCCATTTGGATGCCGAGAATTTTGGCGGAGCGGTGGACGATGCGGAGCAAATCCTCGGGCGTGTAAAACTCTAGTCGATGGACGATGCCGAAGCGCGAGCGCAGCGGCGCCATGATGAGTCCGGCGCGCGTGGTGGCTCCGATGAGGGTGAATTTATTGAGCTGATACGGATGGACGCGTGCGCCGGGTCCCTGGCCGATGATGAGGTCGACGCGAAAATCCTCCATCGCGGGATAGAGAATTTCTTCCATCGCGGGCTGGAGGCGGTGAATTTCGTCGAGGAAGAAAAAGTCGTGCGCGTCGAGCGATGTGAGGACGGCGGTGAGGTCGCCCTTCTTTTCGAGGAGTGGGCCTGCGCTGACTTTAATACTCGAGCCCATTTCGTTAGCGAGGATTTGGGCAAGAGTGGTCTTACCCAGCCCCGGCGGACCATACAGCAAAACGTGATCGAGCGCTTCACTGCGGCTGCGCGCGGCTTCGACGGCGATCTGCAAATTTTCCTTCACGCGATTCTGGCCGATGTAATCGGAGAGGCGCTGCGGACGAATGCTCGCTTCAACGCGCGAGTCGTCGTCGGGAAGCGCGCGGCCGGAAAGAATGCGGTCGTGAGTTTCAGTCATTTTGGCGTGGGATGGCGACGAACCGCTCATTTCGCGCGAGCCGCCTTCTGCATATTGGCGGCGCCGAGAATCTGAAGAGACGCGCGGAGCAAGGTTTCAAAATCAACATTCTCCGGGCGCCGCGATTTCGCAAGCGCGTTTTCCACTTCCCGTTCATCGTAACCCAAATTGATAAGCGCGGACGAGACGTCCGATTCGAGCTGGGATTTTGTCGCGGGCTTGCCCGTTTCGGGGACGTCGACGGCGGCGAGCTTATCGCGAAGCTCGACGACCATGCGTTCGGCGGTTTTGCGGCCGACACCCGGAATTTTCACCAGCTTAGCGAGATCGCCTTTGCGGATCGCAGGGATCAGTTCGTCGAGGCCCATTCCAGAGAGAATTTTGAGCGCGAGCGACGGACCGACGCCGGAAGCGGAAATGAGCAATTCGAAACAGTACTTTTCGCGGGCCGTAAGAAAGCCGTAGAGCGAAAAGGCGTCTTCGCGAACGTGAGTGTGAATGAGCAATGACGATTCTGCGTGCAACGGTCCCAGGGCGGTGAAAGTTGAAAGCGGAATTTGCACCAGATAACCCACGCCGCCAACTTCGAGGAGGACCTGATTCGGGCGCTTTTCGATGAGTTTTCCGCGTAGCGAACCAATCATGAGAAACGATTATTGATGAGTGTTACGAGAGTGTCAACGAAACGGCGGAATTAGAATGCGAAAACGCGAAACAATTTTGAGCGTGCATACGTATCTCGATTTGGAAGAACGAAGAAGGAGAATGAAGAAAACGCTATGAATTTTCGTAGCGAATCGGTGTTCGATTTCGAGCGGACAGTACGCGAACAGTGTCCGCTTTCGATGCGGCATATGGAAATGCGCGCGGCGAAAAATATTTTCACGAAAAGTAAACACCTCGTGCTGCCGGTAGAGTTAGAGCCGCGTCTAAGAGTTTCAAAAGGGCGTTTCAAATAAAAAGGAGAATGCAAATGTCACGTGGTGTGAAGCAGGCAATGTCGGTAGTGGCGGTACTGATGCTGTGCATGACGATGGCGGCGGGAATCGCGGCGGCGAAGGGAACGAAGCCGGTCGTGAATACAACGATGAGCCTCTACAATTCGGCGTTCGTCCTCGGGCACGAATTGAAGGCCGGCGATTACACCGTTACGGCCACGGATTCGATGCTCACCATTTCGCAGAACAATAAGGTGCTGGTAGAAGCGCCGATCACCTGGAAGAACGAAACGGGCAAGTCGCAGTTCTCGACGTTCGTGACGGACGGGAACAAGGTGACTGAGCTGCACTTCAGTGGCAAGACACAGTACGCGGTGCTTGCAAGCTAGTGGGGCGGCGAAAATTCGAATGGCGGGCCGGTTTGTAAACTGCAGACCGTGCCCGCCATTTTTTGGGTGCAGACGTTTTTATTCGGAGCTTGTCCCGCTCCATTGTAGTGTGAACACACGTGGGACAATTCGTTTGCCCGCCTGAGCCTCGCATGATATTTCTGAGTGTGCCGATGCAAGCCGCTTCCCACGTTCGAGCGCATGGACCTGAGGCGGTCGCAGTGTGCCGGAACGAGTCCGCCCGCGCGATTCACGCGATTGGGATTCGAACTATTCGAATTAGCAAGCATCCAGGGAGCGGATGACGGCGGGCGAAACACACTGAGCGAAGGAGACCCGAGGCCGTTATCCCAAAGAGGGAGAACGGCCTTTTTTGTTATCGGCGGCTGGTGCGAACAAATCCGGGCAACGAAGGAAAAGCGATGGTCACGCTTCAACAGATTAAGGATGCCGAGCAGCGGATTCGCAGCTCGATCTACGAATCGCCGTTCATGCGGTCAGAGACGTTTTCGCAACGGACGGGAAACTCGATCTTCCTGAAGCTCGAGAACCTCCAGATGACGGGATCGTTCAAGGAGCGCGGGGCGCTGAACAAAATCCTGCTCCTAACCGATGACGAGAAGCGGCGAGGCGTGATTGCCGCGTCGGCTGGAAACCACGCACAGGCAGTGGCGTATCACGCTACGAAACGCGGAATTGCAGCGAAGATCTGCATGCCGCTGGCAACGCCGCTCGTGAAAGTTTCGGCGACACGGGAATATGGCGCGGAAGTGATTCTGGTGGGCGCGAACTATGACGAGGCGTGTGACGAGGCTCTGCGGATTCGAGAGGTCGAGAACCGGACGTTCATTCACCCGTTCGACGATCACGACGTGATTGCGGGACAGGGGACGATCGGCCTCGAGATGCTGAAGGCGGTGAGCGATCTCGACGCGGTGGTGATTCCGGTCGGGGGCGGCGGGCTGATCGGCGGAGTGGCGTGCGCGGTGAAGGAGACGAATCCGAAGGTTCGTGTGATCGGCGTGCAGACGACGAAGCTGCCGTCGATGCAAGAGGCGGTGAGGCAGAAGAAACATGTGACGCTGCCGGCGTCGAAAACGATTGCAGACGGCATCGCGGTGCGTTCGCCGGGGGTGCACACGCTGCCGCTGGTGAAGAAGTACGTCGATGAAATTGTGACCGTTGATGAGGAAGAGATTGCGAACGCGATTCTGACGCTGCTGGAAAAAGAGAAGACGTTGACGGAGGGCGCCGGAGCGGTCGCCGTGGCGGCGGTGCTAAATGGGAAGACGGGCGATCGCGGGAAGCGGCTGGGCGTGCTGGTGTCCGCGGGGAATATCGATGTGACGCTACTGTCGCGGATCATCGAGAGAGGTTTGGTGAAAGACGGAAGGCTTGTGCGGCTGCGGATACATTTGCCGGATTATCCGGGGGCGCTGGTAAGGCTTTCGACGGCGATTGCAGAACAGAAGGTGAACATCGTGGAGACGGCGTTTAATCGGTCACTGTATGGAGTGGAGTTGGGCGACACGGCGATTGATATCACTATGGAGACGCGGGGGTTTGAGCACATCGGGGAATTGGAGAGAGCGCTGGATGGGCATGGGTATGTGCATGAACGCGTGGAGTGATCGAGATTAGGAGCGTGGGAAAAAATTGCGAACTACGCTCGCACACAGGCGGTATCGCCTGAGCTACTCAAAGTGCGAGCGGCCAGTTTGGCCCGGTGTGAATGATTTAGTGGAGGGCGCGATCTTTTTTTATGGCTTCGTCGATCAAGGATTCGAGCTCGCGGCGCGTTAGGCTGATTCGTTCGGTGTCTGTGGTTTCGCTGGTTACGGGAGCGCCGGGTTGCGGCACCGACGGAGACTGTAGGCCGTAGCGGGCGCGGGCTGCGAAGAGGCGTTCGACGTCGCCGCCGGAGAGTAACACCTGCTTCCCGAGCATTTCGGTGACTAACGCTACGCGTGCGAAATGTTCAGTGGTCTCCATCCGAAAATACGAGGTCATCAAATCGGCGCCGTAGGTGACGACGCCGTGATTGGCGAGAAGAATTGCGTCGTAACTTTGAACGAGCGGCTCGATGGAGCCGGCGAGTTCGGTGGTACCGGGCATGCCGTACGGCGCCACGGGAACGGAGCCGAGCGCGATGACGAGTTCGCAGAGAAGCGCTTTATTAAGCGGCATGCCAGCCGCGGCGTAACCCGTGGCAGTGGGCGGATGCGCGTGGCAGACGGCGTTGACTTCCGGGCGGCGCGCATAAATCAGCAGATGCATCGGCAGCTCGGACGAGGGATTGCGGCGGCCAGCGACTTTTTTGCCGTCGAGATCCGTGATTACGAGATCCTCGGGCGTGAGCATGCCTTTGCACATGCCGGTGGGAGTGGTGAGAATGTGGCGCGGATCGAGGCGAACTGAAACGTTACCGTCGCAAGCGGCCACGTAGCCGCGGTCGTGCATCATGCGGCCAACAGCGCAAACGTCGCGACGATGATCTTCTTCAGATTTCAGCGCACCCGGGTAGATCGAATCAGGACTCACGTTCCCTCCTCGATAGCGCGCCGGGTTGTACTTCGCGTCAGGCGTAGATGCCGCGGAGCTTGAGAGCGCGCGCCACTCGATCGATGGCCATGATGTAAGCGGCGATGCGGTTGTTGACGCCGTGTGATTCGGCGTAGCGAACAACCTGGTCGAAGCTTTGATCCATCACATCCTGCAAGCGCTCGTTCACTTCGCTTTCCCGCCAGAAGAATCCCTGGCGGTCCTGCACCCACTCGAAGTAACTCACGGTCACGCCGCCCGCATTGCCGAGAATATCGGGGATAACGAAGATCCCTTTGCTCTCGATTATCGGGTCGGCATGTGAGGTTACAGGACCATTGGCTCCTTCGCAAAGAATTTTGCAATCGACGCGGTGGGCATTCTCAGTGGTGATCTGATTCTCGGTCGCTGCGGGAATCAGAATGTCTGTCGGGTGGAAGAGGACATCCTTGGAGGACTGTCTATCGCCGCCGCCGGGATAGTCGTGAAGCTTTTTGCCCTGTGCGTAAACCCAGTCGACGACCTTGGGAATGTCGAAGCCCTTGTCGTTGTAAAGACCGCCGTGAATGTCGGCGAGGCCGATGATTTTGTAGCCGGCCTTGTGCATCAGCATGGCTGCTTGCGAGCCAACGTTGCCGAAGCCCTGAATGATGACGCGGCAGCCGTCCTTCTTCATTTTCAATTTGGCGAGAGCGTTGTCGCAGCACATCATCACGCCGCGGCCGGTGGCTTCGCGGCGGCCCTGTGAACCGCCGAGTTCGAGAGGCTTTCCGGTGACGACGGCAGTTGTGGCTTGGCGGACGTGCATGGAGTATGTATCCATGACCCAGGCCATGGTTTGTTCGTTGGTGCCTATGTCCGGCGCGGGAACGTCGCGCTCGGGACCAAACCATTCGCTGAGTTCACCGGTGTAGCGGCGGGTGATGCGCTCGAGTTCGGTCTTGGAAAGCTTGGAGGGATCGCAGATCACGCCGCCCTTCGCACCACCAAACGGAATGTTGACCACGGCGCACTTCCACGTCATCCACGCGGCAAGGGCGCGGACTTCGTCGATAGAGACGTCTGGCGCGAAGCGGATGCCGCCTTTGCCGGGGCCGCGAACGGCGGAGTGAAGGACGCGGTAGCCAATGAAAACCTCGAGGCGGCCGTCGTCCATAGCAACCGGCAAGTAGACGGTAATCTCCTTGCTGGGATACTTGAGGTAGCGGTAGATGCCATCCTCAAGGCTCATCTTCTGAGCCGCTAATTCGAAGCGCGCTTCGGCGGACTTATAGACGTTCAACTCTTCCTGCGAAACCGCACACATACCGATCCTCCTGGGATAGCGAGAGCGAAACGAAAGATTGCGAATTTGTTTGAGGGGCGCTGCCCCGGAGTCCCCGACACTTTGCGATGCAATTTAGGCAGCGTCGCCCAGTATATGAACGCGGGGATGGGGGCGCAAGAATTGCGTTTCCAGGAATGGGCGAGTGAGAACAGACCAATGTGGCTTGCGAGCATATTAGGAAGGAAATCGGCTACTGGGCGTGGCGCTTGACGAATTCTTCGAGAAGAAGGCGGGTGAGTTTGTTCTGATCGTGACGGACAACTCGTTGATAGCGGGCAAGGTCGCCGGTGATGTAACGGATGCCCATGCGCTTAAGTTCGGCGGCCGATGACTGAACGGGTTCGGCGCCTTCGGCTTTATAACGGCGCAGGATTTTGGGCGGAACGGATTTGCGGTTGATGACCACGAAATCGAACAGGCCTTTGCGGGAATGTTCGTAGATGGCGTTTACGTGATCGGCGACGGAGTAGTGCTGCGTTTCGCCCGGCTGGGTCATGAGATTCGCGATATAGACGCAGGTGGCGCGGGATTTGTGAATGGCGTCGGCGACGCCTTCGACGAGAAGGTTCGGGATGATGCTGGTGTAGAGCGAACCGGGGCCGATGAGAATCAGGTCGGCGTGGCGGATTGCGGCGAGCGCTTCAGGCAGCGGCTTCACGCGGCTAGGATTGAGGTGGACGTTAACAATGCGCTGGTGGGAGCGGGAGATGTTGGTTTCGCCTTTCACGATCGCGCCATTTTCGAGTTCGGCTTCGAGTGTGACGTTCTGCGCGGTTGATGGAAAAATGCGACCGCGAATGGCGAGGACGCGCGAGGATACGCGGACGGCCTCGGCGAAGTCTCCCGTGACGTTGGTTAGAGCGGTGACGAAGAGATTGCCAAAGCTGTGGCCCGCGAGACCGCGTCCTGCCGGGAAGCGATATTGGAAGAGTTTGCTGAGCAGGTGCTCGTCCTTCGAGAGGGCGACCATGCAGTTGCGAATGTCGCCGGGAGGAAGGACTTTGTATTCGCGGCGAAGGCGGCCGGAGCTGCCGCCGTCATCGGTGACGGCGACAATGGCGACGAGATCTGCGATGGGCCGGAGCTGTGCACGTTTTGGGAGCTTGGCGCCGGGGCGAGGCCTGGCGCGAAATTCGACGAAGTCTTTGAGGCCGCGCAAAACGGTGGAGAGACCGGTGATGCGAGCGCAGCGTCAGAACGTCGTTGCGTACTGTACGAATGAAAATCAGCCGAGCGAACCGTCGCGCTCCGGGTAAAGAAGTTCGGTAAACCGCGGATCTTCCTGCAAGAAAGCGAAGTCTTCGTCGTTGCGTGCGTGGTAGCGATTTTCGGGGCGGAGCTGGATCGCGATCCGAAGATTCTGCATGGCGGAGTCGGCTTCACCGGTGAGGCAGTCGAGAGCGGCCATGGCGTAAACGATATGGTCGGCTTTCGGCGCGGCTTTGTGGGCGCGGTCGAGGTGTTCACGAGCTTCGTCCCAGCGGCCGAGATTCATCAACGCGACGCCCTGGGTGTAGTGGTCCTCAGCGGTCTTGACGGTGGGGACAGGCGACCGAGAGGCGCGCTGGTCGCAGATGCGGATGTGCATCTGGGCCCGGTCCTGAAGCTCCTTCACGGGTCCTTCGAGGACCTTCTCGAGAGCTTGCTTGGCCTTCGGGAACTTCTGCTGCTGGAAGTACTTGAGGCCCTCTTCGTAGGCCTTCAGCTGAGTCTGCTTGGCCGGCGCGTCCAGGTCAGGCACTGCGACCTGGGCCTTGGCTTTCAAGGCCTTCTTTTTCACTAATTTGTGCGGGGCCGAAGACTTTGAGGTGTGGGTGGCGCGACGCTTCACGTGTTCGCTCCGCTTAAAAATGCTACCGGAACATAGCAAAACTGCGGGGTGGCGTCAATGCGGGCGGTTCCCTCCGGAAATCTCACAGGGACAGGCGCAGGGGCAGGCTCGGTAGTACGGCGTCTTCGCCTGTCCTTTTGGGTGGCTATGCCCGGGACCCATGTAGTGGAATTTCACCGTATCCGACACGGTTATCAGTTGGAAAGCAAGGCGAACGGGGCGCGTTGGACGGTGGTACTGGCTATGCTATAAAGAACGAGCTACCTAATCTGAGGAAATTGTGCCGTTTATAAACTTTCCCGCTCGCGAGATAAACTGCAAGCTCGTCTATTACGGTCCCGGCCTTGGCGGGAAGACGGCGAACTTGCAGTGGATCTACGAACACACCGGGGCGAATCAAAAGGGAAAGATGGTTTCGCTGGCCACGGAAACCGACCGCACGCTGTTCTTCGATTTCCTGCCTCTCGATCTCGGTACCGTCCGAGGATTCAAGACACGTTTCCACTTGTATACGGTCCCTGGACAGGTGTTTTACGAAGCGAGCCGGCGACTGATTTTGAAAGGCGCGGACGGCGTGGTATTCGTGGCGGATTCGCAGGAAGAACGTCTCGATGCAAACCTGGAAACGCTGGACAACCTTCGCGAACATTTGAAGGACCACAACCTGGATTTCACGACGATTCCCTACGTGCTGCAGCTGAACAAGCGCGACCTGCCGAACGTGCTGTCGATCGAGGAATTAACAAAGCAGCTCGGCGTGAAAGGCGAGCCGGTAACCGAAGGAGTGGCGGTTACGGGGCAAGGTGTGTTTGAGACGCTGAAAGAAGTGGCGAAGCTGGTGCTGGCTGAGTTGAAGAAGAACGCGTAGCGAGCTGAGATTGTTCGTGTGCGAAATTTGTCCGCGCCGATTTTCCTACCGTAGTTGATTTATTTTCCCGAGAAAAATTAAATGCGCGGGCTGGTGCGCGCCATCAGACGTGGGCGACGCCGCCTCGGAACGACGCTACGGCTTTGGCTTCGTCGGTGAAGGTGGGAATGGCGTTGATGAGGCGAGTGAGTTCGAGAACTTCGCGCACGTGACCGGTGGGATTGAGCAGTTTCAGGCCGCCGCCCTGTCGCTCGAGGCTGACGAAACTACGGACGAGAGTGCTGATGCCGGAGCTATCCATTTGCACGACGCCCGCGAGATTGACTACAACCTCGGCGGGCGGCTTCTCGGCGATGCGGCGGAGCTCGGCGTTGAGAGTGTCGTTGCTGACGCCGATGATGATCCGGCCGACGAGATCCAACACGGTGATGTTTCCGTTTTTGCGCTCAGCGATCTGCAGCCCCATCGTTGCTTCCCTCGCGGCGATGTGGAGCGGCGGCGCGCTCAGTTGAAGCGAAGCGGCGGCCGGCGCTCACCCGGTTCGCGGCATTATAGCGCGTCCCAACGCCGGGTACACACATTCTGCGAACGGCGTTCGAATCTGGACAGGTGCGGACAGGCGAAGGCGAAATATGCAATCAAGCGTAAGGAGGAAATAAAAACGGGAGGCAGAAACCGTAAGGAATCCACCTCCCGGGGTGGGTGGGTTGTTGCAGTGATATCGTTGATGGCTGCGTCATCCGCGCCTGACACCCCTGCAATCCGGCGTTTCCGCCGGAAACCACGATTGAAAGAGAAATACCATGCAAAATGAAAGTGTGTCAACGGCAATGAGGCTGAGTGAGGGTGACGGAGCGCGAAATTCACACCGGGTTCAACTTTGAAACATGCTGATCGAGAGTTTCGCGGACGCGGCGGGCCAAGTCGCGAGGAATGTATGGTTTCTGAAGCAGCACTGCACCCAGCATTTCGGCTTTGTGGAGCAGAGCAATATCCGCGCTGTATCCGGTAGCGAACACAACGGGCAGGCCCAGGTTCCCTTTTGAAATTTCCGCGTAGGCTTCTGGACCACTCTTTTTGGGAAGCATGACATCGAAGACGAGCAGGTCGATCTTGCCGCCGTATTTCTGGTATTCGCGGACGGCCTGTTCGCCATCGCAGGCGATGAGGACGTTGTATCCGAGGCCGAGAAGAGTTTCGCGAGCGAGTTCGCGGAGACCGTCGTGATCCTCCGCAACCAAGATGGTTTCCGAGCCGCCGCGCACGGAGTTGGAATCCTGCTTGGCGACGGCGACGACCGCTCCAGAAGCGGTAAGCGGCACGTAGACGCGGAAAGTGGTGCCGACGCCGACTTCGCTTTCGACGTCGACAAACCCGCCATGCTGGCGGACGATGCCGTAAATCGTGGCGAGGCCGAGTCCCGTTCCCTTCCCCGTTTCCTTCGTGGTGAAAAAAGGTTCAAAGATGCGATCGAGCGTGCCTTGATCGATGCCGGTTCCGGTGTCCGTAACGCGGATGACGGCGAATTTGCCGACATGAGCGATCGAGTGCGCGACGCAGAAGGCTTCGTCAATGATGACGCTCGACGATTCAATTTCGAGCTTGCCGCCCTTGGGCATCGCGTCGCGAGCGTTGATGCAGAGATTCATGACCACCTGAGCGATCTGCGTAGGATCGGCACGCACGGCGGGTGGATCGAGGTGCAGATTGACGCGGATCTCGATGTTGCTGCCAATGACTTTTTCAAGAAGGCTGAGAGTTTCGGTGACACACTGATTGAGGTCGATGTTGCGCGGCTCGAGAATCTGGCGGCGAGCGAACGCTAGGAGCTGCTGGGTTAGCGCGGCGGCTCGCTCCGCCTGTTGGCGGACTTTGTTGAAATGGCGGTTGAGGCGGCTGTCTCTTTCAGTCTCCTCGATGCCGAGTTCCGCCCAGCCGAGTATGGCGCCGATCATGTTGTTGAAGTCGTGAGCGATTCCTCCGGCGAGCTGGCCGATGGCTTCGAACTTCTGTACCTGCGCGAGCTGCTTTTCGAGGGCGAGGCGATCAGAAATGTTTTCGACGAAATATTCCATGCAATCCACTTTGCGGAAGAGATCCTTGGTACGGCGGCCGACGAGCCGCACGGTGATCGGCTTATTGTCTTTGCGCTTCCATTCAACTTTGGCTTCGACGCGAGAATGCTGGCGGGACACTTCGTCGAGTTCGGCGAAGGCCGATGGGTCCGCGAAGATAACCGCGGACTTTAAGAGGCGCAGCAACTCTTCGACGCTCTCGTAGCCGAGCATTTCGACCATGGCGAGGTTCGCGTCCAGGAGCTGGTCGTCGAACGTGACCCAGTAGATGCCGTAAGAAGCGTTGTTCACCAGCCCGCGGTAGCGGGCTTCGATGTAGCGCACTGCTTCTTCGGAGCGCTTACGTTCGGTGATGTCGAGAATGCTGGCGCGGATGGTCTGCCGAGTGGGGGAGGGAATACGGACGAGGTGAACTTCGCAGGCGATCTCCTCGCCGGCGGCGTTACGGTGAACCCACTCGAAGGAAGGCTTGGCATCATTTTTCGTGCCTTCAATCCACTCGCGCGCGGCAGTGGCAGAATGACGGCCGTCCGGCTGAAACGGAGGACTGAGTTGCGCGGGGTTGGAACGCATGAGATCAGCACGGCTCATTTTGAAAAGCTTCAAGGCGTTGTCGTTGCAATCGACAAAAATGCCCTTATCTAGATCGAGAACAACAATCGCTTCTGGGGCATTTTCAAAGAGAGTTCGGAAGTGCGCTTCACTCTCACGAAGGGCGTCACTGGCCTTGCGCTCACCTTCGCGCAGAAGCTTTTCTTCCTGCGCGCGGATGATGGCCATTGGAAGGCGTGCGAGCTGGTGCTTCAACACGTAATCGGTGATGCCAAGTTTTATGCACTCGACCGCTTTGCCGTCGCCAAGCGTGCCGGTGAGGAGAATGAGCGGGATGTCCTGGCCGGACTTGACGATTTCGGTGAGCGCGTCGATGCCTGTCCAGCCGGGCATGCGGTAGTCCGAGAGGACGAGGTCGACCGGCTGCTGCTCGAGCTTGTCAACGAATTGCTCGCGAGTGCTGACTGTTTGAATTCTCAGATCGAGGCCGGATTTGCTCAGGGCGCGGAGAGTCAACTCGAGATCGTCGGGATTATCCTCGGCAATCAAGACGCGTAGCGGGGAGTCGTAACAAACCATCTCGTTGGTCGATGCGCGTGCCATGGTTTGAAAAGCTCCCAGGATCAAGCCGCCGAAAACGCAGCAGCGGGCGGCTTTCGGTTGACCACAAGCCAATAGAAGCCGAGCCTGTGGACGACATCCTGAAACTCGGCGAAATTGACGGGCTTCTGGATGTAGCTGTTCACGCCGTTCTGGTAGCCGTTGATCATGTCGTGTTCCTCCTGCGAAGAAGTGAGCAAGATCACGGGCACGGCTCGCGTGCGCGGATTCGATTTCAATTCGTGGAGGACCTGCAGACCGTCGACCTTAGGGAGTTTCAAATCGAGCAGGATGATCGAGGGGCGATCGTCACCGCTTCGCGTGGCGTAGTGGCCCCGGCAGAACATGAAATCGAGAGCTTCCGCACCGTCGCGCAGATGCAAGACGTGATTGGCGATCTTGCTCTTGCGCAGAGCGTGAAGCGCCAGCTCGGCGTCGGCCGGATTGTCTTCGACAAGAAGAATCTCGACCGGATCAGACTCGCACATGTTTCACCTCTTCGAGTTTCCGCGTTGTGGCAGCCATGGATTGCGCACCTAGCGTGAAATAGAAAGTGGCCCCGCAACCGGGCTGCGACTCGGCGCGAATGGAGCCGCCATGGCGATGAACGATGCGCTGCACGGTGGCCAGACCGATGCCGGTACCCTCAAAATCTTCCAGGCTATGCAGCCGCTGAAACACCCCGAATAACTTATCGGCATATTGCGGATCGAAGCCCACACCATTGTCGCGAACGAAGAGGGTGACGGAGTCGGAGGTACTGAGCGCACCGAATTGAATCATTCGGTGCGGGAGGCTGCGCGTGAACTTGACAGCGTTGGCGATCAGGTTGGCGTAGACGATCTCGAGGAGGCCTGGATCGCAACTAAGCTCGGGCAGGGGATCCACGCGCCAGTCCACACCGTGGCCGTCAGGGATATCGCGATAGCTGCTAATGGCGCGTTCGACGAGATCCTGTACGGAGACCCGGCGGCGAGTCAGTTTTTTGCGGCCAATGCGGGAGAGGTCAAGCAGGTCGTCGATGAGCCGGCCCATTTGGTTGACGGCTTGAACGATGCGGTGAAGGTAGTGGCGCGCCTCGTCGCTGAGTTCACCGCCGTATTCGCTTTCGAGAATTCGGGAGAAGCCGTCGACGTGGCGGAGGGGCGCGCGAAGATCGTGCGACACGGTGTAGCAGAACGAATCGAGTTCCTTGACGGCTTGGGTAAGCTCGAGAGTGCGCTGCTCGACGCGCATTTCGAGCGAGGAATTGAGTTGCTGGACCTGGCGTTCGGCGCGCTTGCGCTCTTCGACTTGCGCCTGAAGCGCGAGATTGGCGGCGCGGAGATCTTCGGTCCGTTCGTGGACGCGAAGCTCAAGGCCGGCTTGCGCGTTTTCAAGTTCGTGCTGGATGGCGGTACGGTGACGCATCTCGCCGCGCTGGAGCACGATGCAGAGAACGGAGAGAAGGATCGCGCTGGCGTAACCGAAGGCGAGATAGTCCGAGGAACGGTGGAGACCTTCGTCAATCGCCTGGCGGCGGACGAGGGAAAGACGGTCTTCTTCGGCGTTCATTTGCTGGATCAGATCGGAGATGTCGTGTGAAAGCTGTGCACGTTCGGGCAAAAAGGGACGCGCGGCGGCGGGCTCGCGTGGACTTGCCCCGGTGGGCGTGTTTGCGGGCGCTGCAATCGCGTCGCGCAAGAGAACGAGATAGCGTGCGAGCTTGGGTTCGAGGATCGCGAGGCGCCGCTGCTGAGACAGATTGTCGGCGGTGAGGGAATGGAGATCCTTTTCGGCACTCAACGCACCGGCACTGGCAAAGTCAAGCGAGCTGAGGGCCTGAGGATCGCGTGTACCGGCGTACTCGAAAGAAATCGCTTCGACCCGGGCGAGGCTCTCGGCGAGCGCTTCGCCGCGCTGGAGAACGGCGCTCGAGTGGCGTCCCCACTGGCGCGTCTCTTCGATTTTTGCGGCATTCCGATAGGAGATGAGGCACATCGCGCAAAGGATCACGACCGCGAGACCGTAGGCCGAGGCCAGCTTTGTTTGAACCGTCATGAATTTCGGGCCTCGCACAATCACGTTCGTCTCAACTACAGTTGGAGCTCAGCGCTTCGCTGCCGGGGTGAGCACGGGCTCCTGATTGCGAAGCGCGTCGTCCATGCGTTCTACACTCGCCGATTCGCCGCGCGCCACACCGAACGTGAAAAAGAAAGTGGCGCCCTGGTCGAGCGCGGACTCGGCCCAGATTCTTCCGCCGTGGCGGTGAATGATGCGCTGCACGGTGGCGAGGCCGATTCCGGTACCTTCGAATTTTTCCTGCGCGTGCAAGCGTTGGAAGACGCCGAAGAGCTTGTCGGCATAGTTGGGATCGAAACCGACGCCGTTGTCCTTAACGAAGTAGGCAAGGTCTCCATTTTTTGCGGCTGTGCCGACCTCAATGACGGCTGCGGCGCGGGTGCGAGTGAATTTGAGAGCGTTCGAAAGTAGGTTGGTAAGAACAATACGCAGAAGGTCGGGATCGCAATTGACCGTGGGAAGCGTTTCGATGCGCCATTCGACGTTGCGAGACGCATCGGTCTGAGGCAGGTCCGCGATGACGGATTTCACGAGTTCGCCGAGATTCACTTTTTCGCAAGAGAGTTCGCGGCGGCCGAGGTGCGCGAGCTTGATAAGACTGTCAATAAGCTTGCCCATGTCGGTTGTGGATTTAAGGATCCGTGCGAGATAACTGCGGCCATCTTCGGGCAGCTCGGCGGCGTATTCCTCGGAGAGGATGCGCGCAAAGCCGTCGATATGACGGAGCGGCGCCCGGAGGTCGTGCGACACGGAATAGCTGAAAGATTCGAGTTCCTTGTTGGCGAAGCTGAGTTCACGGGTGCGCTCTTCGACGCGACGTTCGAGGGTGGTGTTCAGGGCCACGATTTCGTTTTCTTTGTTTTTGCTGTCGGTGATATCGAGGTTCGCCCCGACAAGGCGGCGAAACTCGCCCTGCTGACCGAAGAAGAGTTGGCCCTGCGCCCGGATCCAGCGGATCTCGCCGTCGGCGCGGAGGATACGGTACTGATTGGAGTACGGCGAGTGCGTTTCGATGGCGATCTCAAGATGGCGTTTTGCGTGCTCCCTGTCCTCCGGATGGACCATCGAAAGCCAGGCTTCAACGGTTCCGGAGAAGGAGCCTCGTTCCAAGCCATAAATGGCTTCAAGGCCGGGCGTCCAACTGGCGCGGCCCGTTGAGCCGTCGAATTCGAAAGTGCCGACACGCGCGACGCGCTGCGCAAGCGCGATGCTTTCCTGGCTTTTGATCAGGCCAGCGTTTGCGGTGGCGAGTTCCTCGGTGCGGGACTGTACGCGTTGTTCCAGAAACTCATTAGCGTCGCGAAGGTCCTTCTGAATGCGAATACGTTCACTCACGTCGCGAATGGCGCTGGAGATTAAAGTCCCGCCTCTGGTCTCGAGCGGGCTGAGGCTGATCTCCACGGGGAACTCGGAACCGTCTTTGCGGCGGCCGTAGAGTTCAAGATCCGCGCCCATCGCACGCGTAACGGGACATTGCGCGTAGCGGCTACGCCGAACGACGTGGCCTTCGCGGAACCGCTCCGGGACAATGATCTCGACGGGATGACCAATGAGCTCTTCGCGCGAATACCCAAACACGGTCTGCGTACGAACGTTCACCAGGCGAATCACCCCTTCGCCGTCGACGATGACCATCGGGTCGGGAGCGGATTCGAGAAGGCCGCGAAACTTTTTATCTTCATTCGAGCGAGCAGTTACGTCGCGATTGCTTTCCAGCATTGAGACCGGTTCGCCATTGACGTCGCGACGGAGCGCCCAGCGGCTCGAGACAGTTCGAACTTCGCCGTTCCGGCAGGTGTGTGTGAGCTCGCCTTCCCACGAACCGTGCCGTAGAAGATCGGCTTCGATTTCCTCCAGCGGCTCTGGAAAGACGGTTTTAAGGAGTTGATGAGTGGTGGCGCCGATGGCCTCCTCATTGGTCCAGCCATAAAGGCGTTCCGCGGCAGAGTTCCAGTACACGATCTTGCTTGCAAGGTCGCGCACGAAGATGGCGTCGTGGGTCAATTCGACCAGTTCCGCGATATCGCGGTAACGCGCCTCCTGTTCGCGAACGCGGTTCTCGGTTTCGCGATGCTGATTGATCTCGGCTTCGAGGGCGATATTGGCGAGGCGCCAAGCTTCGGGGCTCGGGAGCTGGACAAGTGCGGGAACAGAACGCGCGAGGACGATCGCGGTAGAGATGGAGGCAAGCGCGGTGATGGCTTTGAGAACGCCTTCGAGCCAGTAGGCGGTGTGCCATATGTTCCACACCTCCATCAGGTGAGTAACGCCGCAGGCGACGATGAACAGCGCAAACAGGCCGAAGATCCAACTAAAAGGAATGTCGCGGCGCTTACGGATGAACCACAAGAGGGTGAACGGGATGGTGAAATAGGCGACGGCGATCGCGATGTCCGAGACGACGTGGAGCCACATGAGCTGGCGATTCCACAGGTAACAGAAGCCGTGTGGGCTGAAATCGCCGGAGCCGGGGAGCTGCGTCAACAATGGATAGAGGAATGACATTCGCAATGGGCCAGCGCGCGAACGGTGGCGACACTGGTCTGGGGAAATGAATCGGACGAACAGGAAGAAACTTCTACGCAGGTTCACAGTGGAACAGAACTGGACGAACGGGTGTGGGCAAAAGGCAACACACGTTTATTGACCGACCGAGAAATCTCTCATGAAGCGGGGGTGCGATATTAGTCCGCGGAAGGAGACTTCGGCGGATTCGCGGTGAAGTATTGCGAGAGGCTTGCGGTCGTCTGCTGCAAGCAGGCTTTCACATTGGCGTCCATGGCGATGACGATGTTCGCAACGGTCTTGTCGCCCTGAACCGGTTCATCGTGGCTGTAGGCCTGCGACCACACGACGGCGTGATTGACGGGATCATAGAGTTCGAGCTGAAGAACCAAGCGTGACGAGAGAACGGGCAAATCGACTCCGTACATGGAGATGAGGCGGCTGCGGAGAATGTAATCGCCCTTCACGCTGCTGGCAACGCGCGAGATGGAGCGATATTGGCCGGTGGCGCGAAGCGAAGCGATCAGCGCGGTCTGGATCAAATCCGTGGGAGGCTCGGACCAGCGGTCGTAATCGTATAGGCCGAGTTGGACCTGGCCGGAGCCGTAGACGATTCTGTCATCGCGGTAAAGCTGCGAGGACATGACGCGCCCGACGAGAAGGCTGATCGGGAACTGGGCCGAAGTGGACGTGACGGGCGCGGGAGTGGTGTCCAGCGTGTAGTACTTGACGGCGCGGGGCGCGCCGCAACCCGCTTCAATCAAAGCCAGAAGGATCGCAAGTCCGGTGATGCATTTGTGACGGCTAAACACGCTTGGCTCCCTCCAACTGCAAATCTATATCCGGGTCCGTTCGCGCCCGAAATCGCCACACCTACTTTGGAGGCGCGGTGCCCGGCTTGTGCGGCTTCGGTGAAGAATCGCGCAGCAGGGTGTAGGGCCGGGTCTTGATGGTCTCGGTGAACGAATTCAAGTTTTCCGTAGTGACGCGGAGATTTTCGAGAATCTCGTCGATGTCCTCGGAGTTGTCGTTGACGATCCCGTTAATCTGCGTGACGGCTTCGCGCGCGTTGGCGATGGTGACGCGCAGATCTTTGACGGACTGGCGAATGTCGTCGCGGTTGTCGCCGATCATGGCGTCGATGTGGTCGAGCGTCTTATCGGCCTTGTCCGTGGCCACGCTGAACTTATCGATAAGCGGGTTCAGTTTCTCGGCGGCTTGGTTGACGTTGGTGAGAGTGGATTTAACCAGCGGCCGGTCTTCCTGGAGCATGCCGCGCAGATGCCCAAGCGAGGCTGAAACGTTCTCGCGGTTCTTGTCGTTGAGCAGGTCGTTAACACGGTAGAGAGTGTCTTTCAGTTCGACCACGCGCGCGTTCAGGTTCGCAAGGAGCTGGTTGGCTTGCGGCGTGAGGGCATTAATCGCGTCGGCGATGTCTGAAAAGCTGACCGGCTCGGTCGATTTGAGAACGTAGTTCTTCGGCGCGCGCGGAGCGGCGGCGGTGCCAGGCTTGATGCCGAGAAAGTTTTCGCCGAGCGGACTGGTGCTGGTGATGAGCACGCTCGAATCGGTCTTAATGGGAATGTCGGGATGCGCGTCGAAATCGACTTCCATGCGCGTCGGGTCGCCCGGATCGACGACGACCTTGCGAACGCGGCCAATCGGGGGACCACCGGCGTAGCGCACTTCGGAACCAGGGCCGAGACCGCCGGCATTCTTAAAGTACGCGCGGTAGGGAAAGTCGCTGCCGTTGAAGGTGCCCGAGAGCGCAAACAGCGTCGCGATGAGCAAGGCAGCAACGACGAGAACAAACAGCCCTACGAACGCCTGCTCGCGCTTTGAATCCATTCGTGTCCTCGATGATTTCCGCGGGGGGCGCCGCGCTTCCCACTCAGTGGCGGGGAGTATAGCAATGCAACAGAAACAGCGCTAGTGCTTGGCCCGCTACTGGCGGATGGGCGGGACATCTCCCGTCAGCATCTGCAAGTAGTCGATTTCGCCGGTGACTTCGGGCTCCGGCACCCGGTCCAGGAACTGTCGCACGCGTGGCTGCGTGCTGTTTTTCATCTCGTCAACGGTGGCATCAGCCACGATTACACCTTTATCGAGAACGATCATGCGGTCGGCGATCAGGAAGGCGCTGGCCAACTCGTGCGTCACGACTACGATCGACATTTTGAAAGCGCGCTTGAGCTTCAGGATCAGTTCGTCGATACCGGCGGCGATGATAGGGTCAAGGCCGGCGGAAGGTTCGTCGAAAAAGAGAACCTGCGGATCCATGGAGAGAGCGCGGGCGATCGCAGCGCGTTTTTTCATGCCGCCGCTCAACTGCGCGGGCATGTAATTTTCAAAACCAGAGAGTCCTACCTGGTCGAGCTTGAGGCGAACCATGATTTCGATCGTGGAGGGATCGAGGTCGGTGTGCTCCTGCAAAGGTAGCGCCACGTTTTCGCCAACGCTCATCGAGCCGAAGAGCGCGCCGCCCTGGAAGGACATGCCGATGCCCTTGCGGAGCTCATCGCGTTCGTCTTCGGAGATGTTCGCGAATTCCTTGCCCATGATGTAAATCTCGCCGCCGCTGGGGCGCTCCAGGCCGACGAGGGTGCGGAGCAGTGTGGACTTACCTGAGCCCGAACCGCCGAGGATGACCATGGTCTCGCCCACGGGCACATCGAAGCTGACCCCGTGAAGAATCTCGCGCTCGCCGTATTTCACGCGCAGATTCCGGACGGAGATTGCAGGACCGATTTTCGCGGGGGCCGGCGTCGCATCTGGAATTGTTGCCTTTTTGGGAGGGAGAGAGCTCATTTAGCGAGGCGCCGTGAGATAGAAAATTGTGGTGGATACCAAGTCAACCATGACGACCATGAAAATCGATTTGACGACGGCGGAGGTAGTGGAGCGGCCGACTTGCTCGGAACCGAGGCCGGTGGAGAAGCCTTCCTGACAACCAACGGCGGTGATGACCAAGCCGAACAACATTGCCTTGACCAAACCAGTGAGGATATCGTGCCTTTGAAGCGCCTCGAGGGTCGCTTGGATGTAACTGCCCCACGTAAAGCTCGCAGCTGCGAGGCCGAAAGCTCCGCCGCCGAGCACACCCATAAAATCCGCCCACGCAGTAAGACATGGGACCATCAAAAGCATGGCAAGAAATTTCGGAGCGACGAGGAAGGAGATCGGCTCGAGAGCCATGGTCTCCATGGCGTCGATCTCCTCGTTCACTTTCATGGTGCCGATTTCCGCGGCGAAGGCAGAACCGGACCGGCCGATGACGACGACGGCGGTCATCAACGGGCCGAGTTCGCGCGTCATCGATACGGCGACGGCGCTTGCGACCAGATGAAGCGCACCGAATTTGCGCAGTTCGTATGCTGCGTTGACAGCGAGAATCGCGCCGATGAAAAACGATATCAGGGAAGTGATCGGAAGAGCTTCGACGCCGACGGCCATCGCCTGGTGAATCGCGCGGCTGATGTGGAAGCGTTTGCCCTGGAATGGAGAAATGAAAACAGCTTTAGCGGCGCCGCCGGTGAGGCGGGCAAGACCGCCTACATACGCGAGGCCATCGATAGTGGCTGCGCCAATCGTGTCAGTGAATGCCATCAGTGAGCGTGGGGGCGCCCAGTACCGTCAACGAGCCGGACTCGCGTCCGTTTTGGCGCCGCCCGCTAGCGCCTCTTCCTCGGTGATATACACCTCGAAAACCTTAATCAAACGCGTAAGCTCGAGAACCTCGCGCGCGGTGCGGCTCAAACCGAAAAGCGCGAAGGAGCTTTTGATGTCGCGCGAAACTTTCAATCCCTCGACGAGCGACGCTACGCCGGCGCTGTCTATGTACTTGACTCGCTCCAGGTTGACGATGACTCGCGGCGTCTTCTTATCTTTTATTAGATCGAGGAGCACTTTGCGGACTTGGGGCGAGTTGTAGAGGGTGATATCGCCAACCACGTCGACAATCGTGGCCGCCCCTACTTTGCGTGTGCTTATATCCATCAGGTATGCCCCCCGCAGGGCGTCGTAGTGTTTTGCCAGAGATTGCCGGAAGATGCAAACACTTTCGGCCCTGCGTACGTTGGGAATCGATTCACGGAAGGTGAACCCGCGGCGAACCTTGCGCGGACGACAGCTATCGGCATCCAGGGCCCGGAACACTCGCTAAAAACCCGTCTTGCTGCTACTTGCGCTCGTCCATGTCGACGTAGCTTCGTAAATCCGATCCAAGGTACACCTGCCGGGGCCGGGAAATTTTCTGTTCGGGATCGAGAAGCATCTCTTCCCACTGCGCGATCCAGCCGGAGGTACGCGGGATGGCGAACAGAACCGGGAACATCGTGACTGGGAAACCCATCGACTGGTAGATCAGACCGGTATAAAAGTCGACATTCGGGTAAAGCTTGCGCTTTACGAAATATTCGTCTTCGAGCGCAATGCGTTCGCATTCGAGCGCGATTTCGATCAGCGGATTCTTGCCCATCACGTCGAAAACTTCGTAGGCGATCTGCTTCACGATGCGCGCGCGCGGATCGTAATTCTTGTAGACACGGTGGCCGAAGCCCATCAGGAGCTTTTCCCCGGCTTTGACGCTCTTGATGTACGCGGGAATGTTGTTGATGGAGCCGATTTCGACAAGCATGCGCAGAACGGCTTCGTTCGCGCCGCCGTGGAGCGGGCCGTAGAGCGCGGCGGTAGCAGCGGCCGTTGCGCAGTAAGGATCGACGTGCGAGCTGCCGACGACGCGCATCGCGGTGGATGAGCAGTTCTGCTCGTGGTCGGCGTGGAGAATGAAGAGCACATCGAGAGCGCGTTCGAGAGTGGGGTTCGGCTTGTACTTCGGCTCGGCGGTGCGGTAGAGCATGTTAAGGAAATTTCCGCAGTAGCTGAGATCGTTGTCGGGATAGACGAACGGCATGCCAAGCGAGTGGCGGTAGGCGAACGCCGCGAGCGTCGGCATTTTACCGATCAACCGATAGGTCTGCTTGCGGCGCGATTCGGCGTTAAAGATGTCTTTGGCGTCGGGATAAAACGTGGAAAGCGCGGCGACGGTGGAGATCAGCATGCCCATCGGGTGGGCGTCGTAATGAAAGCCGTCGAGAAATTTCTTGATGCTCTCGTGAATGAAGGTGTGATGCGTGATGTGGTAGGTCCAATCCTGAATTTGCTTGCGATTCGGTAGCTCGCCGTGGAGAAGAAGGTAGGCGGTCTCCATGAAGGTGCTGCGCTCGGCGAGATCTTCGATCGCGTATCCGCGGTAGCGAAGAATGCCTTTATCCCCGTCGATGTAGCTGATGCGGCTTGTACAGGAAGCGGTGTTGGTGAAAGCCGGGTCGTAACCCATCAGGCCGAATTCAGCGGAGTCGGCTTTGATCTGGCGAAGGTCGAGAGCTTTTATGGTTTCGTTCTTGATGGGGACTTCGTACTGCTTGCCGGTGCGATTGTCGGTGATCGTGAGAGCGTTGTGGCCGGCGGACTTCGCCGTCTTCGGGTCGGCGGCGTCAAGCGTCTCTTGCTTGGTGGGATTCATGGAATCAGACCTTTCGAAGCGGGGCCATTTCCGGGCGCTTTGCGTTTACCTCTAGACTGTACACCAAAGCGACAGGCGCGCGGAATGGGATTCAAGAGCGAATCGGCGGTGGAGAGCGAAAGCGTTAGAAGTGAAGGCGGAACGGTGAATTTGAGGAGTAATAACGGCGGCGACACGGCGAAAGCGGCAAAGTTTGCCGGGCGAAACTGCGGTGAAGATTTTCGCGCACGCCGGATTGCCTGCTGACGTTACTTTTTCAAATCCGTGACGAGAGCTTCGGCGGCGCGGCGGCCGGACGTCATAGCGCCGTGAATTGATGCGGTGTCGCGATGATCGCCGCATACGTAAATTCCGGGAGCGAGCTTCACGGGACGTTCGATGGGTTCGAGCGCCCCGGGAAGCTGTTCAGGCTGCGCGTGCGGTATGCGATAACTGCGCAACAATTTCCAACTGCGAACGACGGGGCCGAACCAACCTTTTAAGTCTGCGATGACGAAGCCGCTCAACTGCTCTTCGGTGAGCGCGGGATTGCCCAGGACGCTGACTGACACGAGTGACTTTCCTTCCGGCGCGTACCCGGATGCCACGCGATTCATCACGGCGAGGTTGTTGACTGTGCCACCGCGCGCACCGGCAAGGATGAGCATCGGGTCCGTGACGGGTGGCTCGTCGGCGGCGTAATAGAAGCAACTTACGCTGCGAGACGCGACGGGATTGAGGCCGCTAACGAGTTTCGCGGCCGTGGGGCCGTCCGTGGCGACGACGACGGCGCGAGTTTCGATTTCTTCGCCGCCAGTGACAGTGACTTTGCCCGCTTCGATTTTTTCGACGGGCGAGTTCACGCGCAACGCGTTTGGCGGAAGATTTGAAGCGATCTGCGCCGGAATCGCGCCCATGCCCTTGGCAGGAACCGAAACAGGGCCGCTGGACATCATGCTGAAAACGAAATCGAACATGCGGCTCGAGGCCTTGAGGTCGCGATCGAGCATAATGCCGCCGAAGAACGGTTCGAAGAAATGCTCGATGATCTGTGCAGAAAAGCCGGCGGCCTCGAGTTCGGTTCGCGTGGCCCGCTCGGGGCGCGAGAAAATTTTCGCAAGTGGAGCAGCGTGAAGGCGCGAGCGCAGGCGCCAAAGCTTGAACTTATCGCCGAGCGTGCCGGCTTTGGAGTCGTACGCATTGCGCCACTCGCCCTGCTTGCGCCAGGGGTCGATGAAGCGGTGCATGTGGCCGCCAAACCAGATCAGCGCGCCGGGCTCGAATGACTTGAGGTTGAGCGCCCCGTAATCGAGGACGCGGCGAGCTTCGGGATAGTCCTCGAGCAAAACTTGGAAGCCACGATCGAGTAGAAAGCCGTCGACGTAATCGGTGCGCACGCGACCGCCGACGCCGTCAGAAGCTTCGAGCACCTGAAAATCGATGCCGGCTCCGTGCAGGATTCGCGCGCAGCACAGTCCGGCGAGACCCGCGCCCACGATTACCACGTCCGATTTCGTCATTTGTCCGCGAGTTCCCTTTTGTGACTGCGAATCGTTGCGCGTCTAAGCGCTACATCTTCGCCCATTTTCATGGGCGCGTCACGGTTCGCGCATGGCTTCGGCGGTGACGCGGTGGCGAAACTCGAAAAGCCGTGTCAGTTTACGTTGAACGTACCAGCCGCCGAGGAGATCGCCAAGCGCCCCGAAGGGCAGCTGATATTCAATACGATCTTCGAGCGTGCAGGCTCTCAAGCCGAGCGGCGTCATGCGATGCGTGTGCTTCCAGCTGCGAAACGGACCGGAAAGCTGCACGTCGGAAAATTCGCGGCCGGCGACGTAACCGCGATGCTCGAGAATCCAGCGTATTCGAAATGGCCACGGCCCCACGCGGAGAATCGCGCGAGAGCCGTTCTTTATATTTGGCGGCCGCTCCACGAATTCCACCGGCTGCCACGGCGGGGTGAGGCGCTCGAGCGCGCCCGGCTCCTCGTGGAAAGCGAAGACGCGCTCCGCTGGTGCGTCAATCGTCGAAGAAGCTACGAACACGCTCGCCGGGCGGGCCATATTTCTCGAGATATTCCTTTACGTGCAATTTGCGCGCGGTGTTGTCCGAACTCATGTAACGCACGGTGCCGAAGATGGGGCGTTCGGGACCCCACGGGCGGTCGTAGCGGCCGAGGCACCAGAAAATTCCGCTGTAAGAATTGGGATTGCGGCCGTCGAGTCCGTAGCGGTTATTGAGTTCGATCATAATTTCGAGCGCTTCTTCGGGCGTGCGGGTCCATTCGAGAATTTTTTTGCCCCAGACCATGCGCATGTAGTTGTGAATGCGGCCTTCGGAGGCGAGCTGGCGCTGGGCCGCGTTCCACAGGGGGTCGTGAGTGCGCGCGGATGCGAAATCCTTGAGGGTGTACAGCACGGCGCGTTCATCGCGCGCGTGCTTGGCGAGAGTTTCGAGAGCCCAGTCCGGGAGCGATTCGAAGGAATCGTAATCGCCGGGGCGGTGGCTCGCGAAATTGTAGCCAAGTTCGCGCCAGGTAACGAACTGATCGAGGAATTGCTCGGCGTTCGCGCGGACGCCCCACCAGCCCGAACGCGAGCCGTCGGCTTTGAGCGCGAGTTTTTGGGGCGACCAATCTTCGTGCTCGGCGAGATCGTGAAACATCTGGTGGCTGGAGATGAAGCCGAAGTGGAGGTAGGGCGAGAGGCCGCTGGTGACTTCTTCCGTGGGCTCGTTGCGATCTTTTCCGTAACGATCGAGCTTCGATTTTAAGAATTCGTTCCAGAGTTTGCGGGCCGGTGATTCGCCGCCGGGCGTGGAGGCATTCCTTTTTGCGGGAGCGATGCTGTGATTGATGGGCAGTGCGGCGAGGGAAGCGGGATTGTCGAGCCAGTCTTTGGTGGCGGCCGGCCAGCGCTTAGCAACCGCTGCAGGAAGAGATTCCAGGCGCGGGAGATCGAGTTTCGCGAAGGGATTCTGATTAGGGGCTTGATCGAGATGATGCGGGAGATTTTTTTGGAGGAACCGGCGGAAAGCGTAGGCCGTAGTAAAAACCTGATCGGCGGCACGGAGAGGCAGGAGACCATTTGAGTCGACGGTCTCGAGGCGCGCGGAGATTTTTTTCGCGGCACTCGCCACCATGCGTGGAAGGAAGAAACACGGGAAATCATCGGTGACAACGCCGCAGGCTTTTTCGGCGAGCGCGCCGAGGAGGCCTTTGTCAGCGTCGAGTTTGGGCTCGACGTATGGGTAATAAAAGACGGACGTGTCCGTGAGAACGTCGATTTTTTCGGACATGCCATCCATGATGAATCGGTGGAAGCGCTCGCACGCCCACGGGTAGCCGACGCGGAGAGCCTCGAAGATGACGAGCGGTTTTTTGAGTTCGCGGGCGAGCTGAACGGCGCGATCGAGAGCGAAATTCCAGCTGAGACGGCGGAAGGCGATCATCCAGTAGAGGACGTAGTCGCCGTCGGGGCGAATGGCGTGCTTGTTGAGAGTTTGGATTCGGAGTTCTGGAATCGACATCGCGCGCTCCGCGGGTGGTTCGCGGGCTGGGGCTACAGTTATCTTCCGTCGCGGAGCGCTGCGTGTGCAAGGACGCGTGACGCGTCGGAAGAACTGAAAGTTTTGAAATTCGTGAAATGCGACTGCCGTGCGTGCGCAGAATAGCGTCCGCGCCAACAACACACATACGCATACGGCGCCTTCAGCGTGATGCGGATTGGCCCGCTTGTTCGGACGAATTCACGCTTATGTGACCCGAATGAAGCGTAGCTACTTCTACGTCGCTGGCGAGTTCGCACCGGTTGCGGCCACGCTGCTTGGCGCGATAGAGGGCGTCGTCGGCGAGGCGCAAGAGTTCCTGTGCGTCCTGAGGGTTCGATTCGGTGCTGGCGGCGACGCCTAAGCTCGCAGTTATAGAGATTCCTCCTGCTTCGGTGTGAACCGGCTTCGATTCGATGGATTTGCGAATGCGTTCGGCGAGGCCCATCAGGCCGGGCACGTCCGACGTGGGGACGACAATAAGGAATTCTTCGCCGCCATAACGGCCAACGAAATCGTAAGGGCGAACGGAAGCCGCCATGCGTTTGGAAGTTTCCTGCAAGACGACGTCGCCGATCGGATGGCCGTAGGTGTCGTTGACGTACTTGAAGTGATCGATATCGACCATGACGATGCCGAAGGATTTCCCGTCGCGCGCCTGACGCATGCGTTCGCGGCTGACCATATCGAGAATCACGCCGCGGTTGGCGACTCCGGTGAGCGTGTCGTGCGTAGCGCGAAAGAGAAGTTCCTCGCTGATGGCGATCAGGCGGTCTTGCAGATCGAGAACGCGCTGGCCGACGTGCAGGCGAGCGCGAAGCTCCTGAGCGTCAAACGGCTTCGTGAGATAGTCGTCCGCTCCGCACTCGAGACCGTGGAGCAGGTCTTCTTTTTGAGCGCGCGCCGTGAGGAGCAGGACGTAAACGTACGGCCGGTCGGTGTTCGCGCGTAGCTTCTGGCAGACCTGCACACCTTCAAGTCCGGGCATCATCCAGTCGAGGACGGCGAGACGAGGCGCGTCCATGCGCTCGAGAAGCTGGAGCGCGTCGGTGCCGTTTGTAGCGACGACGACTTCGAAGCCCCACTTCACGAGAAACACTTCGAGCAGGCGCCGCGAAACGGCATCGTCTTCGGCGATGAGGATTCTTTTCTTTTTGTCTGTGGTTTCGGTCATGTCGCTTCCTCTCGGAGTTCACGGTGCGCCGCGACGGCCCGCTTAGGATGCGCCAGCTCAAACCGCGCGGTGAAATGGAACGTGCTGCCCTTGCCCGGCTCGCTTTCGAGCCAGATTCTCCCGCCCAACAATTCCACGAGGCGTGCGGTTATGGTGAGGCCGAGGCCCGTGCCGCCGTACTTGCGCGTGGTGGAACTATCCGCCTGGGTGAAAGCCTCAAAAATCAGCGACTGTTTTTCTTTCGGGATGCCGATGCCGGAATCTGTAACGCGAAAGTGGAGAAGAACGGTGGAAAGAGCTTCATCCTCGACGTCGACGTTCACGGTGACGCTGCCGTTGTCGGTGAATTTGATGGCGTTGCCGACGAGGTTCAGCAGGATTTGACGCAAGCGCAGAGGATCGCCGACCACAATTTCCGGAACGCCGGCGCCGATATGCCAGGTGAGTGGCACGTGTTTCTGGCTGGCGCGGAACTTCATCGGCTTAAGGCTCTCGTTCAGCTTCTGTGCCAGGGAAAATTCCATGGGGTCGAGATCGAGCTTGCCGGCTTCGACTTTTGAGAGGTCCAAGATGTCGTTGAGCATCTCGAGCAACGAATCCGAGGAGGACTTCACGAGTTCGAGATATTCACGCTGTTCGTCGTTCACCGGACCATCGAGGACGAGTTCGGTCATGCCGATGATTCCGTTCATCGGGGTACGGAATTCATGGCTCATGTTGGCGAGGAATTCGCTTTTGGCGCGGCTGGCTTCTTCGGCGCTTTCCTTGGCGCGACGCAGCTCGACTTCCTTGCGCTTGTGGTCGGTGATGTCGAGCGCCGTCATGCAGACGGTGGTGGGTGGGCCGGAGGGGAGACGAACCGGATTGATGCGCGAGATCCACCAGTAGTCCTGATTTTTGACGGGGAGAAAGTATTCGACGCTTTCGCCCTGTCCGGTTTGGAGGACGCGACGACAGACGGCGACCAAATTCTGTGCGACTTCCCTGTCGACGACGTCGGACAGCTTCATGCCGATGAGCTTCGAACGTGGAACGAGGAGCATGGATTCGTCGGTGGCCCAGACGTTTTTGTATGTTCCATCTCTATCGAATTCGAAAATGACTTCGTTCACCGAAGCGACCAGCGCTTCCATGCGGGCATAGCTTCCGCGCAGATCCCACTCGCTCTGTTCGCGCTGCGTGACGAGCGTGCCGAGCGAAAGACCGGTGAGCGAGACGATCAGCATCAGCGTCTGCAGCATGCCGAGACGATGGCCCGACTCCGGGTAGAAATAGACGTTGATCATCGCGCCCGCATTGAGCAAGAGGATGGCGATAGTCGCGCCGCGCAAACCGTGGCGGACCGCTATCCAGATAATCGGCAGAAAAAACAAATAAAAGAGTTCGTAGCTGGCAGAGACATCCCAGCGAAACACGACGAAAAGCGAAAGGGCGATGCTGGCGCCCTGTGCGGTGTTTTCTAGCAACCAACGTCCGGGGCGATGCAGTGCAGTTTCGGAGGCTCTGTCGGTTGCGGGGAGCTCAAGCGGGCTCATTTGAGTGAAGCGCCGGATCCACGGGTGCACATGGAGCATCAGGAACGGCGAGAAACAGACTAGAGCCACTGAATCGCCGATCCACCAGTTCAAGGCGGCGATGGGATAATTCTGGAGCGGCACGTTGCTGAGCGCGACCAGAGTGAACGATCCGAAGGCGGCGACGAATCCCGCAGCGCCCATCGAATAGCCGAGGAACGCGATCACGTCGCGCAGCGTACGGAAGGGGGTGTAAGGATCGAGGCGTTTACGAAGAAATTCCGCTGCACACCAGTAGCCGGCGAAGATGACCATGGTCTCGACCCAAAACGCCGGCATGAGCGGCGACTGGTGATAGTTGACGACGTTGCAAATGACAGCGGTGACGTACAGAAACCACCCATAGCGCGGCTCGAGACCGAAAAGAGTAGCGAGCAGCAATCCAGAAGGCGGATACCAGGCGCTGATCCCGTTCCAGAGTTGGAATTCGACGGTGACGCGGTCGAGCAGAAAGTAGGCGAGGCACAACACGATCGTGACGGCCACACGCCGCCCGTCCCAGCCGTACCGGAAGGCTTTCCACTCCGCGTGAACCCGGCCGGAAAACCCGGAGCGCGAAGGGAGAGCCCGCTCGCCCAACTCAGCGCAGTTCACCGGGCTACCCTGTCGAATTTTCCGCCGGAGATCACGCCGGCGGGACAACACGTTTACCGCACCGGGCGAATGGGCAGGCGCTCGGCAATGGCGCGCGAAGAATTGGTGGGCATCGAACGCGCATCGGAAATGGCGGCGGCAGCGGATTCCCTTGCACGCTCGGTCATGTGCGCGGCGATGGGGATCAGTGCGCCTTCGGCCTCTTTCAAAAAGGTCAATTCGTTCTGCCCCTCGCTCCAGTCGATCGAGATCACGTCGCCGAGGGAGACTTGTTCGGTGGCGAGAAGGCTGGCCAGCGGATAGACCAGGTGGCGTTCGATGGCGCGTTTCAAATGACGCGCACCGTATTTGAGATCCGTCCCTTCGCGCAGCAGGAACTCACGCGCTGGCGGTGTCGCACGGAACAGGAACCGACCCTTCGCCGTTTCCAGCACGCGCTGCTGCACCATGCCCAGCTCGATGTCCAGAATCTGTTCCAGCTGCTGCGAACGCAGTGGGTGGAACACGACCGTCTTGTCGATGCGGTTCATGAATTCCGGAGCGAACTTGCGCTTGGCCGCTTCGGACGCTGTCTTTTCGACTTTTTCGTCCAGACGCACGGTCGTATCGGCTTTCACCACCGGCGCAAATCCCATCCCGCCAACCATCAGGTCGGTGATTTCCTGTCCTCCCAGGTTCGACGTCAGAAAGATCATCGTCTGCGAGAGATCCACGCGGCGGTTGTCGCCGAGAGTCAGCGTCGCTTTATCGAGAATGCCCAAGAGCAACTGCCAGAGCGCGTCGCTGGCTTTTTCGATTTCGTCGAACAGCAGAAAGGAAATCTTCAGCTTCTCGGTGTGATACTGCGCGAGAGCTTCCTGTGTGATCAGTGGGTGCGTTTCGCGGTGGCCCAGATACCCCGGGGGCGAGCCTATCAATTTCGCGATTTCGTGGGAGTGTTGGAATTCCGCGCAGTCGACTTTGATCACCGCGCGCGGATCGCCGAACAGAACTTCGGCTGTGGCTTCGACCACACGCGTCTTGCCTGCGCCCGTCGGGCCCAGGAACAGCAAGTTCCCGACAGGTCGTCCCGGCGAGTTCAATCCCGCGCGGAACACCTGGTAGAGGTCCACCACCGCCTGTACCGCTTCATCCTGCCCTACAATCTTCCGTCTCAGCCCCGCTTCGAAGTCCCGAGACTCCACGCTGCGTCGTCCCGGGTCCAATTTGCGTTCGACTGACGCGTCCATGGCACGAGCCTCCCAGATGCGCGGCCGCGCCCAATTCGCGGGACCGCGCGGCTTCTTACGTGGACGTGATATGCAGACAGGTGGCCAAAGCCGCGGTTGGGCCGCCTCGGGAAGCGCATTGGAATGAACCAGATGAAGGGCTATGAAAGTGCGAGGGAGCGCAGCAGAAGTGAAGATTCTGTTTCAGCGGGGACGCAGCGTGCCGCTCCGACACGGTGTTACAAAACCATTAAAAAACCGTGACTTTTACCCCCAAGTCTTGCGCAGAGGCCTTAGTTTCCCGTATCTTGTCACCGACTCCATGAAGAAAACCCAATGAAACGTGTTCTCGTTGTCGAAGACGACAAAGATATCGTCGAACTCGTCCGCTACAACCTCGAAAAAGACGGCTATCAGGTTTCATCGAGCGGTGATGGTGCGACCGGGCTTGCGCAGATTCGCAAGTCTCCACCGGATTTGCTGGTCCTCGACCTGATGCTGCCGAAGCTGACGGGCTTGGACATTTGCAAGGAAATCCGCAAAGACGTGAGCCTGAACCGCCTGCCGATTCTGATTCTCACTGCGAAGGGCGAAGAGGCCGACCGCGTGGTGGGACTGGAGCTGGGGGCGGACGACTACGTCACAAAACCTTTCAGCCCGCGTGAACTCGCGGCTCGCGTCAAAGCGCTTTTGCGGCGTGCAGATCCGGGAACGCCATCGGAAAAGCCGATCGAAGTGGGATTGCTGCGCATCGATCCGGCAGCGTATCGCGTGACACGCGCGACCAAGCCCGTGCCGATGAGCACGCTCGAATTCCGCCTGCTGTACTTTTTGGCGGCGCGGCCGAACCGGGTGTTCACGCGCGATCAACTGCTGGACGCGGTGTGGGGCACGGAACGGTTCGTGACGCCGCGGAGCGTGGATGTGTACGTGCGCCGGCTCCGCGAGAAAATCGAAACCGACCCGCAGCATCCATCGTTCATGAAGACGATTCGCGGAGCGGGATACCTGTTCGAGACCCGTGCGAGCTAGATTGTTCTGGAAGCTCGGCCTCACGTACGTGGCCGTGCTTGTTGCAGTTGTAATCGCATATAGTCTGTACCAACCTTCGGAACACAGGCTGCGTTTGCTGGGCCTTGCGGCGATTTTGCTCGTCGCCGGCATCGCGCTGTCTTTCTTCTTTTCCACTTCGTTTTCCTCCCGCGTTGATCGGCTGAAAAATTTCGCGAAGCGTATTTCCGACGGCGATTTCCGCCCGCTCGACCTCGATGGTCCGCAAGATGAGCTGACGGACCTGGGCGACGCGTTGAACCAAACAGCGGCACGCCTTGACCGCGAAATCCGCATGCTGAGCGGCGAACGCAACCGCTCGAGCGCCATTCTGCGAAGCATGGTGGAGGGCGTGGCGGTAGTCGATCCGCAGGAGCGGATGGTTTTCTGCAACCGCGCGTTCTCCGAAATTTTCAATGTGGATCCTTCGAGTGGCGAGGGGCACGCGCTGATCGAAGTGGTGCGGAATTCGGAGTTGCTGTCACTGATTCGCAAGGCGCTGCGCGGCGAGGAAGGACTTCAAAGCGAGATCGCGATGGGCATCGCGCAAATTCAATATTTCTCTGTGAGCGCAACGCCGGTGCGTGCGATCGAACCAGGCCCGGCAGGAACGGTGGGAAAAATCACCGGCGCGGTTGTGGTGCTGCACGATGTGACGGAGTTGCGAAGGCTCGAGCGCGTGCGGCAGGATTTCGTGGCGAACGTCTCGCACGAATTCAAAACGCCGCTCACCGCGATTCAGGGTTTTACGGAAACGTTGCTCGGTGGCGCGCTCGACGATCCGAAAAACAACGTTCGCTTTCTGCACATCATTCGCAATCACGCGATGCGACTTGCGCGGTTGACCGACGAATCGAAGTGCCCTCCGGGCTGCCTGCGGTGCGTGGCGACGCGGAGCTTTTGAAAGACGTGCTTCAGAACCTGCTCGACAATGCGATTCAATACACGCCAGCGGGCGGGCGCATCCATGTGACAGCATCGGCGAACGCGAAGGACGCGACAGTAACGGTTTCCGACACCGGAATCGGAATTCCGCTGGCGGATCAGGAGCGGATTTTCGAGCGGTTCTACCGTGTGGACGCGGCGCGTTCGCGCGAAGCAGGCGGCACGGGGCTGGGCCTTTCAATCGCGAAGCACATCATGGAAGCGCATGGCGGCCGGCTGCGAGTTGAAAGCGAAGTCGGCAAGGGATCGAAGTTCTCGTTCTCGATTCCGCTTGCCGCGTAGGCCACAGAATTCTTTCCGGTCTCGAGGCCCATCCAGGTCACTCGCATCCGTAAGATTCGGCGCGATTTCCGCGCCCTTTACCGACCATTCACGCCCGATTTATCCACTTGCAATACCTCCCTTCGATGATGCATGCGTGG
>JBEKJW010000034.1:0-24900 GCA_050011035.1 Candidatus Acidiferrales bacterium
CGGGCCGCACGCGAGCCAGCGACCTCCAGTGAATCCCGCCGTGGCAGAAGGCCGGGGAAAAGCAATCCGCGCGCGATTTCCAATCCCGCGCCGCCTGCGATGAAGATCGCCGGCAGCTCGAGCACGCCGTGCGGTGCAACGAAAGTCCAAAGTTGCAGCGCCATCCCGGCGTGCGCGGTAGCCGCGCCAATCACGCCGAGCAACAGGCCGTTCACAATAAGCATGTAAATCGTGCCGATACCGCCCGTAATTCCCAGCGCGAACATGCTGAACGAGACCGATAAATTGTTCGTCATAATTCCCGACGACGCGAGCGGCTTGAGCGTGACGACCGATTCGGTCCACATTTTTTTCTGTTCGATCGTCTCCATCATCTTGGGACCGAGCAACCGGTGCGCAAACGCCGGATCGCGCAGCGTGAGAAACCACGCCGCGAACATCGTGACCAGCACGATCGCGGCAGAGAGCGCGGTTTGCGGGAGCAACTCGCGGAATAACCTTGGGTAGGTGTCGCGATAGAATTGGACCAGCGCGCTGACCTTGGGCTTGTGGCCCATGTAAATCAAATTGTGCGCGCGGCCGAGCAGCTGGTTGAGATATGTGGCTAGTTGCCGGCTGTTAACATCCTCGCGAACGGCCGCGAGGTCCGACGCGGTTTGACGATACAATAGTCCCAGTTCCTTCAGTTCCGCGTGGCTGAGCGCGCCAATTCCCCCGCTCGATTGCTGGACCAGCGCTTCGAGCCGCGTCCAGTGGGGCTTTCGCTTTTCCAGCCAACGGTTGGTGATCATGTCTTCGGACCTGTCCGGCGCCCAGCGTCAAATGGGCTCGTTTGTCGACAAGCTTACCATCGAAACTCCGGAGCAAACGGCGCTCGACTTCGTCGTTGCCGGAATCGGCAGCCGGTTCATCGCGCTCGCGATCGACATCCTGATTCAAACCGCGGTCTGGTGCGTCGTCGGCCTGATCGGGGTACTCGTCACGATGGGTCTCTCCATCGAGTGGCCGCATACCGGAATGTGGGGCGTCGCGGTGCTGATCCTGTTTTTCTTCGTGATGTGGTTCGGCTACTACGCGATTTTTGAGATCGTGTGGAACGGCCAGTCACCCGGGAAGCGCATCACGAAAATCCGCGTCATCAAGGACTCCGGCCGCCCGCTTACGCCCGCCGAAACGATAGGGCGCAACCTGATGCGCATCGTCGACTGGCTGCCGAGTTTATACGCCGTTGGCATCGTCACAATGCTGCTCAATAAGCAGAACAAGCGTCTTGGCGATCTGCTGGTCGGCGCGCTCGTGGTGCGCGAAGCCACGCTGGCCGATTTGCGTCCGGTGTGGCAGTCCATCGAGGATCCGTTTCTGGCCACGCTTGCTCCGATGGGAGCGGCGCAGCTCACGCCCGAAGAGTCCGCGCTGATTGAATCGTTCCTTCAACGGCGGATCGACCTCGAGCCCCTAGTGCGCTTTCGAATGGCCGACGATATTCTTCGCCGATTGATGCCTAAGCTCACGATTCCGGCGGACAACTCGCTTTCCTCAGAAAGGCTGCTTGAGGCGCTTTCCTATCAGCGTCGCGCTACGGGGCGGTACGGGTAGCGGCAATTGTGTCATCTAGTGTCGATTAGAACGGGTGCCCTCCTTTTGTTTTCTTAAACTTACGTTACTTTCTAATCGACGGAGATGTCGATTAGAAAACGTATTCGCGATGGTAGTCCGTCGAAATTGGAGAGGAATACGTAGGCCCTGTGGGTCCTCAGGATGATTAGTTTCCTGGCCGGGGTGGCCGAGCTGTGCTCGATTGATTGACGCGGTGCTGACGTTGCGCAGCCAGAACTGGCTACCCGACGCGATTGCGAGTTCAATTTGTGACTGTTGCGAATTCATGACGGGAGAGTAGCAGAAGCGAAGACGAAAAGAACTTGAGCTGAGGGACGGGTGAGGGACAGTGCTAGTACACACTGTCCTTCTTGAGTTGGCTGTTTTCTGTCCCTTTGGCCAGCTTGTCGCGGCCCTCCTCTCCCCGTAGGCTTGACCTACTTCTCAGCCCAGGCCTGGCAGTCGAATCCGGCAATTTCGTCGAACGCAGATCGGCGCGGCATTCGCCCGGAGACACATTCCATGAAGATTGTGAAGCGCAGTCACTCCGCGATGGTCGGGAATTCCCTGCTCGCTCTTTTGGTCGCAGCACTGTTGTCTCTAGCTGCGTGCGCGGGGACAGGCTCCGGCAACTCAGGCGGAGGAGGCGGCTCGACTGTGCCTGCTGCTCCGAGTGGCCTGACGGCGAGCGCGGGCAACGCGCAGGTGGTTCTCGCGTGGAGTGCAAGCTCGGGAGCAACGAGCTACATCGTGAGGCGCGGGACGACTACGGGAGGACCGTACACGCAGATCGGAACGCCGACCACAACTACCTACACCGACACTGGATTGACCAACGGCACGAAATATTTTTACGTGGTCGGTGCGGCGAACTCGGCTGGCGATAGCGGCAATTCCTCGGAGGTAAATGCGACTCCCGCAGTGCCCGCCCCTGGCGCGCCTACGAACGTTGCGGCGAATGCGGGGAATGCGCAGGTGACGCTGACGTGGAGCGCAGTGACCAACGCGACCAGCTATCACGTGAAGCGATCGACGACGAGCGGCGCGGAAACGCAGATTGCAGCGCCGACATCAACTACCTTCACGGACACGACAGTCACGAATGGCACGAAGTATTTCTATGTGGTGTCCGCCGTCGACTCGACTGGCGAAAGCGCGAACTCCGCTGAAGTGAGTGCGACTCCTGCGGCACCGGCACAGGCTCCGCCCGCTCCGACGAGCCTTGCGGCAACGGCAGGAAATGGGCAAGTTGCGTTGACGTGGAATGCCTCGATGGGTGCGACGAGCTATCACGTGAAGCGATCGACGACGAGCGGCGCTGAAACGCAAATCGCCGCGACGACGACGAACAGTTTCACAGACACGACAGCGACGAACGGCACGAAGTATTACTACGTGGTGTCCGCTGTGAACGCTGTGGGTGAGAGCGCGAACTCGAACGAGGTAAGCGCCACGCCTACAGTTCCGCAGCAAGCGCCTCCAACGCCGACGAACCTTGCGGCCACTGCTGGTAACGCGCAGGTTGCGCTGACGTGGACAGCGTCGAGTGGCGCGACGAGCTACAACGTCAAGCGTTCGGCCACGAATGGCAGTGGCTACGCCACGGTGTCATCTCCGACCTCGGCGAATTACACGGATACGTCGGTGACAAACGGAACGACTTACTACTACGTGGTGTCCGCGGTGAATTCGACGGGCGAAAGCGCGAACTCTGCACAGGTGAGCGCGACTCCAACCGCACCCACAGCGAACGTGACGATCACGGTCGATCCGACGAATACACACGCCATCTCCCCCTACATTTACGGCATGAACTTCTATTCGGGCATTACCGGCGCGCCCCCGCAGCTAACGATGGATCGCGACGGCGGAAATCGCTGGACGGCGTACAACTGGGAGACGAACGCATCGAACGCCGGCAGCGACTACTTGTACGAAAACGACGACTACCTGAGCAGCAGCACCGTGCCGGCGGAGGCGGTGCGGAGCTTCATTGCGGGCGACCAGTCGAACAACATGGCGAGCCTGGTGACGTTCCAGCTGCAGGGCCTGGTGGCGGGCGACGAGAACGGTCCGGTAAGCGTGGCCGATCCACCGGACATGACGCGTTTCAAAACCGTGGTGGACCAGAAGAGTTCGATGTCCAGCGCTCCGTTCACGCTGAATCCGCCGACGACCGACGCGTACGTTTACATGGACGAATTCGCGTGGGCGCTCGACCAGAAATTTTCGGGCATGGGAATTTTCGGGACGAGTCCGACTCATCCGACATTCGTGAGCCTCGATAACGAGCCGGAGCTGTGGAACTCGACGCACCTCGAGGTGCAGGGGCCGAATCCCGTCACGTCCGACGCGTACATTACGAAGACCATCACGCTTACGGAAGCTTTGAAGAATCAGTTTCCGAATATGACGATCTTCGGGCCGGTGCATTACGGTTTCCAGGGAATCTACAACTGGCAGGGCGAACTGAGCGCGACGCCGAGCGGCTCGAACTGGTTCCCTGACAAATATCTCACCGCGTTGGCGACGGCGTCGGCGACGTACGGCAAGCCGCTCGTCGACGTGTACGACTTCCACTGGTACGTGGAGGAATACGACGCAAACGGCAACCGCGCGATCGACTTGAGCGGCACTACTCTGACGGACGCGCAGGTGCAGCTGATCGTGCAAAGCCCGCGCGCACTGTGGGATCCGACGTTCACCGACTCGACGAACTCGAATCCGTGGATCTACGAAGAGCTGGAAAACACGCCGATCAACATTCTTGGCAGACTGCAGTCGAAGATTAATTCGGAATTTCCCGGCATGCGGCTTTCCATTACGGAATATGAGAATGGCGGATGGAACCACATCGCGGGAACGATTGCCGAAGCGGACGACCTGGGCATCTTCGGCACGCAGAATCTTTTTGCGGCTAGTTTTTGGCCGCCGAACGGCACGTATCCGTACGCGATGGCTGGATTCCGTGCGTTCCGCGATTACGATGGCAACGGGTCGAACTTCGGCGACACTTCGCTTTCGGCTGCGTCGAGCAACGTGACGAACGTGGTGGTCTACGCGAGCACGGACAGCACTACGCCGGGCCGGACTGTGTTTGTCGCGATCAACCGGTCGACCAGCTCGCAAACTGTGGCGATCGCCGGCGCGGCGCTATCGGGCACAGCGCACCTTTACCAGATGACTGCCGCGTCGGCTGCGAGCCAAAGTCCCATCGTGCCGGTCGCGGCGGGATCGATGCCGGCCAGCGGGTCGTCCATTACGGTAACTCTGCCGGCGTTGAGCGTTACCACGATCGACGTACAGTAAGTTCAAGCTTTTTCTCGGACGCGCTCGAGTGTGTGTTCGCACACGGGTGTGTTGTTCGCCTGCCGCAGCTCGCCTTCGACAGCTTTCACGAAATGTAATGTTTTCAATGCGCGGGTGGTGGCAGTATGCGTGCGATGACTGGCATGGGGAGCGGAGTGAAGGTGCGTCGAGTTGGATTGTGGATTGTGGGGATGTGTTTCGCCTGCGTGGTTGCGGGTGGGGCGGTGGCTTCGCGCATTGGCGCGGTGTGGCGTGTGCGGGCTGGGCGCTGGGCGCGTGGTGAGAGTGCGGCGGTGGCGCGGATGGATGCGATGCCGCTGCCGGGTGTGATGCTGTGGGCTTGGGAGCGGCCTGACGAGCTTGGCGCGGTTCGGCCGGGCGAGGCGGGTGTGGCTTATCTCGCGGGCACGATTTTCTTAAGGGAGGGCGCCGGGGATGCTGCGCGGCGGGGTGGGGCCGCGGAGTTTGAGTTTCGTCCGCGGTTGCAGCCGCTCAAGGTTGCGGTTGGCGTGGTGCGGATGCCTGTCGTCCGCATCGAGACAAGCCGTGGGCCACTTGCCGCGACGAGTACCGACCCTGTTGCCGGGCCGGCCGCTGACGCTTCGACTTCCCCACTTAGCGGCGCACAACGCTTGCGCGTGGTCGACACGCTCGCGCAAATTGCGTCGGCTTCACAGCCTCCGATGATCCAGATCGACTTTGACGCGGCCACGAGCGAGCACGTTTTCTACGAATCGGTGCTGGAGGACTTGCGGACGCGGCTCGGCCCGTCGGCGCACATTTCGATCACGGCGTTGGCTTCGTGGTGCGAGGGCGATGCATGGCTCGCGCATCTTCCCGGCGGAACGATCGACGAGGCCGTGCCGATGCTGTTCCGCATGGGCCCTGACGCATCGCGCGTTGTGGCCACATTTACCGACAGCGGCGAATTCCGCGCCGGAGTCTGCCGCACAAGTGCGGGCATTTCCGACGATGAACCGCTCTCGCGCTCGATCCTCGGCGGCCGATTCGCAACGACTCCGTCCTGGCCGCAAAAACGGATCTACGTTTTTCACAACGGCAACTGGAACACGGCTTCAACGCTCGCGGTGTTGGGAGACCTTGAAAAATGGCACGCCGACTACTCTGCCTCGCGCTGATTGCGTCGATGCTCGGACTTTTGCTCGCGCCGGGCACGTCCGTCTACGCGTGCGGCCCGTATTTTTCCGAGGCCGTTTTCACGCATACGGCGCATCCCGACTACCCGCTGGCGAATTTTGCAGGCGGCCAGCTTGGGCTGCTGCAGCCAACGTACGCCCAGTCGTATTTGATCGTCGCGTATCGATATCTCAATGGCGGGAAGCTCGACGACGCTGAACAGAAGTCCGTTGAGAGTTTGTGGCGTGCGCGTCTCGCGGAATACAACTACGCGGCGAGGCCCGTGGCGGACCCCACAAAAGTGTGGCTCGACGCACGTGCGAAGTATGCGACGACGCCTGGCCCGGGGCCTATCGACGTCTATCGCGAGGTGCCGAAGAAAAACGACAATGATTACGAGCCCAGCTTCGTGAATTGTCTGCCAGACGCGTTTGCGACTGCGGCCGCGACGATCGAGCAACGCGCGACGACTTACGGAGCAAAAAGTGACGCGCTTGGTGTTTGGATCGCGACGCAGGACGCCGTTTTTGCTCAATGCCCGCAACCGCGTCCCGACGCGAAGCCGCAACAGCCGCCGGCGATGCCAGCGAATCCTCAGGCGCTGCTGCAACAGGACCGTGCATACCAGCTTGCGTCGATGCAGTTCTATGCGACGGATTTTGATGCGGCGCAGAAATCTTTCGGCGCGATTGCCGCTGACGCCGCGTCTCCGTGGCGGCAAACCGCGTCACTATTAGTCGCGCGCAGCTTGATCCGAAAAGCTACGTTGATTGATGACGACGCGCAGCGCGCGGTCGATCTTCGCGGTGCGCAGGCGGCTCTTGCGAGAATTGCGGCCGATCCGAAAGACCCCGGGTTTCACGCCGCTGCAAAGGGTCTCGAAAGCTTCGTGGCGTTCCGGCTCGATCCCGCCGCGCGTGCGAGGCAGCTTGCCGCGGAACTTGCGGGGCCCGCGCCGGTTGGCGATCTTGGGAACACGATCGGCGACTACACGTTGCTCGACGCGAAGTACACGAAAGTCGCGCGGGACGCGAAGCCGGCTGCCGGATCCGGCGATGACTTGATGGACTGGGCGAACAATTTCAGCGGTCCAGCGACTGGGTCCGACATCACGAATCACTCGCTGGGGCGTTGGAACGCGACGCACTCGCTGGCGTGGCTCGTCGCTGCTATCGCGCAAGCACCGGCGAATTCACCAAGCGCTGCAGCGTTGATTGAAGCTTCCGCGAAGATTGAGCCGTCGAGTCCTGCATACGTGACTATCGCGTTTCATCGCAATCGGCTGCTCGCCGCGTCTGGCAAAAGGGACGAGGCGCGCGCCAACCTTGATGCCATACTCGCAAACTCCTCGGCGCCATTGCCCGCGTCCGCGCGCAATATGTTCCTCGCGCTTCGCATGCAGCTCGCGACAAATCTGGATGACTGGCTGAAGTACGCGGTTCGCACTCCGGCGCTGACGATCACGACAGACGCAGTGGAGGGCTGGGCGCCACAGTCGGAGTTCGGGCCGCCACCTTCCACATCGGAACCGGGCGAATGGGATAAGCCGCACCCTAAAGAGCCGCTGTTCGATGCGGACAGCGCGATTGCGCTCACGATGAAATTTCCGCTCGCGACGCTCGCGGCCGCGTCGAAATCGACTTCCCTTCCTGAATCGCTTCGCAAAATATTGACGCAGGCAGCGTGGACTCGCGCCGTGATACTGCACGATCGCGCCGTCGCACTGGATGTTTCGCCCGCAATGAAAGCTGCGTATTCGGATCGCGCTACGGACATCGAGGCGTACGCCGCCGCGAAAACCGAGGACGAACAGAACTTCGCGGGCGCGCTGGCGATTCTGAAGACGCCGGGATGGGCGCCGCTCGTCGAAGCCGGCACGCAACGCGACGTCGATAGCGTTACCGGCCTCAGCAACTATCGCCAGAACTGGTGGTGTGGCTGGAAGCGGCCGCCGAGCGTGAAGGACGCGGACTACATCGGAAACGACTACGACAACAGGAGCAAAATCTCCGGTGCGTTGAAGGTTCTGTATCCGGCTGACGCGCTGCCGTCACCTGAGTTTCTTGGTGCGGCGGAGCGCGCTCAGGCGGAGAAGGAATGGTCGGCGCTGGCGGCAACCGGGGCGGCCATCGAGCCGCTCGGAACGGCGGTGATGAACTTCGCGAAATCGCATTCCGACGATCCGCGCGTGCCGGAAGCCTTGCACCGGGTCGTACAAGTATCGCGTTATGGGTGCTACGGCGCGCCGAACGCCACGTATTCGAAGGCAGCGTTCGACCTGCTGCGCACGCGATATCCGGACTCAGAGTGGACGAAGAAAACGCCTTACTGGTTCAAGTAGAGATATGCAGAGGCGGAGCGAGCAGGGTCGTTTGGCTTTTATCCGGTTGCGACTGTCGTTCTCTTAGCAAGAAGCTCTAATTTTTGCTCGTGGCTCATGGGTTCCCAGGGGATCAGCTTTTCGGCGAGGACGTCCGATCTGCGGAGCACTGTCAGCTCGATGAAGAGCTGCATGTAATCGAGGTCGCGGAACACCAGGGAGCGGGAGTCGCGCATTTTGTCGCGAATTTGTTCAAAGTGGTCCGGCATCTCGGTCCAATGCATGCTGGAACGGTGGTGATGACAAAGGTGATAGCCTTCGTTCAGGAAGTTCATCTCGTCGAGCACCGTCACGGTGTGCGCGAAGTAATCTTCGGGACGCTCGGCGTCATAGAAAGCGTGCTGGGTCCAAGCCGTAATCGCCGTGATCACGTTCATGCAAAGAACGGGGATCAAGCCATACGCGATTCCCAGCTTCCAATCGTAGATGAAGAGCGCCGTGACGTACGCATAGTAGCGCGCCATTCCCCACAGTAGGCTCTTTCGATTCTTTTCGTCGCCGTGCGCGCGAAAGTAGAAGTACGGAGTGAGCCCCAAGACCGTTCCGATGTTAGCCGAGAGATATTGGCCGAAATCCACGAGGCTCGTCCGGTTGTAGCACCTCGATTCCTGCACGTCGTCGATCCCGCCATTTTCTCTGTGGTGGAGACGCACGTGAGCCGTGCGGTCGAGTTCCGGAATGTTCCCGTACAGATAGCCGAGGAAGAACTCCATGTAGCGGCCGAAGATGGTGTGGTACGCGCCTTCGAAATACCCCTTGGGCCGGTGCGCCTCAAGGTGCTTCGCGCTGAACATCCGCACAAAACGCTGAAACTTGAAACCGTAGAGGGACAAGTAGAACCCGACGATGAGCAGCGGCTGCGGCTTTTTTAATACGAGCTGGATTGCGAAGATCGGCAGAGCGGTGAGCGTGAGCGAAATCATTAGCCGGAGGGCGGGTGTGTCGCGCGGGTCGCGCAGAACTTTTTGGCCGATGCGTGCGACTGCGCGGTCGCACAATCTTGAAAGATATTGGTAGGCATCGCGGAGCGGGCGGATCTTTCCGAGGACCGTGACAATGGCGTAGCCGCCGAAGGAAAGCACGCTAACGGCGGCAATGGCGACGACGCTTGCCACCGCGATCGGAATGCCACACCACCACCATTTGAACTTGGGTCTGGTTCCCAAACCCACCGCAACCGGCGCGGAGGCGATTTCCGAGCTCCCAATTCCCGAGTTAGGCATCGTTTCCGACATAACCGCAACATCGTACACCGGCTGAACGGAGCTGTAGGCACAGATTTTCGGGTATTGGGCGCGTCACGCAAAAACCTGGAGATTCACTGCGAAGGAGACTTCGTGGTGAGCCGGGTAGGACTCGAACCTACAACCCGCCGCTTAATAGACCGTCCAATAGCACCTAGTATGACGTGCTATGGTTCACTATCACATCCATTCTACGCACTCGTATGGGCTGGACAACCAATTTGTCGTTGGCTCCACGTTCGACCATTTGCTACGCAAGGTGGGCACAAAACCGGGCAAGGGCCACTTTCGCTCCATCCGAAATACAGTCCGCGCACATGGAGCTGCGCCAAGACGTTTGTCTCGTTGGAGTAACTCGTGAAATCCCCGGGGAAAGGTGTTGTAGCGTTTGAGACGCATCCCGAGATCGCGTATGTGGCCAAAACTAAATGAGCGACGAGCGAAGATCGTTCTCGACACAGTCTTAGAAACATGAGATTGAATATTCGCTTTTCGGGTCTTTGCGCGCGTGTCGAAGACACATTTCCACCTTGGTTCAGCAGCGAAGGCCTCTAGGATATGAATCTGCCCGGTCCACGTTCACTTCATCCGGTTACCCGCACATCGGTACTGCTCGTCGTAGCGTCGTGGCTCATGTATCTGTCGGTCCTCTCACCTTCCCTAGCCACGTGGGATGGTGGCGGCATGCTAAACATGTCCGTTTCGCTTGTGAAAGAACATGACGTCAACGTTGCGCCAGCCTACGGCCAGCCCGGCCGCGGCGGGAAGCTATATGGAATGTGGTACCCACTTCTTTCCGTTGTAGCAGTCCCCTTCGTCGCTGTTGGACTTGAGGTCGCTCGCCTGACGCACCTTCCCGAGGTCTACACGGTGGCAGTCTTAGCGATCTTCCTTTCAACGATAATCGCTGCTTGCTCCGTTGGCGCAACGTATTACCTGGCGCGGCGGTCGCTTGGCGGAACTGAGCGGCGATCCATTGCCGCTGCGGCATTCTTTGGCTTTGGAACGCTTGCGCTCTTCTACTCGCGCTCGTTTTATGCGGACCCACTTCTTACTTTGATTGTCACGCTCATTTTCATCGCAATATTCGATGATGAGCCGAAAGCGTGGGCCGTACTTATCCTTTGCAGTCTAGTGATTCCCGCCAAACCCGTCGGTGTGTTCGCGTGTGTCCTAGCATTTCTTTATCTTACTTATCACCGCAAACGAAATGCGGCCATTGCGGCAATGATTGGAACCGGGTTCGGCTGCTTATTTTTCGCTTTCTACGACTGGATTCGGTTCGAGAATGTCTTCAAGTCGGGCCAACCGAACTTCTGGGGTGTCCACGAGATGGCCCTTGGATTCGCGGGCTTACTATGCAGCCCTGGTGTTGGGATTCTTATCGCTTGCCCGCTACTGCTTACGATCATCTCTTGTAAGTTGGACGAAAAGGCGTGGTGGATTCTTGGATTAGCCGCAAGTTACCTTGTTCTCTATTCCTGTTGGCAACGGTGGTGGTCGTCGGACTGGGGGCCGCGTTTCTTGATGCCAGTACTACCAGCGCTGATTGCGCTGTCGGTATTCACAAAGCACCGAAGGCTGTGGCTCGCACTCGCATGCTTTTCGTTTGCGCTTCAGATTCCTACCGCCTTCGCTGCACCCGAGCGTCAATTTGCCGTTCTGCGTTCTGAAGGCATTCCACCACAAGATGCAGTCTGGAGCTTCTCGCGATCCTCAACGTTTGGAATGTGGCCGAGCGCGATCGCTCAAGTGCAGGCAGCGCAGTCGACGGACGTCCGGGCGTTTTCTCAATTTCGTCAGCCGGCCTCGTCGTTCGATGACGCGCGCAATTTCCGAATCGTTACGATCTGGTGGTGGATGTTGCCACTGGTACATATCCCCCGAATCGTCGGAGCGGTTATTTCGTTAATCGAGCTGCTGGCAGGGCTCTGGATCGTGGCCAAATTATGGCAACAAGCGATGCCTGCCCCGCCTACGCAATGAGACACAGGCTCACGGTCGTATTCGTGACAAAACTGCGCACAGTTTTTTGTATCCGAGAAATCGCAGGAGGCTAATTTATTGAGAAGAAGTGGTGAGCCGGGTAGGACTCGAACCTACAACCCGCTGCTTAAGAGGCAGCTGCTCTACCATTGAGCTACCGGCCCACGCGTCCAAAAATTGTAACACGAGCTCTCGACCCGACAAACGGCGTTCGCGACCGGCGCAGAATTATTTTGCCGGCGCTTTTGGCGCGGCACGCAGCGTCGTGGCGATTTCGCGCGCGACTTGACGGGCGCGGTTGATATCGCCGGGGCCAAAGGAGATTGCGGAAACGCGGGGGTGTCCCCCGCCGCCGTATTTCTCGCTGATGCTTGCGAGGTTCACTTCAGGCGGAACGTCTTTCCATGGGCTCGTGCCCACCGAAACCTTGGAGCGCACGTGCGACGCGCTCAGGCCCACCGAATACGTCGCGTCGGGAAACAGGTAATAAGGCACGAATTTGTTGTAGCCCTCAAGGTCGAGGTCGCTGACGTCGAAATAAATCACGCCGTCGCGCGACTCGGCGCGGTCTCGGAAAATGTCGATCGATTTGCGATGGCGCTCAAGCAGCGGGCCCAGATATTTCTGGACGATCGGAAGCTGGACCATTTCGGGCAGCGACTTGTAGGCCATGTCCGGGATCAGCTTGGGCACCAGGTTCGGCTCGGGCGCACCTTCGATGACGAGCGCGAGTTGCGTGGCCGGTGCTGCGAGGCTAACGGCTTCGGCAGCGTCGGCGAACTGAGCGCCGTCGATGATGTCGCCCCAGTGGATGAGGTCAGCAATAGGCGACGAGTCAAAACCAAATTTCTGAGTGGCGATGGTGGCGATGAACTTCGTGCAGGATTTGTAGGTGGGATCGTAGAACTTGCGGCCGGAGGTGTCGGCGCGAAAGTGTGCGGCGTCCGCGGGCGTGAGGAACGCGCTCTGGTGGTGGTCGAACCACCAGGTGAGCTGCGGCGAATCGGAATACTTGAAATCGACGATGGCGTTCTCATCGCCGTCAAAGACGTTGTCCTCGAAGGGCTTCGAGGCTTTATGAGTCATGCCGGTGTAATGGAAGTCCGCATCCGAATGCACGCGCTCGCGGAGGAATCGCGAGAAGACGGCTGCGGAGGCCGCGCCGTCGAAGCATTTGTCGTGGAAGCAAACGCGAACTTTCAAGATCTAGTCCTATTACCCAGCGGCCCCTGAAAATAGCCGCTGCGAAGCCGATAAGGATGGACGGAGCGCATTGAGAAGTCAAGTCGCAAGGGAGGGCGTTCTAGGCGGGCTTTTGGGAGGAACGCTCGAACCAGGCGCGGATAGCCGTGCCGAGGATAACGCTCCCGGCGGCTAGGTATTCCGCGGCGCGGTCACTGGTTGTGGCTACGAAGACGACCATTGTAAGGACGAGGAGCCACTTCATCGCTTCGCGGATAACTGCGTCGGGCCATAGCCGCAAACGAACGGCTGCGGGGGTGCTGCCGCGTGAGATTTCAAGCCGCTCGCGCGCTTCGAGCCGCACGATGCGCAGCCCTTCGCCGACGATGAGCAGGATGAAACCTGCCAGGGGCGCGAGCGTCGCGATTCCGACGATGAAGAGAAAGTTTCCGAAGTGGCGGGCGCCTCGCGCTCCACTCTTCCAAGCTCGCGTGCAGAGCGCGGCACCAGTGAGCATCACCACTGTTGCCAACCCGAACGCCAAACGTTCGAGCAAACGAGGCGACGCGGTGCCGCCAACGAACTGCCAGACCACATCAACGGGATCGAAAAGATAGGTGAGAAAAGCCGCGGCGACGAGCGCCAAGTGAAAGGCGAGAGGGTAGCGATACTCAAGATCCGTAGCGATCATCGCCAGCCGCTCGCCGCCGCGTCAGAACATTACGGCTTGAAGATTTGGTCTGCTAGATCGGCCGCGATGGGCACGCGGAACTTCTTGCCCTGGAAGGCCATGATCATCAGCACGATCCAGAGCACGAACTCGACAATTCCAAGAATGGACCAGAGGCCGAGGGCCATCCCGCCAGCCGCCAAGCCGGCGTGGGGAACAAACATGCCGACTCCAAGCACCATGCCGAGGATGATCGACAGAATGTGAAGTCCGCCAAATATCACAATCGACTGCGCCGCGTGAAAGCGCACGAACGGACGCTTGTCTGTGAAGTAGAAAATCAGCCCCGTAATCCAGCCAAGCACGTAACTCAAACCGCCTGCCACGTTTTCTTGCATTCCGGACGTCCCCGTCGTCACCGGTGCGGCGGTCGCGCCTGCCGCTGCCGAGCCCGCTACAGGCGCACCGCAGCTTGGGCAGAATGCTGTGCCGTCCGCTGCGGTCGCTCCACACTTTGTACAAAAAGCCATCGACTGTCTCCTGGAGTGGTGGGCTGGGTACTCCTATTGCGGCGCAGGGTAGCAAAGGGAAAATCGAGCGGCAAGCGGATTCGGTTCGAGCGGCGGGGTGCGTGACGTAGCGAAGGTGCTATCGGGTTCGCTTTTGACGCCCGAGGAATTTCGGGCTGCGGTTGCGTGCGTTGCTGCTAAAATTGTGGCGTGCGGTCGTGGCGGAATTGGCAGACGCGCCAGCCTTAGGAGCTGGTGGGCGAAAGCCCGTAGGGGTTCGAGTCCCTTCGGCCGCACCATCTGAAGATTCATCGTGGAGCGCGGTAAAGTTGACGGACCTGCGCGCTTTCCCTATACTTGGAGTCTGAGCGTAGTCGGCGCTTTGCGCGGCTGTGTTCCCTGCCCGTTCCTTCTCGAGTAATCCTGACAGGCATAAGGCAGAATACTTTCCGGGTCGATTCCCGCAAGGACTTCAAACATTTCCATGAGCACTGCCGCTACCACAACCTGCAAACGTGAGATTGAGATGGAGATTCCGGCCGACGTCGCGCAGAAAGCCACCGAAAAAGTGGCGCGCGATTTCGCGAAAGTCGCCCGCATCCCGGGCTTTCGTCCGGGCAAGGCGCCGATTCCGCTGATACGCCGCCGTTTTGCCGACGATATTCAGACCGAGGTGCTGCAGTCGCTGGTGCCGGAGTATCTGACCAAGGCGCTCGACGAAAAGAAGCTCGCGCCGATCACGCGTCCGGAAGTGGACAAGGTTGAATTTAAGGAAGGCGAACCGCTGAAGTTCCGGGCGGTGTTTGAAGTGCTGCCCGAGTTCGAGCTGGGCGACTACAAGAATCTCGACGTCAAGGTCGACGCCGTGGAAGCGGGCGATGCGCAGGTGGATAAGGCGATCGAGGAGATGCGCGACCGCGCTGCGACGTTCGTTCCGGTAGAAGGCCGAGCCGCGAAGGATGGCGACTTCCTTTTGATCAAGCTGAAGGGGACGCCGAAGGGCGAAAACGCGGGCGCCCCAGTCGAAGCGGACAACATCATGTGCCACATTGGTGCAGAGGAAACGCTCGAGAGCTTCACCGAGAATCTGCGTGGCACGAATCCCGGCGATTCGCGCGAATTTGAATCGACGTATCCGGTCGACTATCCCGATCCGAAACTGGCGGGCAAGACGTTTGACTTCAAGATCGATGTTCAGGGCATCAAGGAAAAGAAGCTGCCTGAGCTGAACGATGAGTTCGCGAAAGAGGTAGCGGGCGAAGCGGCGGGCGTTACGACGTTGGAAGAGATGCGCAAGAAGGTCCGCGAAAATCTGGAAGCCGCGAAGGACGAGCAGCAGAAATCGCAGGCTCGCGAGCGTATTCTGGAAACGCTGGTGAAGTCGCACGATTTTCCCGTTCCCGAAGCGCTGGTGCAGCATCAGATGGACGTGCGCCTCGAACGGACGGTGAGACAGCTGGCGGCGCAGGGCATCGATCCGCGACAGGTGAATGTGGACTGGGCTTCGATGCGCGCGCGGCAGCACGATCGCGCGGTGGATGACGTGAAGGCCGAGCTTTTGATCGACCGAATCGCTTCGGCGGAGAAAATCGAGGTCACCGAAGAGGAAATCGATAAGGAAATCGCTCATCTCGCCGAACATCACGGTGGCGAATCGGCACAGGCGCTGCGGGCTCGCTTGACAAAGCAGGGAGCCCTGGATAACATGAAATCGCAGATCAGAAATAACAAAACAATCGACTGGCTCTACAGCAACGCCCGCATCGAAACGATCAAAAGTGAAGCGTAATACCTGGCTCGATTTCCTCAGCACGAAAAGCAAATCCTAGTGAGACACATGGACGATACGACTCTACGCGCAACGACTTTGGTTCCGATGGTGGTGGAGCAAACGAATCGCGGCGAGCGCGCCTACGACATTTATTCGCGCTTGCTGAAGGACCACATCATTTTTCTGGGAACCGCGATCGACGATCACGTTGCGAATCTGGTAACCGCCCAGCTGCTTTTCCTGGCGTCCGAGGATCCTGAAAAAGATATTTCGATGTACATCAATTCGCCGGGTGGCTCGATTTCCGCCGGCATGGCAATTTACGACACGATGCAGTTTGTGCGTCCCGACGTGGTGACATACTGCATCGGACAATCGGCTTCGATCGCCGCGGTGTTGCTCGCGGCCGGCGCTCCGAAGAAGCGCTACGCGCTGCCCAATTCGCGCGTGCTGATTCACCAGCCCTGGATGTCCGGACTTTCCGGGCAGGCTACCGACATCGATATTCACGCCAAGGAAATCATCCGGACGCGTGAAGCACTGAACAAAATGCTCGCCGGACACACCGGCCAGCCGATCGAGAAGATCGAGCGCGACGTAGAGCGCGACTTCATCATGACGGCCGAGCAGGCCAAGGCTTACGGCATCGTGGACGAGATCATTTCGAAGCACAGGTGATTCCGTTCCAAAGGGTTAGTATCGAGACAGATGATTTCCCGCCCGCCTCTTCCGTTTCAGCCTACAATGAGTGATATCCGTGTCGCGGGTGTGGTGGTTCGCATTTTAAGGGGGCGTATTCTGTGAAGCGGTTCACTCCAGAAGAGCCGTTGCGCTGTTCCTTCTGCCATAAAACGCAAGAGCAAGTGGAGAAGCTGATCAGTTCTCCGTCGGAGTACCCGCGTTCGTACATATGCAACGAGTGTGTGGGTGTCTGCCAGCAGATTCTGGAAGACGAGAAGCGCGAGCAGGCCAGCCCGGCCAACCGCCGGCTTCCCCGCCCTCCCGAGATCAAGGCGTTTCTCGACAGCTACGTCATCGGCCAGGAAAAGACGAAGAAGAAGCTGGCGGTAGCGGTGTACAACCACTACAAGCGCATCTTCCTCAACAAGCAACCGGGCGATGTGGAACTCGCGAAGTCGAACATTTTGCTCGTCGGCCCTACCGGCACAGGCAAGACGCTGATGGCTCAAACGCTGTCGCGCATGCTGGATGTGCCGTTCGCCATCGTCGACGCGACCACGCTGACCGAAGCGGGTTACGTAGGCGAGGACGTGGAAAATATCATCCTGAAGCTCTTGCAGGCCGCGGATGGAGACGTCCAAAAGGCGCAACAAGGCATCATATATATAGACGAGATCGACAAGATTTCGAAGAAAGACGAAAACCCTTCGATCACGCGCGACGTTTCCGGCGAAGGTGTGCAGCAGGCGCTACTGAAGATCCTGGAAGGCACCGTCGCCAATGTGCCTCCGCAGGGCGGCCGCAAGCACCCGCACCAGGAATTCACGCCGGTGGACACGACGAATATCCTGTTCATCTGCGGCGGAGCGTTTGTGGGCCTGGAAAAGATCGTGGAGCGCCGCGTAGGCACCAAGGCGATGGGCTTCAATGCCGATGCCCTGCCAACGCCAGTGAATCGCCGCAACATCGAAATGCTGGAGCAGGCGCAGCCGACCGATTTGATCCGCTACGGCCTGATTCCGGAGTTCGTAGGCCGCTTGCCTGTGCTGGGCGTGCTGGGCGATTTGGATAAATCGGCTCTGGTCCGCATTTTGACAGAACCAAAGAACGCTTTGATCCGTCAGTATCAGAGACTCTTCGAATTCGAGAATGTGCGCCTGCGCTTCACCGACGACGCTCTCGAGACCGTGGCCGAGCTCGCGCTGCAGCGCAAAGTGGGCGCGCGCGGCTTGCGCATGATTCTCGAAGACCTGATGCTGGAGATGATGTATCACCTGCCCGCACAGCGGAAGCTCCGCGATTTTGTGGTGACGGCGGACATGGTGAAGGGACGCGAAATCAATTGGAGCCTGCTGGAAAAAGCGGGCTAGTCGAGACAGACGAGAACCTTGGGAGACTCAATACCAGAAATGTTCAATCGGGAAAAATCCGACGTAAAACACGTGCCGATGATGCCCGTGCGGGACATGGTCATCTTTCCGGAGATGATGCACCCGTTTATTGTGGGGCGCGAAGCATCGGTGCGCGCGCTGGAAGACGCGCTGGCAGGCGACAAGAAGATTTTCCTCGTGACGCAGCACGACGCATCGGTGGACGATCCGAAACCGGAAGAGATCTACCAGGTGGGAACGCTCGCGAACATCGTTCAGAGCGTGAAATTGCCCGACGGCAACATCAAAGTTCTGGTAGAAGGCTCGGAGCGCGCCAAGATCGTGCAGATTACGAACGACGAGGGTTTCTTCCGCGCTTCGATCCGTGTGGTTCCTGCGAAATCCGACCCGTCGCCGCAGCTGCAACAGGCTTCTGAGCGCGTCACGGGGCTGTTTGAGCAGTACGTGAAGCTTTCGCAGAGCCTGAATTACGACACGATGATTGCCGCCGTCCGTGTGGAGGATCCGGGCAAGCTGTCCGACGCGATCTCCGCGAACCTGCAGATTCCGGTGGAAGAAAAGCAGGAGCTTCTGGAGCTCTTCGAACCGCTCGAGCGCTTGAACCGCATCGCGGATATTCTCGAAGTCGAAATCGAAAAGCTGAATGTCGACCGCTCCATCAACACGCGCGTGAAGCGCCAGATGGAACGCGCGCAGAAAGAGTACTACCTCAACGAAAAGCTGAAGGCCATCCAGAAAGAACTCGGCCGCGGCGAAGCCAACGAAATCGAGCAGCTCAAGAAAAAGATCGAAACCTCCGGCATGCCCGAAGGCCCGCAGGAAAAGGCCATGCAGGAGTTGAAGCGGCTGGAGATGATGCCGCCGATGTCGGCCGAATCGACCGTCTCGCGCAACTACCTTGACTGGCTGCTGGCTGTACCTTGGAAGAAAAAATCGAAGGAAATCCGCGACATCAAGCGAGCCGAGACGATTCTTTCCGAGGATCACTACGGCCTCGAGAAAGTTAAGGATCGCATCCTCGAATATCTTTCAGTCCGCCAGCTGGTAAAGAATCCGAAAGGCTCGATTCTGTGCTTCCTTGGGCCTCCAGGCGTCGGCAAGACGTCGCTGGCGATGTCCATCGGCCGCGCGACTGGGCGCAAATTCGTCCGCGTGTCGCTTGGCGGCGTGCGCGATGAAGCTGAGATTCGCGGCCACCGCCGCACGTACATCGGCGCCCTGCCCGGCCAGATCATCCAGATGATGCGCAAAGCCGGGACGACGAACCCGGTTTTCGTTCTGGACGAAGTCGACAAGATGTCCATGGATTTCCGCGGCGACCCGTCGGCGGCGCTGATGGAAGTGCTCGATCCTGAGTTGAACCACGCGTTCACGGATCACTACCTGGACGTGGAATACGACCTTTCAAAGGTGATGTTTATCTGCACCGCGAACGTGCTGCACACGATTCCGCAGCCGCTGCAAGACCGCATGGAAGTGCTGCGCATCGCGGGCTACACGGAACACGAAAAGCATCAGATTGCGACCAAATACCTGATTCCGAAGCAGCTCGAAGCGACCGGATTGACGAAGGAACAGATCGTCTTCACGCCAGAGGCGGTGAGCAGCACGATCCGGCATTACACGCGCGAAGCCGGCGTCCGCAGCCTGAACCGTGAACTGGCGAACGTGTCGCGCAAAGTCGCGCGCAAGGTCGTCACCGAAGGCAAGGACGTGAAGGTCGAAGTGACGCCGCAGAATCTGAGCGACTTCCTCGGCATACTGAAGTACCGCGATTTCTCGGCGGAGAAGAAGAACGAAATCGGCCTCACCACCGGCCTGGCATGGACGGAAGTCGGCGGCGAAGTGCTCTCCACCGAAGCGATGCTGATGGAAGGCAAAGGCCGCCTCACGCTGACCGGAAAGCTCGGCGACGTGATGCAGGAGTCCGCACAGGCCGCGATGAGCTACATCCGCTCGCGCAGCCAGGCGTTCGGCCTACCCAAGGATTTCTACCGCCACCTCGACATCCACATGCACGTGCCCGAGGGCGCCATCCCCAAGGACGGACCTTCGGCCGGCATCACAATCTGCACGTCGATCGTCAGCGCGCTCACGCACATTCCGGTGCGCTGCGACATCGCGATGACCGGTGAAATCACGCTGCGCGGCAAAGTCCTGCCGATCGGCGGGGTGAAAGAAAAGCTTTTGGCAGCGCACCGCCTGGGATTGCACACCGTGATCCTGCCGAAAGACAACGAAAAAGATCTCGCCGACATTCCAATGGAAATTCGGTCGCAGATGTCGATCCACTTTGTCGAATCGATGGACGAAGTTCTGCAGCTCGCGCTCGAGCATCCTCTGCCCTCCCCCGTTATTCCCCCGGTGGGCGGCGTGGAATCGAAGTTCGGCTCGGATGTGGCGCAGGATAATGAATTAACGAATTGAAACCCTCTGGTCCTTCCAAATCTGCACAGCAGGCGAGGCCCGCGCCAGAGGTTTCGGAAAGTCTGAACGATATCCCGTTTGTAAGTTAAGTCTGGACAGATTGGCTGGTACCTGCCTTCCACCCGCCCGTAGTCCAATCGGAAACCACAGAAAGCAACATGAAAAAAAAAGAAGAGGAACAGGAAGCAATGAGCACCGTCAGTATTTCACTAGCAGAACTGAAAGATAAGAACATCACCGATCTCGCCAAGATCGCCAAGGAATTGAACATCCCCGGCGCTTCCGGCATGCGCAAGCAGGAGTTGATCTTCCAGATCCTCCGCGCGCAGACCGAGAAGAGCGGGTTGATCTTCTCCGAAGGCGTCCTCGAGTGCCTGCCGGACGGGTTCGGATTTCTCCGCGCGCCCGAATACAACTACCTTCCCGGCCCGGACGACATCTACGTCTCGCCGTCGCAAATCCGCAAATTCGATCTCCGCACCGGCGACACCGTCTCCGGCCAGGTCCGCCCTCCCAAGGACGGCGAGCGCTACTTCGCGCTGATCAAGGTGGAAGCCGTCAACTTCGAAGATCCCGAGGTCGCACGCTCGAAGATATTCTTCGATAACCTGACGCCGCTTTACCCTCAGGACCGCATTCGCCTGGAGACCACGAAGGAAAATCTCACCGGACGCGTGCTCGACATGCTCTGCCCCATCGGCAAAGGCCAGCGCGGATTGATCGTCGCGCCGCCCCGTACCGGTAAAACCATGATGCTGCAGTCGATCGCGAACTCGATCACCACGAATCATCCGGAAGTCGCGCTGATCGTGTTGCTGATCGACGAGCGGCCGGAAGAAGTTACGGACATGCAGCGCACCGTGAAGGGCGAAGTGATCAGCTCGACGTTCGATGAGCCGCCCCAACGCCACATTCAGGTCGCCGAAATGGTGCTCGAAAAGGCCAAGCGCCTGGTGGAACACAAGCGCGACGTGGTGATCCTGCTCGACTCGCTCACTCGTCTCGGCCGCGCTTACAACGCCGTGACGCCGCCTTCCGGCAAAGTGCTTTCCGGCGGTATCGACGCGAACGCTTTGCAGCGACCGCGGCGATTCTTTGCCGCTGCACGTAACGTGGAAGAGGGCGGGTCGCTGACCATCATGGCGACCGCGCTGATCGATACCGGCAGCCGTATGGACGACGTGATTTTCGAAGAGTTCAAGGGCACCGGCAACATGGAAATTAACCTCGACCGGCGCTTGGTCGACAAGCGCGTGTTCCCCACGATCGATATCAACCGCTCGGGTACGCGTAAAGACGAACTGCTGCTGCCGCCCGACGAGCTGAACCGCATCTGGGTGCTGCGCAAGGTGCTGAGCCCGCTCTCCACGGTGGAAGCGATGGAGCTGCTGCTTGGGCGCCTATCCAAAAACAAAACCAACGGCGAGTTTCTGGCGTCGATGTCCAGCCCGTCGTAAACAGACCGATAACACGAATTGCATTTACAGGGGAACGCGCACAGCCTTAGCGGGCTGTGCGCGTTTTTGTTTCTTGTGCCGCACAGTCCACTCTTGCGCTTTGCGTCGTTCAAGATAGCGCTTCGCGAATGGCAGTTTGGAGCTATCCTCGCGTAACTGCTCATGTCTCAAATCGCTCACCCGCTCGAAGGTGCCGCTCGCCCGAGGACCACTCCCTCGTGGACCGTCATCCCTACGCTTGCTCTCGCCGGCTTCGTCTCGTCGATCTTCTACGAGTGGTTCATCTTCGAGGTAGGACTTTACTACGCTTCGCATGGTGACACGCCCTTCCGGCTGGTCACCGCAGCGTGCTTCGGCATCGCCGTGTGCGGCGCGCTCGTTCTCCGCGGCGACATCTCGATTCGCGCCGGCGTGATTTGTGCCTTGTCCACGACCGTGCTGATCTTTCTCGCCAGCGACCAGCCCTCGCCGTTCTACAAAGTTCTGTCGTCGGACTACCGCCGCGGGGAGATGGACTGGTCGATCGTGTATCGAGCGGTTGCGATCGTGCTGCCGATGTACGTCGTGTTCGGATGGTTCACAGCGCGCTCGCGGCTGCGATGGATCCCGTGGATCGGGCTCGTCTGCGGCGGAGTAGCCATCGCGAATCTCGCGCGGATCAGCTGGGATCATCGCTTCGCAAAAATGTGTTTCTCGTGGTGCGGGATCACACTCGACGAGTCGTGGCAGATCAATGTGGCGGGGTTTCTGGGACTCGCGCTCTGGCTTCAGGCCGTCGTTGACAGGCGGCGCTTCGCCGCTGAGCCGGCCCGCAACACGGGGACGTCCGCTAGAGCGCGGCTAGCCGTGGCGGCGTTTCTTGCTTTGTTCTTTGCGGCGGTTGGGTTCTCGTCACACGCCGCGATTCGGCTGGCGTTGAAGCGTAATCGTGTCGAGCCAGGCAGCGTCGATGCCCTTGCTGCGGAATACCAGGGCCTCATGAGCGATCCGGCGAAGCTCCCCGCCGTGACGCAGAAGCCGCCTGGCGAGGTGCTGTTGCTGACGCCTATCGGAAACTGGACGCCACAACAACCAAGCGTCACCGCGCATCCCGTGCCACCGGCGCAGAAAGATTCGTGGCCGTGCCCGTGCCAATCGTTTACTTACGAAGTGGAGTACGAAGGCGGCGGGCTTGACATCGCAAGGATCCAGATCACCGAGTACCCGAATAGCGCATGGGCCCAGCACGACCTCAAGAACAACGACTTGCAAAAGATTCTGCGGCCTAGTCCGTTTCTGAAGCGCGTGACGATCCTGAATTCCGATGTGTACCAGATCGACGACGACTTCACATGGACCAGCGGCAACAAAACGGTCTGGTTTGAACCGCAGATCGACCGTCACGGCACCGCAGAGCAAGTTCTGGAGGAGTACATCCGCGCTTATCCCAGCTCGATCCGTTGACCGGCGGAATAATCGAAGGGCGAGCTGTGCGATCCGTCGGGCTGTGCTGCGTGGGAATGGCGCTACTTCGTGGCTGCGCGGGCTACGCCGTCTTTCGCGAGCATTACGACGAGCTTGGCGGCTTCTTCCGGTTCCATGGCGGTGCTGTCGACGAAGATGGCGTCTTCGGCACGTACGAGCGGCGATGTAGCGCGGCCCACGTCGCGCTTATCGCGCTCGCGAATCTCTTCGAGCGTGCGCTGCAGGTCGATCTGGTCGCCTTTTTGTTGGTGTTCGCGCCAGCGGCGCTGGGCGCGGATTTCGGGTGAGGCGGTGAGGAAAATCTTCAGCTCCGCTTCGGGGAATACGACGCTGCCGATGTCGCGCCCTTCCATTACTACGCCGCCGGCGATACCGGCGCGGCGCTGCTCGGCTACGAGCACGTGCCGCACGCCTGCGTTGACCGCCACTTTTGAAGCGGCTTGCGAGACTTCCGGGGTGCGGATGGCGGTGGTTACGTCTTCGCCATCGAGCAGGATGCGTTGCGAGCCAGAGTCGGCACCCACGTTGGTTCGAAGATCGATGCGGGTGGCCTTCGCCAGGGATTCGAGTTCAGCGTCCGCTTCGAGCGAAAGCCCGCGTTTGAGCGCCTTCAGCGCTAGCGCGCGGTACATTGCGCCCGTGTCGATGTAGACGTAGCCCATCAACTCGGCCACGCGCCGCGCGAGCGTGCTTTTCCCCGAGCCTACGGGCCCATCGATCGCGATGATCCACTGCCTCATGGCGTTCAAATTCGTTTGAAGGCGCGTTCGATTTCGCGTACCGAATAGCGCAGCACGACCGGGCGCCCGTGCGGGCAGCTCATCGGGTATTCGGTCTTCGCGAGTTCGCCGAGCAGCCATTCCATCTTCGTGGAGTCGAGCGGTGTGTTGATTTTGATCGCCGCGTGGCACGCCGTTGAGGCGGCGATTTTCGCCTGGAGCGAGTCGATGGAGATGGCCTGATTTTCGCGCGCGATGCCGTCGAGAATTTCGTAGAGCAGGCGCTCAGCGTCCCCGCTTGTGACGCCGGCCGGAGCCGCCTGAATCGCCACGCTTCGCGCGCCCATCAGTTCGGCTTCGAAGCCGTTGGCGCGAAGCTCCTCGGAGATTTGCTCGAAGATCACGATTTGGCGCGGGCTCAACTCGACGACGATCGGTGCAAGAAGGCGCTGGCCACCGAGCTCGCCTTCGCGACGTGCGCGGAGGTGCTGTTCAAACAGCACGCGTTCGTGCGCGACGTGCTGGTCGATGATCCAGAGGCCTTCGCCATTCACCGCAACGATGAAGCTCGCGCTGACTTGCCCGAGCGGCTTCAGGTCGGCAATCTGCTCGATCGACGGTAGCGCTCCCGGCGTGCTCGCGCCCGCATCGATGATCGGCGGAACTACTGCCGCACTCGCGGTTGCGGGTTCGCCTAGCGCAATCCCGCCGGAGCCGTCGCTTTCAAATTGGAGACGCTGCGGCACGGGGCGGTCCGGCGCGCCGCTCAGCTCGAAGGCTTCAGCCGCGCCCGGGGTGTAGCCAAGCGACGTCGGGATCACTGCGCGTGGCGGTCCCGCGAGTCCAGGCTCGGTGCCTTCCGCTGCAGCTCCCGCCGCCGATGAATTCATTCCCGGAATCACGGAACGCGCGCCAGCTGGCGCAAAACTCGTGCCATATCCGCCGTTGTACGCCGCATTCCCTGCCGCCGCGGCTGC